>JAUNJB010000027.1:0-23908 GCA_030535375.1 Clostridia bacterium | reverse complement strand
CGATTTCGGACTTATGTCAACACCACAAATACAAAAACGGCCGCTTTCCTCCCGAAAATCGCTGCAAATTGCCCGATGAGGGCGAACGCGCCCGTTTTTTTGCAATTCCCTATCAAGCAAAAAATGGAACCAGCGCTGTGCGCATGGTTCCAAATCCGTCTTGTATATTGCCGCATTGTATCTGCCGTCTGATCATCCGGCCCGCCGCTTGCCGCTTATGGCCTGCACGTCAAGGCACAACACGGTGACCGCCGCGAGCATCCTGTCCTCAAACGAGAATTCCTTTTCCGGGGCGTAGTGCGCCATGATGGCCTCAAGCCCGGCGCGCTTGTCCTCTTTTTCAAGCCGGCGCAGCACGCCGCTGCCACACACGCTCTCGTATGTGGTCGAATAGCTGCACGCCGACGGCCCCTCGATCAGCTCCGTGCCGGTGTACATGGCAAATGCCGCATGCGGATCAGCCTGCATACGCGTGATCTTCTCGCCAACGCCCGCACAATGCAGATACAGGCAAACATGCCCATCCTCGCAGACATAGCCAAAGCTCATCGGGATGACATAGGGCGTCTCCCCCGCGAAAGCGACCGACACCGCGTCGCACCTGTCCATGATGGCCGTCATCTCCGCCAAATCGGTGACTTCACGATCCCTGCGTCTCATCATTTCTCGTCCTCCAGCTTCTCGCAGCCGCGGAGCATGGCGCTCCTGGCACGCGGATTTTGTTCCACTTCCTCCGCCGAAGGCTTGACGCCTCCGCCGCCGAGCACGCGCACCGTGGGCTTCTTCCCGCAGATGCACACGGGAATCCTCGGCGGGCAGGTGCAGGGGTTGGCCAGCCTGCGCAGCGTCTGTTTGACAATCCGATCCTCCAGCGAGTGAAATGTCAAAATGGCCAGACGGCCGCCGGGCGCCAGCATATCGGCCATGTCCTCAAGCGCATTTTTGAGCGGATCGAGCTCATCGTTGACCGCGATGCGCAGCGCCTGAAACGTCCGCCGGGCGCTGTGTCCGCTGTCCTGCATGCGAATCTTTTTGGGGATGGCCGCGTCGACGCACGCGACCAGATCGCCCGTCGTTCGAAGCGGCGCTTTGGCACGGTGCTCGATGATGATGTCCGCAATGCGCGCCGCCCACTTCTCCTCCGCATAGTTGCGCAGGATGCGGGTGAGCTCCGCCTTGTCCCAGGTGTTGACGATCTCCTGCGCGGTCAGCGTCTGATCCTGATCCATCCGCATATCGAGCGGCGCGTCCGCGTGATAGGAAAAGCCGCGCTCCGCCGTATCCAGCTGATAGGAGCTGACGCCCAAATCCACCATCATACCGTCGATTTTCGTCACGCCGCGGGCGGCCAGCAGCGCGCGCACATCGTGAAAATTGCCTTTTATCGCCGTGAAATTGCCCGCGCCGCCCAGGCGCTCCGCCGCCGCGGCAAGGGCATCGTTATCCCGGTCGATGCCGTAAAGATGCCCCGTACCGCCGAGCCTGCGCAGAATCTCCGCGCTGTGCCCGCCGCCGCCGAGCGTGCCGTCCACATACATCCCGCCCTCGCGGACATTCAGCATGTCCACCGTGGGCATGAGCATGACGCTGATGTGCTCAAATGACATCCGAAAACTCCTTTTCCCGCCTCAAAAGCGAGCGTATCTCACCGATCAGATAGAGCGACCCCGCCGCCAGCACCATGCCATCCTCCCCCGCCAGCGCGCGGGCCGCGCAGAGCGCCTGCGCCGCGTCCGGCACGGCCTGCGCGCGGCAGCCATGACGGGCAAACGCCTGTGCCAGCTCGCCCGCCTCCATCGCGCGCGGAACCCTTGGCTGCGCGCAAACGACGCAGCGCACGCGGCCGGACAACCGCTCGGCCATCCTGTCCGTCTCCTTGTCGCGCATCATGCCGGTGAGCAGCACGACCTTGTCCCTCGGCAGCCACTTGTCGCAGTATGCGCAGAGCGCGCGCACACCGGGATCATTGTGCGCGCCGTCGAGGATCACCCCGCCGAAGTGCTCCAGCCGCCCCGGCCAGCGCACATCCGCCATGCCCCGCCGGACGGCGTCCTGCGGAATCCTGAACCCGCATCGTCTGAGCACGCCCAGCGCGCCCAGCGCGGCGCACGCATTTCCCGCCTGATGTCCGCCGCTCAGGCCGACGGTCAGGCGCTTCATGCGCTCCCCGCCGAACGCCGCATTGAACGTAACGCTCCGGCTCGTCTGCACCATGTTCTCGGGATGCAGCTCGACCACCGGCACATTAAGCCCCTTGGCCGCCGCCAGCAGCACACCGTGCGCGGCCTTCTCCTGCGGTCCCAATACGACGGGCACGCCGCGTTTCATGATGCCCGCCTTCTCCAGCGCGATCTCCTCAATCGTGCCGCCGAGATACTGCATATGATCCATGCCCACCTCGGTAATCACCGCCACCTTCGGGCGGATGATGTTCGTGGGATCGAGCCGGCCGCCAAGCCCCACCTCGATGATCGCGACATCCACCTTCTCCTGCGCGAAACAGACAAACGCCAGCGCCGTGCCCAGCTCAAACTCCGTGATGTGCACGCCCTCGCGCTCGCAGGCCTCCACGGCCGGCCAGACGCGCTCCACCAGCCGCGCCAGCAGATCGCCGGAGACGGGCACGCCATTGATCCGGATGCGCTCGTTGTAGCGCTCGATATAGGGCGAGGTATACAGCCCCGTCCTGCATCCGGCTTCGCGCATGACGCGCTCAATCATCGCGCAGCACGAGCCCTTGCCGTTTGTTCCCGCGACGTGCACCATGGTCAGCGCATTCTGCGCGTTTCCAAGCCGCGCCATCAGCGCGCGCATGTTTTCCACGCCGTGCTTCCTTCCCGTGGGATAGACGCTGTGGATTCTTTCAATGGCCTCCTGCTCGGTCATGGGCATTCCTTCCTTTGAAAACGCGGGCGAAGGGAGTTCCCTCCGCCCGCTGTCCCTTACATGTTCCTCAGATCGTCGATGCGTGCGTTCAGCTTGACGAGCTTGTCGCGGGAGATGCCGAGCTTCTCCTTCTCCTGCTCGACGAGCTGCGCTGGCGCCTTGGCCAGGAAGCCCTGGTTATTCAGCTTCCCTTCGGCGCGCTGGATGTCGCGCTCCACGCCGTCGCGCTCCTTCGTCAGGCGCGCAATCTCCTTGTCGATGTCGACCAGGTCGCCCAGCGGAATGAACAGCTCTGCCGCCTCGCTGACGGCGGAAACCGTCTTTCCCGGGGCCACGTCGCCGTCCGCGATCATCTGCATCTCGCTCACCCAGGCCAGGCGCTTCAGATACTCGTCCGCGCCCTGCATGGCCGTTTCCCAGCCCGCCTTCGGGCGAACGATGAGGTGCGCGCGCTTGCCGACGGCCACGTTCATCTCCGCGCGCAGGTTGCGCACCGCGCGGATGACGTCCATGACGCCCTCCATCTCGCGCGCCTCCGCGGCGAAGTCATAGGCGTCGTTCGCCTGCGGCCAGTCGGAAAGCATGATCGTGCCCTGCGTGCCGGGGATGCAGCGGAACACCGCGTCCGTGATGAAAGGCATGAACGGATGCAGCAGCTTCAGCAGGCTGATGAGCACGTGACGCAGCACCGCGCGCGTCGCCGCGCCGTTCCCGCCGCCAAGGCTGACCTTCGCCAGCTCGATATACCAGTCGCAGAATTCGCTCCACGCGAAGTCGTAGATCTTCTGCGCTGCCAGGCCGAGATCGTACTCCTCAAAGTGCGCGGTCACCTCACGGATGGTGTCGTTCAGGCGGGCGAGAATCCACTTATCCGCGGCGGAGAACGCCTTGCCCTCCATGTCCTCCGCGGCGTCGCCGAGGTTCATGAGCACAAAGCGGCTCGCGTTCCAGATCTTGTTGGCGAAATTACGCGCGGATTCCACCTTGTCCGTAGAGAAGCGCATATCGTTTCCGGGGCTGACGCCCATGATCAGCGAGAAGCGCAGCGCATCCGCGCCGTACTGATCGATGACCTCCAGCGGATCGACGCCGTTGCCCAGGGACTTGCTCATCTTGCGTCCCTGCGCGTCGCGCACCAGACCGTGAATCAGCACGGTGTGGAACGGCGTCTCGCCCATCTGCTCGCAGCCGGAGAAGATCATGCGCGCCACCCAGAAGAAGATGATATCATAGCCGGTGACCAGCACGCTGGTCGGATAGAAGTATTCAAGATCCTCCGTCTTATCCGGCCAGCCGAGCGTGGAGAACGGCCAAAGCGCCGAGGAGAACCAGGTATCCAGCACGTCCTCGTCCTGATCAAGGTGCGTACAGCCGCACTTGGGACAGACCGTTGGCGTCTCCCGCGCGACAATGACCTCGCCGCAGTCCCGGCAATACCACGCCGGGATGCGGTGGCCCCACCAGAGCTGGCGGGAGATGCACCAGTCGCGGATATTCTCCATCCAGGTCATGTAGTTCTTGGCAAAGCGGTCGGGCACAAAGCGGGTCCGGCCGTTCTTCACGCACTCGATGGCGGGCTTGGCCAGCGGCTCCATCCGGACGAACCACTGCTTGGACACCATCGGCTCGATGGTGGTGTGGCAGCGATAGCAGGTGCCGACCTCATGGCGCAGCGGCTCCACCTTCTTGAGGCATCCCGCGGCCGTGAGATCGGCCACGATCGCCTTGCGGGCCTCCATCGTCGTCATGCCGGCATACTTGCCGCAGTCGAGCACGCGCGGCTCCCCGACGGATGCCTTGCCGCTTGCAAAGAGCGCGTCGTTCTCGGCCTTCTCAGCGGCGCCGGTCATGCGTCCCTCGTAGGTGAACACGCGGACGATGGGCAGATTGTGGCGCTGGCCGACCTCAAAGTCGTTCGGGTCGTGCGCCGGGGTGATCTTCACCACGCCGGTGCCCTTGGTCATATCGGCGTGCTCGTCGCAGACGATCGGGATCTCCTTGTCAAGCAGCGGCAGGATCACATGGCAGCCGTGCAGATGCGCATAGCGCTCGTCCTCGCCGTTGATGGCCACGGCCGTATCGCCGAGCATGGTCTCCGGGCGGGTGGTCGCCAGCTCCAGCATCTCGCCCGTCTCCTTGACGCGATACAGGAGATGCCAGAAATTGCCCTCCTTCTCCTCATACTCGACCTCCGCATCGGAAATCGACGTATTGCAGCACGGGCACCAGTTGACCATGCGGTTGCCGCGGTAGATCAGGCCCTTCTCGTACAGGCGGTTGAACACCTCGGTGACGGCCCTGGAGCAGCCCTCGTCCATCGTGAAGCGCTCCCGGCTCCAGTCGCAGCTGTTGCCCATGCGGCGCGTCTGGCGCACGATGCGTCCGCCGTACTCGTTCTTCCAGTCCCATGCGCGCCGCAGGAATTCCTCGCGGCCCACATCGTGCTTATCCAGTCCCTCCTTGCGCATCGCCTCCACGATCTTGACCTCGGTGGCGATGGAGGCGTGATCCGTGCCCGGAAGCCAAAGCGTCGGGTCGCCCTTCATGCGGTGATAGCGGGTAAGGCTGTCCTGCATCACGCCGTCCATCGCGTGGCCCATATGCAGCTGGCCGGTGATGTTGGGCGGCGGCATGACGATGGTAAAGGGCTTTTTGCCCGGCACGCGGTGCGCGGTAAACGCGCCGCTCTCCTCCCACTCGCGATAGAGATCGCCCTCAATCGCCTGCGGGTTATAGACCTTGGCCATCTGTGCGGTTTTGTTCGTGTCCATATTCGATTCCTTTCTGCGTCACGGCAAGAAGATCAGGATAGCGCCCATGATGGCCATCCCGGTGCCCAGCAGCTTGATCTGCGGCACATTCTGCGGCTTCCGGCACAGCCACTTGGCGAAATACGCGATCATCGCGCCCGCCAGCAATACGCACAGCCCGGGGATCATATCAAGGCTCAGATTCATCGTTACACCTCCCGTTTCTCACGCCAACAAAAACAGGCACGCCGTCCCAAAGGACGCAGCGTGCCTGCGTGGTACCACCTTGTTTCGCGCTCATCCGCAGGGGATGAACGCCTCTGTGCGCTGTATCGGGCGCGCCCGCGCAGGTTGCTACCCCTGCACCCTCCAAAGCGACATTCCGCGCCCATCCTCTCCCGGGCGACCTTGCAGCCTATGGGCCTGCCCTCTCTGCCGGCGGATCGCGCGTACTCCTCTTTTTCAGCGGGAAACTATTTCAGTATGCGTATTATATCGCGCTTTTTTGGCGTTGTCAATGACAATTTCACCGCGGCGCCCTATCCGCGCCCATCCGCAGCGTCCTTTCCCGCTTCCAGCCGGGCGTACAGGGCGTCAATGACCTTCTGGTCGACGCGAGGGTCAAACTTGCGCGCCCAGAGCTTGCCGCTATCGATCAGCTGCGGCCAGTCCTCCATCGTGAAGGTGTGCGGGGAGCATCCATCGTGCTCCGTGCGCTGCCAGTCGATGAGGCGCAGGTTATCCCGCACAATCCTCTGACGATAGGGCGAGGCGCAGGCCACGCACTGCAGGAACATCTCATCCGACACCATGCAGTGATAGAAGTAGCGCCGGACGAGCCTCTCGTTTTGCACCACATACTGCGTGAGCTCATCGGAGAGGGAGAACCAGTTGCTTCCCCGGCAGTAGGCAAACGGCGCGCCCTTGGTGCGGTCGATGCCCAGCGCGCGCTGCACCTTGATGCATTCATAGGAAAGCTGATCCAGCAGCCCGCGCCAAATCCCGCCGTCCTTCACCGGCCTGCCGATCAGGTTTTGCAGCGGATAATAGTAGCGCACGCGTTCCAGGGTCGCGGTGTGATCCGTCTCCTCCTTGAACTCGATGAAGCTGTCTGTCTGTTGCTCAAAAAAAGCCTCGATCTGCGCGCCGGTCTTCAGCGGGATATCCGTTCCCGAGAGCATGTGATAGTAGTCATACCGTCCCCGGGCCGCCTGCTTGAGCAGGAACATCTCGCAGCGCACCAGCGTATCCGCGCCCCACGTGATCTTATACCGGCGAAAGATCCGCCCGTGCGATCTTTCCATGCAGGCGAGCAGACGGCTTTCGTCGACCTCCCGGACGCGGCGGTCGATGTGGATGTAAAAATCCGCCGCGTCGCTGTCCAGCACGCGAATCAGCCTTTCCAGCAGCTCCAGATGCTGATGGACGATGATCAAATAGGCGTGTCTCTTCATGGCTTCCTCCGTCGTCCTGCCCGCGGCAAAAAGCCGCCCTTTCCAAATGAAAGGCCGCCGGCACCGGCGTATTGCCCGGCCACGGCAGCGTGCGCCCTCCCGGGCATTGCCGTCCTTTGTCCGCGCGCCATGCCGCCCTTCACGAAAACGGCCTTTCGCTCAGGCCCTCCCGCTTCACAGGATGTACCGCTTCAAATCCGCCTTCTTGGCATCCTGCTCAAGGTGCTCGCGGACGTAGTCTCCGTTGATCACCACAT
The DNA here is from genome assembly GCA_030535375.1 of Clostridia bacterium. Classification (GTDB taxonomy): domain Bacteria; phylum Bacillota; class Clostridia; order Christensenellales; family Aristaeellaceae; genus Ventricola. Next base: position 16,561 of record JAUNJB010000027.1, on the reverse strand, counting down.
CGACGTCCGGCATATCGGCGCCCGCGTTGAAGGAGATATCCTCCAGCATCTTTTCAAAGAGCGTATGCAGCCGGCGCGCGCCGATGTCTTCCTTCGTCTCGTTTTCCATCTGCGCGGCATGTGCCAGCGCGTCGAGCGCGGATTCCTCAAAGCGCAGATGCACGTGATCGACGGCAAGCAGCGCCTCATACTGGCGCGTGAGCGCGTTGTCCGTCTTGGAGAGAATCTCCTTGAAATCGCTCTGCGTCAGCGGCTTCAGGCTCACGCGCACCGGGAAGCGTCCCTGAAGCTCCGGGATCAAATCCGTCACCTTCGAGACATGGAACGCACCCGCGGCGATGAAGAGCATGTAATCCGTCTTCACCACGCCGTACTTGGTATTCACCGTGCTGCCCTCGACGATGGGCAGAATGTCGCGCTGCACGCCCTCGCGGCTGACATCCGGGCCGTTCGTGGAGCGGCCGGCCACCTTGTCAATCTCGTCGATGAAGACAATGCCATCCTGCTCCGCGCGGCGCAGCGCTTCCTCGGTCACGGCGTCCATATCGATGAGCTTGCTCTCCTCATCCGCGACGAGCACGCGGCGCGCATCGGCGACCTTCATGCGGCGCATCTTGGTCTTCTTGGGCAGCATATCGCCCATCACTGAGCCGATATTGACGCTCGCGCCGTTGATCTCTACGTCCCTGGGCGCATCCTCCACCTCGACCTCGATCTCGTAATCCTCCAGTTCTCCGCGCATCAGCTGGCCGCGCAGCTCCTCCGCGCGCTGGGCGACGCGCTGCTTCTCCTCCGCAGGAAGCTCGGGCTGCTTGGGCTTGTTGCCCAGCAGCATGTCAATCGGGTTCACCGGCTTGCGGTTGGGGTGCAGAATGATGTCCACAATGCGGTCCTCGGCGAGCACCGTCGCCCTGGCCTTGACCTTTTCGCTGGCCTTCTGCTTGCAGATGCGCACGCTGGCCTCCACCAGATCGCGGATGATGCTCTCCACATCGCGTCCGACATAGCCGACCTCGGTGAACTTCGTCGCCTCCACCTTGACAAACGGCGCGTCCACCAGCTTGGCCAGGCGGCGCGCAATCTCCGTCTTGCCCACGCCGGTGGGACCGACCATCAGGATATTCTTGGGGACGATTTCGTCGCGGATCTCCGCCGGCAGCTGCGCGCGGCGATACCGGTTGCGCAGCGCCACGGCGACCGCGCGCTTGGCCTCGTCCTGGCCGATGATATAGCGATCGAGCTCCCGCACGATCTGCTTGGGCGTCAGTTCCATGGAATCACCTCATATTATCTCGCGGATCGCGGGGAGATCAAGCGTCCTCAACGATCACGTTGTGGTTGGTAAACACGCAGATATCCGCCGCGATATGCAGCGCCTTTTCTGCGATCTCATGCGCGGAGAGATCGGTGTTCTCCCTGAGCGCGCGCGCGGCGGCCATCGCATAATTGCCGCCGGAGCCGACCGCGGCCACGCCGTCATCCGGCGTGATGACCTCGCCCGTGCCGGAGACGATCATCAGCGTCTGCCCGCTGGCGACGATGAGCATCGCCTCCAGCTTGCGCATCGCCTTGTCCGCGCGCCACTCCTGCGCCAGCTCCACGGCCGCGCGCTCGAGATTGCCGCTGTACTGTTCGAGCTTCGCCTCGAAGCGGTCGCACAGCGCGAACGCGTCGGACACCGTGCCCGCAAAGCCCGTGACGACCTTGCCGCCGTAAATGCGGCGCACCTTCTGCGCCGTCGCCTTAAAAATCGTCGATTCGCCCATCGTCACCTGGCCGTCGCCCGCGACGGCAATCCTGCCGTCCTTTAAAACGGCACAGATGGTCGTGCCCTTCAGTGCCATAAAATAATTCCTCCTTTGATGCAAAACCGCTCAATGGCCTCGCACTGTCATTATATCATACCGTGCCCGATTTGCACAGCGCCAGTTGCGGCAGGTCAGCACCGTGCCTCCTCACAGAAATCACACGCCAGCGGATTGCTGCGCAGTGCCTCAATCACGTTGAGCGACCGCGCGGCGATGTGGCCATAGCGCTCCTGCTTGTTGCGAATCCGCCTTTCATATGGGGCGATCAGCCCAAAGTTGGCGTTCATCGGCTGGAAGTCGCCCGCAGCGTGCGCGACGTGATGCGCCAGCGCGCCGATAGCCGTCAGATCCGTGAAATCGACCGGCTCAAGCCCCAGCATCCTGCGCGCCAGGGAGACGCCCGCGACAAGCCCGCTCGACGCGCTCTCCACATAGCCCTCCACGCCGGTCATCTGTCCGGCGAAGTACGTGCCCGGGCGGGCGATCATCTGGTAGTGTTCGTCAAGGAAGCCCGGCGAATGCAGGAATGTGTTGCGGTGCATGACGCCATAGCGCAGGAATTCGGCGTGCTCAAGGCCCGGAATCATCGAGAACACGCGGCGCTGCTCGCCCCACTTGAGCCGCGTCTGAAAGCCCACGAGGTTGTACATCGTGCCCTCCCTGTTCTCCGCGCGCAGCTGCACGGCGGCGTAGGGCTCGCGGCCCGTGCGCGGATCGACAAGCCCCACCGGCTTCATCGGCCCAAAGGCCATCACCATCTCCCCGCGCGCGGCCATCACCTCGATGGGCATGCAGCCCTCAAACACCTGCGTGCCGTCAAAGCCGTGCACCTCAGCCTTTTCCGCGTCGAGCAGCGCGCGGTAAAACGCCTCATATTCCTCGCGGTTCATCGGGCAATTGAGGTAATCGTCCCCGCGGCCGTACCGCCCCTGGCGGAACACGCGGCTCATGTCAAGCGACTCCCCGGAGACGATCGGCGCGGCCGCATCGTAGAAGTTGAGCGTCTCAAGCCCCTCAAGCGCGGCAATCCTCTGCGCCAGGGCGTCGCTGGTCAGCGGTCCGGTGGCGATGATCACCGGGGAATCCGGCAGCTCGCAGACCTCCCGCTCCGCCACCTCGATCAGCGGATGCGTGCGCATGGCCCGCGTCACCTTTTCAGAAAATGCCGCCCGGTCGACGGCCAGGGCGCCGCCCGCTGGCACGCGCGTCTCATCCGCGCAGCGCATGATCACGCTGCCAAGCTGGCGCATCTCCTCCTTGAGCAGGCCGACGGCATTGGTCAGCTGATCGCTGCGCAGCGAATTGGAGCAGACCAGCTCCGCAAATCCCGCGCTGCGGTGCGCGGGTGTGAATTTTCCGGGCTTCATCTCAATCAGCGTGACGGGGATTCCCCGGCGGGCCAGCTGCCACGCCGCCTCGCAGCCCGCGAGTCCCGCGCCGATGACGGTTGCTTTTTCCATGATTCCTCCTTGGCATGCGGCCGTTTTCGCCGCCGCACGGCTCATTATACCCCGATTCTTTCTCAGTGTAAAGAAAGCCCCGCCGACAATCCAATCAGCGGGGCACGCGTGTTTATTCCTTCTCCTCGTCCTCCGCGGGGACGGCAACCTTCTCGCGGCACGCCTCGTTAGCGCAAAGGTAGTAATTCTCCTTCTTGCCGCGCTTGAAAACCATGTAGCTGCCGCACTTGGGGCACTTCTCCTTGACCGGCATCTCCCAGGAGACGAAATCGCAGTCCGGATAGCGCTCACAGCCGTAGAATTTGCGTCCCTTGCGCGATGTCTTCTCCAGCAGTCTGGCGCCGCACTTGGGGCAGGGGGCCTCGATCTCCACCTGGATGGCCTTGGTATTGCGGCACTCCGGGAAATTCGGGCAGGCGAGGAACCGGCCAAACCGCCCGAGCTTGTAGACCATCATCGCGCCGCACTTGTCGCATACGACGTCGGACACCTCGTCCTTGATCTCGATCTTCTCGATCTTCTCCTCGGCGTTTTTGAGCGTCTGTTCAAACGGGCCATAGAATTCCTCGAGCACCTTGCGCCAGTCGAGCTGGCCCTCCTCGACCTCGTCAAGCTGCTCCTCCATGCCCGCGGTGAACGCGATGTCCACGATATCGGCGAAGTATTCCTTCATCATATCGGTGATCATCACGCCCAGCTCCGTGGGATAAAGCTGCTTCTTTTCGCGCATCACATAGCCGCGCGCCAGGATGGTGGATATCGTCGGCGCGTAGGTGGACGGCCGGCCGATGCCCTTCTCCTCCAGCGCGCGCACGAGCGACGCCTCGGTATAGCGCGGCGGGGCCTGTGTGAAATGCTGCGTAGCCTCCGTGCTCTCCACGGCCGCCTGCATGCCCTCCGCGACATCCGCAAGCACGGCCTGCGGCTCATCCTCCTGCGCGTCGTCCCTGCTCTCCTCATAGACGGCGGTGAAGCCCGCAAACTTGAGATGCTCGCCGCTTGAGCGCAGCGTCACGCCCGCGTCCGAGGCGATCTCGATCTGCTGCGTCTCATAAACGGCATCCGCCATCTGGCAGGCGACAAAGCGCAGATACACCAGCCTGTAGAGGTTAAACTGGTCCCGCGTGAGCGAGGCCTTGATCTCCTCCGGCCGCAGCTCCAGATTGGTGGGGCGGATGGCCTCGTGCGCGTCCTGCGCGCTCTTGCGCCCCTTGTAGACGACGGGCTTCTCCGGCACGAATTCCGCGCCGTAGCGCTCGCCAATCATTTCACGCACGGCGGCGACGGCCTCCTCGGAGAGGCGCACGCTGTCGGTACGGATGTAGGAGATCAGGCCCAGCGTGCCGCGTCCCTCGATATCCACGCCCTCGTAGAGCTGCTGTGCGATCTGCATCGTCTTGGAGGTCGTAAAGCCGAGCTTACGGCTGGCCTCCTGCTGCAGATTGGAGGTGGTAAACGGCGGCGCGGGGTGCTTACGGCGCTCTCCGCGCTTCACGCTCTTTACGGCAAAGCCTCCCTGCGCGATGCGCGCGCGGGCCTCCTCGGCCGCGCCGCCGTTATGCAGCGCGACCCGCTCGCCATCGAGCGCATACAGCTTGGCCGGCAGCGTCTGGCCGCCCGCGCGCAGCTGTGCCGTGACATGCCAGTACTCCTCCGGCTCGAACGTATCGATCTCCTGCTCGCGGTCGACGATCATGCGCGTGGCGACGGACTGCACGCGGCCGGCCGACAGACCCTTTTTAATCTTCACCCACAGCAGCGGGCTGATCTTATATCCGACCAGGCGGTCAAGCAGCCTGCGCGCCTGCTGGGCGCTGACCAGCTCCATATTGACCGGTCGGGGCGTTTTGATGGCGCTCTTGACCGTCTTCTCCGTGATCTCATTGAATTCCACGCGGCAGGCGCTCTGCGGATCAATGCCCAGTATGGTCGCCAGATGCCAGGAGATGGCCTCGCCCTCGCGGTCCGGGTCGGTCGCCAGGATGATGGACTTGGCGCCCTTGGCCTCCTTGCGGATGCGCTCGAGCACCTCGCCGCGCCCGCGAATGGTGATATACTTCGGCTCAAAGCCGTTTTCCACGTCGACGCCCAGCTGAGACTTGGGCAGATCCCGCACGTGGCCGTTGGATGCCTCCACCTTATATGTCCTGCCCAAGAATTTGGATATGGTGCGCGCCTTGGCAGGCGACTCCACGATCACCAGCTTATATGCCGGCTTATGACTGCTCAAATCGATTCCTCCAGGTCTGCGGACGAGCCGCAAAAATACATGCGCCGAAAAAAGCGAGCCGCACCCGCTTCCCTCCGTGCCGCGCTTTGCCGCCGCAGGCTTCTATGCAAACCGCCGGCGCAGGCAAATCTCTATACGTTTGAAAAGCATACCAGCCCTTTTTCGATCTGTCAAGCACGTAATTTGGATTTCCGGGAAAGTTTCTTCCTTATTAGCGGATTTTATACCACTCTTTTGTACTTAAAGGACGCCGGTCTCCTCACGCGCGCATTTCCCGGCTCAGCGCATAGCGGCATCCGGCCAGCGCCTCAATGTAACCATCCAGCTCCATCATCATCAGCAGCGTCCCCAGCTCCCCGGGCGAGATCGCCGTCGCCGCGCAAATCGCGTCAAAGTCCTGATCGCCGCACGCCAGCGCCTGAAAGACCGCTCTCTCCTGCTCTCCGAGATCCGGCGGCAGGCGCGGCGCGCTTTTCCTGCGCGCATCACCCGAGGCTTTTTCACCGCTCCGCCCCGGCGCCTCCCGGCTCCCCGGTATGCCCGCCGCATTCGTCATCCCGACCCGCGGTTCAATGACCAGCATATCCAAAATATCCTGCGCGCATGTCACCAAATGCGCGCCCTCCGCGATGAGCCGGTTGGGCAGCTGTGATCCCTCGCTGTCCACGTCCCCCGGCAATGCGAACACCTCGCGCCCCTCGTCGAGCGCATCCTGCGCCGTGCGCAGCGCGCCGCTCCTGCGCGGCCCCTCGGTCACCAGCACGCCCAGCGCCAGCCCCGCCACGATGCGGTTGCGCTCCAGAAAGCTGTACCGGCTGGGCGGTACGCCCATCGGATATTCCGTCACCACGCTTCCGCCCATATCGAGAATCTGACGCATCAGCGCGCGGTTCTCCGCCGGATAAAACCGGTCAAGCGCACCGCCCAGCACGGCCACCGTGCGCCCGCCCGCATCCAGCGCGCCCATATGTCCCGCCGCGTCGATGCCCACCGCCAGTCCCGAGATGACGCACATGCCCGCTCCGGCCAATTCCCGCGCGATGGCGCGCGTGTGCCGCAGCCCGTAGCTGCTCGCCCCTCGCGTGCCCACGATCGCCAGCGGGAAGGGATCACACAGATCGGCCTTGCCCCAGCAAAAGAGCAACTGCGGCGGCCGGGCCGCCTGCATGAGGCGCTCCGGATAGCCCTCGCCGCCGCGGACGATCAGATGTACGCCGTCCCTGTGCAGCCTTTCCAGATATCGTTCGGCGTCGCGCGCGTTCCGGCGCACTGCCGCCGCGCCCTCATCGCTGAGCTGGGCGGCATACGCGCCCGGGTTCTGCACGACAGCCAGCGCACTTCCCGCCGCGCGCAGCGCCATCTCGCGCCTGCCATAGCTCACACCCTTTGCGCTTACCAGCAGCGCCATCGCCTCAGCTTCCCGCATACCTCACCCTCCCCGCGCCGTTTTTTCTCACGGCCCACTTTTTCAGGATGCGCTTCAAATAGACGGCACAGATGCTCATGGACCGGTCTTTCCGCCGTCAGATTGGCAAAACCGACGCTCATGGATATTCCTCCAAGCATGCGTTCATCTGCAATCCCTTCTTCCCGATATGATATCACACTTTGTGCCGCTTTCCTATCCCGGGGCCGCATATATTTCACAATGAGATCAGAAGATCGGGAGCAGACCGCTCGGGCACAAAAAACGGCGTCCGCACCCACATGCAAACACCGTTTCCATTCTATTGCGGTCAGTCGTCCGCGGACACAGCAGCCTCCGCCTTCGGCTGAATGTCGCCCGCGCGGGTCAGCGCAATACGCGTGAGCGTCGGGCCGACCAGCTCGTAAATCAGCACGCCGAAGAGCACGATATTGCGCACCATTGCGCCGCCCTCTCCGAGCGTCTGCGCGACGGTCACGGACATGCCCAGCGCCACGCCGGCCTGCGGCAGCAGCGTAATACCCAGATACTTCTGGATCATCGGTTCACAATGCACAAGCTTCGCGCTCACACCCGCGCCAACATACTTGCCCACGGAGCGGGCGACGATATACGCCGCGCCGATGCACACAACCGACACATCCTTGAACACGCCGAGTTCCAGCTCCGCGCCGCTGAGCACGAAGAACAGGATGAACAGCGGAGCCGTCCAGCGGTCGGTCTTGCCCATGATCTCCTCAGAGAAGTTGCATACGTTGCAGAATACCGTGCCCAGCATCATGCACACCAGCAGCGAGGAAAAGCCGATTTTCACGCCGCCAACCTCGAACTCGATCATCGAAAGCGCCACGGTCATGATCACAAATGTGATGGACAGCGACAGCCGCTTGCTGTTGGATTTGAAGTATTTCTCCGCGGCGGAGAAGATGGAGCCCATCACAAAGCCGAGCACGAGGGAGAGGATGATCTCCAGAATCGGCTCGACGAGGATGCTCGTCATATCAAAATTGCCGAAGTTGATCGCCTTGGCCACGCCAAAGCTCACCGCAAACACGATCAGGCCGACGGCATCGTCCAGCGCAACGATGGGCAGCAGCAGATCGGTCAGCTTGCCCTTGGCCTTATACTGGCGCACAACCATCAGCGTCGCAGCCGGGGCGGTCGCCGTAGCGATGGCGCCCAGGGTGATCGCGTCGGCCAGCGGCAGCGCATCGCCCAGCACAAAATGATGCAGCGCCACCAGCACCACATCCACCAGCACCGCGGCGACCAACGCCTGGAAGATGCCGATGACAGTGGCCTGACGGCCGGTGTGCCTCAGCTGCGAGAGCCTGAATTCATTGCCGATGGCAAAGGCAATAAAGCCAAGCGCCACATCGTTAAACAGGCTCAGCGCCTTGACCTCCGCCATGGTTGTAAAGCCCAGGCCGCTCACGCCCAGCTTGCCCAGGCAATATGGCCCGATGAGAATGCCCGCGATCAGATAGCCCGTAACCGCCGGCATCTTGAGCGGCTTGACAAAGCGCGAAACAAGCAGGCCCGCGCAAAGCGCGATGGAAATGGAAAGCAGTGTCTCCATGTCGTTCCCTTCCTTTTGATTCTTTTTCTTATGGTGCAGGAAGTATTATATCACGCCGGTCAATCGCGCGACAGACCGAAAAAGCAACGGAGATTCACTGCATTTTTAGGCGCTTTTGTCCCCTGTCTTCCTCCCCCCGGAAGGCGCATTTTCCCTTCTCTCCCCCGAACGCTTTTGCTTTATCGCACATCCTCCCACGGGATGAAGCCCTTGTAGTCAACGTTCCCACGCCCATCCTTGAAAATCTAAAGCTTGATTTTCGGCATAGCATATCTTATGTCGTTAGTAACATATCTTCTTTTATCAACCGGATATTTCTTAATCACTCTGGTTTTCTACAACAAGATATCCCGGATAATTCTTCATTATGTTTTCACTCTCTAAAGTTCTGCCGCTATCTATTGACAATTTTCGAATATCGAGAATTGGCAATTCAGATACGTTTGGTATATAAACAGGTATTCCTTCTGCAAAGCTCAAATTCACTTCTTTTGGGGACTCCTCATACAACCGGGCAATGCAAATCCAGTCATCTGCGATACTTATCTGAGGCATAATTATCAGTGTAAATAGAGCAATTTTGAAAAAAACACGCAGAATGCAAGAGCGCTTCATAAGGCCCCTCCTTCAGTAATCATTGGTCACAATCAATGAAATACCAATATACTTGTACATCCACCGCGATCTCTAGACCATACGGCTCCGTGTACGTCTCATGCCACCCTCTGCTGCCTGTTCACGAATTTCCGGCAGGGTGTAGTATTCCTGCGCACCCGCGGACATGGGCAGCATGAGAAGCGCAAACAAGATACCCGCTATTTTCTTCATTTTTCGTCTTTCCCCGCTTTCATTTTGGTTGTTTTGTCATTTCCTATATCTGTATATCCCGTGAGGAGGCCAAAACTCAACGCATTGGGGAAAACCTTGCAAAAATTTACCGTTCCATCCGCCTGGCACAAAAGGCGCGCCATGCGCGCCCCCACTTCCGAAGCACTTCACACGCCAAAGCATTTCCGTGCTCGCCGCCCGGTTCTTCGCGCTATTTCCTATAAAGCAAAAAGGCGCGCCGTGCGCGCTTCCACTTCCGAAGCACTTCGCACGCCAAAGTATTTCCGTGCTCGCCGCCCAGTTTTCCGCGCTATTTCCTATAAAGCAAAAAGCGCGCCGTGCACGCTCTCCCTTCCGAAGCACTTCGCACGCCAAAGCATTTCCGTGCTCGCCGCCCGGTTCTTCGCGCTATTTCCTATAAAGCAAAAAGGCACGCCGTGCACGCTCTCCCTTCCGAAGCACTTCGCACGCCAAAGTATTTCCGTGCTCGCCGCCCGGTTTTTCGCGCTATTTCCTATAAAGCAAAAAGAGCGCCTGTTTTAAGGCGCTCAATTTTTGCAAGGAAATTACTGCGCGACCGGGTACACGCTGCACTGGGTCTTCTTCTTGCCCAGTCGCTCGAAGCGAACCACGCCGTCCACCAGAGCGAACAGGGTGTCATCACCGCCGATGCCGCAGTTGGTGCCGGGATGGATGTGGGTGCCGCGCTGACGGTACAGGATGTTGCCCGCCAGAACGAACTGGCCGTCGGCGCGCTTCGCGCCCAGGCGCTTGGACTCGCTGTCGCGGCCGTTGTGGGAAGAACCGGTGCCCTTCTTATGAGCGAAGAGCTGAAGATTCATCGTAAGCATCTGCTTGCCTCCATTCTTTGTGCTGTATCCGAACCAGATTCGGATAGATTTTTTGAATGTCTGTCAGTCCTGTCATGATCGTGCGAAGGACGATCTGCGAGCGTTCCATCCGCGCATCCTCCAATTCATCCGGCAGAATGCAGCGAAGAAACCCATCGCCGACGGCCACCTCGGGTGTAACGCCCGCCACAGCCTCCAGCGCATTGACGCCGGTCTGCGTGAGCGCGGACACCGCGCAGCAAACCAAATCGTACCCTCGTATCCTCTTGCCCCCGGCGTGGCCGCCGGCCTCAAAGCCGCGCAGCGCGCCGTCTCCAAGAGTATAGACCGTGATGGTGGTCATCTTAGCCGATCTTGGTGATTTCCACCTTGGTGTACGGCTGACGATGGCCCTGCTTACGGCGATAGTTCTTCTTGGACTTGTACTTGAAGACGATGATCTTCTCGCCGCGGATCTGGCCGACGACCTTGCCCTCAACCTTCACACCCTCGACAACCGGGGTGCCGATCTTGACGTCGCCGTCGTTGCCCACGAGCAGGACGTCGAAAGAGACGGTGGAGTCAACCTGAGCATCGATCTTCTCGATGTAGATCACGTCGCCCTCACTAACGCGGTACTGTTTGCCACCAGTCGCAATAATCGCGTACATATGGTGACACCTCCTAATGATTTACTCGCCGGGTTTAGGTAGCCATGCGGCATTTGAACAGACCAGCCCCGAGCGGCTTGCCTTCCTATGATACCAGCTTTTGCAGCCGCTGTCAATGTTTTTAGGCGTTTTTTCCTGGTATTTTTTAGAAAATGCGCGCGGCCGCCCTCCCGTTTTCCTCCCCTTTGGGCAAAAAACGCGCGCCGCTTCCGCCCGTGAAAAGAGCGCCTCTCTTTACAGGCGGATACTCAATACCCCGACGCCTGTTCGTTTTTGACGATCTTTACAATCCGGCTGGTGCCCAGGCGCGTCGCGCCCAGCTCGATGAAGCGTTTCGCATCGTCAAGGGAAGCGATGCCTCCGGCCGCCTTGATGCCCTTGCCCGGCGCCATGTGCGCCTTCATCAGTTCGACATCCTCAAATGTCGCGCCGGCCGTGGAAAAGCCCGTGGATGTCTTGATAAAATCGGCCTTGGAGCGCGAGACGATGCCGCACATGCGCACCTTCTCCTCCTGCGTCAGCAGGCACGTTTCGATGATCACCTTCAGCGTGTGCCCATCGCAGGCGTCCTTGATCGCGTTGATCTCCGCGAGCACCTCGTCATCGCATCCGTCCTTGAGCATGCCGATATTGATGACCATATCGACCTCATCCGCGCCGTTTTTCACCGCGTCCGCCGCCTCGAAGACCTTGCTCGCGGTCGTGGAATACCCCGTCGGGAAGCCGATGACCGTGCATACGCCGACCTTCTCCGGCTTGTCCGCCATGTATGCCTTGCAGCGCGCCACGTAGCCGGCCGGGATGCAGACCGTCGCCGTGTGATACTTCATCGCGTCGTCACAGATTCCCCGGATCTGCTCCCATGTGGCATCGGGGCTCAGCAGCGTGTGATCGACCATGGAAAGGATGGTGTTGAGTTCCATAATGCGTCCTCCTGCGTTTGGCATGATAATCGGAAAAAGCGCGCTCCGCAGCGCAGAGCGCCCAAGCTCTCTTTATTATACCGCAAACTTTTGGCCTCCGCAACCGGCCGCGCCCTTCCCTTTTGCCTGAAAATGTCGTATACTGTCCGTATCCGTACATCTGAGGAGGAATGATTGTGATCATCGGCATGAGAGGCCACGATTTCGGCCGTATGGAGCCCCGGGCGCTGGCCTGTGCCATCTCCGAAGCAGGCTTCCGGGCGACACAGCTCGCTTTCACCAAGGCATTCCCGCCGCCCGCGGACGCCTATATGTCCCCCGAAGCGCTGCGCATGATCCGCGGCACATTTGCCGCGCGGGATATCGCGCTGCCCGTGATGGGCTGCTATGTCAGCGCCAGCGACCGGAACGATGCCGTGCGCGAGGAGGCCAAGCGCCGGTTCGCCGCCTGCCTGCGATCCAGCGTAACGCTCGGAACAGCCTGCATCGGCACGGAAACAACCCACTTTACCTTCGACGAATCCGAGCGCGAAGCCGCCTACGCCCGCCTGCTCGATTTCACGCGCGCCGTCGTGCGCGAGGCGGAAGCATGCGGCGGCACCGTGGGCATCGAGCCCGTGGCGCTGCACACGCTCAATACCCCGGAGCTGACCCGTCGCCTGCTCAGCGATGTCCCCAGCCCCAACCTCAAGGTCATCTTCGATCTGGCCAATCTGGTCACCCCGCAGACCACCGCGCCAGAGGCCCAGCAGGAGATTCTCGAGCGCAGCCTTGCCTGCTTCGGCAGCAAAATCGCCGTGCTGCACGTGAAAGACGGCGTCTTTGGCGCCGACGGCAAGTGGGAAAACCGCCCGCTCGGTCAGGGTGTGATGGATTGGGCGCACCTTCTCCCTCAGCTGCGCGCGCACGACGACAGCCTCTGCGCGCTGCGCGAGGGCGTATTCCCCGGCATGGCCGTGGAGGAATGCGCCACGATGCATCGGTGGATCGACGGCTGACAAAGACGCAGGACATTCTTGCTACGAGGTGATACGCAGTGAACCATCAAACGCTGTCCCTGGAGGGCATTCCCTGCATGCTCTGGGGCGAGCCCTCCAACCGGGCATATCTCTATGTCCACGGTCAGGGAGGCTGCAAGGAGGAGGCGGAACGCTTTGCAGCCATCGCCGCCCGGCACGGCTGGCAGGTGCTCAGTCTGGATCTCCCGGGCCATGGCGCGCGGACAGCCGAGGCAGATCATTTTGATCCATGGCACGCCGCGCCGGAATTATCCGCCATCATGCGCTATATGAGGACGCATTTTGACCGGGCCGCGCTGTATGCGAGCAGCATCGGCGCATATTTCAGCATGCTCGCGCTGGCGGATCAGCCGCTTGAACACTGCCTGTTCGTCTCGCCCGTTCTCGATATGCGGCGGCTCATCGCGAACATGATGGCCTGGGCGTGCGTCACGGAGGAAAGGCTTGAGCGTGAGCAGCGCATCCCGACCGACTTCGGCCAGACGCTCTCCTGGCAGTATAATCAGTATGCTGTCGCGCATCCCATCACCCGTTGGAGCATCCCGACGCATATTCTCTATGCCGGGCAAGATACGCTCACCGAGCGCTGCGTGGTTGATCGCTTCGTGTCACAGTTTCACGCCCAGCTCACGGTCATGGAGGACGGGGAGCACTGGTTTCACACCCCGGAGCAGCTTCGTGTGCTCGACAGCTGGGCGGAGGCCGTGCTTGCCATGTACCGCTGAGTCACGCCGTCTGCTCAGCCGGCATTTCAGCCCGGCCGATATGGCAAGAGCCCGCCAGCGCTCACGCAATCTGCCCCCGGCTTGCGCCCCTGATCTTATCCGCCGAAAGCCGCTCCAAAAACTTCTTTCCCGCCGCACGCCGGTTCTCGATCCTCTTATTGCGGATCGGGATTCTCAATTCCCCCGCGGCCATAGGCTCTCTGGCGCCTCCGTCCGAAGTGAAAATTGCATGATCAAACAACCCCGCCGGTCAAAATCCGGCGGGGTTGCTGCCATGCGCATGGGGCTGTCGGGCCAAGCGTCCGGGTATTCTAAAAAACTAAGCATTTATGGTTTCCAAAGAATTTCCCAGCCGTCGCCGTCAGTGACGGAAGCGGACGGAGGGAAACGGAAAGCCATTTGGCGGGAGGGACTGGTTCCTGCTGCCGCCTATAGCGGATCAAGGCAGGCCGAACGTCCGGAAGCGCGGCTATGCGAGTTTCCCGGACAGAGCCCCAAGCTCGAAAAAGGCTTCATTTGCTTAGTCAATTGCTCTCTTGAGTGCTCACAATGAGCCTGACAGCTCCTTTCCTCCCACTGGAGGGGAGAAAGGCCTTTGCCGCCAGTCTGAATCGACGGCCATAATCCGGCATTTTATCATGTTTCCTGCGCCCGTCAGTTTCGCCTCTTCACATCAAGCAGCATCAGCACAAAGTCCGCATAGCTGCCGTCGCGATACTTGAGCGCATGTGGATAACGGCCATACTCCGTGAATCCAAACCGCCTGTACAATTCCAGTGCGCGCTCATTCTCGCTGACGGCGGACAGCTCAATCAGCTCCACATCCATCCCATGCGCGGCGTCGATCATCGTTTCCATCATCGCCGTCGCAATGCCCCGATGCCAATGCGCCTTGAGCACCGAAATACCGAGTCCCAGTCTGTGCCTCGTTCTGTCCGCCGTGGAGATCGGATTGATTCCGCCGATTCCGACCAGTTCGCCGTCCAGAAATGCACCCAGCTCCAATGCGCGCGGATTCGCACAAGCCTTCTCAATGCGTTCGATCTCCTGCTCCACCGTCATCGTCCATTCATCCGGGTAGCGCATCATGTTGAGCGTCTCCCCTGCAACCCGGCGCAGGGTTTTCAGCGCAGTCTGCGCGTCCTCCCTGCGCATGCTGCGCAGCGTCAGTGCATCGCCGTCCGGCAGGATCACCGTCTTTTCCAGTTTCATCTCTTTCCCTCCATCAGCCCGTGCCGCCCGCCTATCGGACGAATACCATATTCAGCACCCTCTCGGTGATCAGGATTTCATCCTCACACACCTGAATCCGGTATCCCTCCAAAACATCCGGCGCAGTGTTCATGAGCAGCTCCCTGTACCGCTCAGGCTCCCTCCTCGGAAAGCGGATCGTTGTCTCCCGATTGCTGACAAACCGGAATCCGGCTTCCGCCAGCATCTCACAATACTCCTCCAGACGATAGAATCGGACATGGCCATCCGGCTTCATCCGCATAAACCGATCGACAAATCCGTCCGTATCCTCCAAATTGGGCGTCGGATCGGAGATGATCAGCCTTCCGCCCGGCTTCAAAACCCGATACATTTGAGCCACGCTTGCAGGCAAATCCGGAAAATGGTGTACCGCATACCGGCTAACAATCACCGAAAAGTGCTCATCCTCAAAAGGGAACCCGTGCCCATCGTATGACATAAAGCGCAGATGATCGAGCCGCCTCCGTGCAGCCTCCCTCGCATTGCGTTCAAGCGTTTCGGACACGATGTCCAGCCCAATCACCTCATCATTCGGATTGTTCTGCGCGATCGGGAACGCCAAATAGCCGCTGCCCGTTCCCAGGTCAAGCACACGATCGCCCGGTTTTGCATCGATCAGTTCCAGCAAAAGGGCGAGATGCTCCGCATCCGCCGTCTGCCTGTCGTAAAAGCTCCCTTCTGCAAAGCTCTTTTCAAACTCCCGTTTGGCCGTCTCCACATGATCCGCATGACACATACGATCACCCCGATTTATCGAATGATTCCCCATTATACCCACTCTGTCCCATCCTGTAAACCCGTCAAACGAAGAAGAGGCATCATTCCTCCGCCTGATTCCGGCGCGTATAGACCACATCGGTGATGCCATTGTAGCTCTGCGTTTTCAAGAGCCTGAGCGGCACCTCGTCCTCCCTCTCTTTGAACAATCGAATGCCGTTTCCCAAAATTGTCGGCATGATATTCAGATGGAGCACATCAATCAGTCCCGCCTGAAGAAGCTGCTGCGCAATCTCCGCGCCGCCGCATATCCAAATACCGCCGCCTTTTTGCATCTTCAGCCCGCGCAGGAATTCGCAGACATCCGCATTTATGAAGCAGATCCGCTCTCTGGCCCGAGGGTTCCGATGTGTAAACACATATGTCATCATATCGGCATACGGCCACTCCGCCTCCTTGACCTGATTGATCACCTGTTCGTACGTGTTCCATCCCATCACCACGGTATCGATTCCTTGAATAAACTGATTGTACGTGCTCAGCTCTTCTCCATCGGGGTCCTGACCGCCCAACCAATCCATGCCGCCATCTCTATCGGCAATAAATCCATCAATGCTCATCGCAATAAACAGGGTCACAGTCCGCATAGCATACCTCCACAATCTGCTTATTTGTAAAATTCCTGATGATCCGTCCCTTCTGCCGGATCATCCTGCGAAAGCCTCTCCTCTTGGTCTTAGGCCGCATATTCGCTTACGAATTTTCCCGCATATGTCTTTTCTTTATTATACATCTTCCCGTCGCTTATTTTCAGGCTGTCTCATCACTTTATACACCATTTATTCCTCTCCATTTTGCACTCCCCGACGCTCTGTCAACCATGGGAGTTCTTGCGCCAATCAAGGAAACTGAATCATCGAACCGAGGATTTCAAATTGAATACACCCTGCCTATCCAAACTTGACAAATAGATCATGAAAGAATATAATTGAACAAGAGTTCAAAGTTGAAAGGAGTGAGAATATGGCACAAGTGTTGAAAGACGAAATACGGGAGAAAATCCTCGCAGCGGCTTTAGAAGAATTTTACGA
>JAUNJB010000026.1:21274-26106 GCA_030535375.1 Clostridia bacterium | reverse complement strand
CTGCGCCACCTGGTCACCGATGTTCAGGTGTTTGTACATATACCGTTCACCCGTATCATTCCAGTGGAGTCGGAGCATGGGGCACCGAACTAAAAATCTCCTCAGATGGTTCTTTCTATGGATATTATCATGATATGAATATGGGAGAGTCTGATGACAAATCCTATCCAAACGGAACCGTATATGAAAGCTACTTCCAGGGAACATTTTCCGAAATCAAACAGATCGATGAATTGACTTATTCTATGACCGTATCTTCCCTTGATATTGGCGGAATTGAAGGTTCAAAATACATTGAAGATGGTGTGCTTCACATTCTTTCTCACCCTGCCGGAATTGGTTTACACCATGAATTTTTACTTTATTTGCCAGGATCTCCGAAAGAAAAGCTCACCGAAGACATGCTCTCCTGGATACATGGCATCGTGAATGATCCAATTACTAATTTCATTCTATGCGATGCGACTACAGAGAGCGGATTTGACCCCGATTCCGAATATCCATGATTCTTGTTTTTCCCTTCTTTATGATACTTTTTTAAATTCATTCCTATAGAAAAGGGGCCTGGAGCCGCGAAAATCCCGCGGTTCCAGGCCCCTCGATATACAGCCGTGATACCGGCCAATATCAACGCTCCAGCGTTGCGGCCTGCGTGCCGGCGATCCGGCCATAGGTGATGCAATCCACCAGCGCGTTGCCGCCGATGCGGTTGCCGCCGTGAATGCCGCCGGTCACTTCGCCCGCGGCCAGCAGGCCCGCGATCACATTGCCCTCCGTATCCAGCACCTGCGTCTTCGTATTGATGACGACGCCGCCCATCGTGTGATGGACAGAAGGCGTGCGCGGAATCGCATACCATGGGCCGTTCTCCAGCTTGGTCGTAAACAGCGCACGGCCGTATTCATCCGTCAGCGCATTTTCATCGACATTGGCGTTATAGGCGTCGATCTCGGCCTTTACCGTCGCATAGTCCCATCCGATCTTTTCGCAGAGCTCCTCAAGCGTATCGCCCACGATGATCGCGCCCGCGCTGATGCACTCCGTCATCGGAACGCCCAGCAGGTCATAGGTGTTCTCCGGGTCCGTGATCACGTCCGCGCTCTCCAGCATGTAGAACAGCGCATCCGTCTGCGCCAGAGCGGCCAGGGAAATGTCATCCCGGCGTCCGTCCTCTCCGATAAAGCGCTTGCCCTCGCTGTTAAAGAAGAGATAGCCCGCCGCTTCCTTCGGCGCCACATAGGCATAGACGCAGTTGCCGGTTCCCGGCTGAGTCGTCTGCAGAAGCTGAATCTGATCCATATCGCGCAGCGCGGCGCCGACAGCCTCCGCCATCCGGATGCCGTCGCCGGTGATGCCGGGCATGTTGGTGCCGGTAATCTTCGTGAGATCCGGCCACTTTCCGGAGGTGTTGTACTGGCTGAGCATTTCGGCATTGCGGGCAAAGCCGCCCGTCGCCAGGATGACGTTTTTATTGGCATGGAAGGTGATCTGATTGCCGTCCCTGTCTTCGGCCAGCACGCCGACGCAGACGCCGTTCTCCATGATCAACTCCGTCGCCGTCGTGCTGTAGACGATCTGCGCGTCCCGATCCTCAAGGCCCGAGGTCAGCGCGTTGATGAAGCCCACGCCTGCGTGATCCACAGAGGAATGCGTGCGCTGGTAAAGGGAGCCCGCACCCTGGCGAATGTCCGAATAATACGTCCAGCCCAGATTTCTGAGCCAGGTCAGCGTGTCATAGGAATTGGCACACATGGTGTAAACCAGATCAAGATCGGCCACCTTGTCGCCCGCATTCCAGGTCTGCAGCGTGTACCATTCCACGGAGTCAAACAGATAGGTCTTTCCGGCCGCGAGATGCGCCTCATACTGCGCCCTGACCTTTTCCATCAGCTCCTCGTGCGCCTCGCTGACCGGCTCTTCCGAAATCGCCGCCTCGACCAGGGCCTGAACGCCCGCGGTCATCTCGACTTCCTTCTGCATTTCCTCGTCAGGCGCATTGAAGATGCCGCCCGACACCAGGGTATTTCCGCCGACATAGCCCTCTTTTTCGATGAGGATCACGCTGGCGCCTTCATCCGTCGCGGAGACCGCTGCCGACAGGCCCGCGCCGCCCGCGCCCACGATGATGACATCCGCCGTGTATTCCGTCGTCTCGGGCGGCGTCTTCTCCGGAGCCGTCATCAGCGAAGCGGTATCGCAGCCGGCCTGCTGGGCGGCGTCCTTGACAGCCGCAATCAGCGCATTGCTGGAAACCGTCGCGCCCGCAATGGTATCCACCGCGAGGGACTGGTTGGCGATGATGGATTCCGGCAGCTCCGTGAAAAGGGCCTTCTCGCAGACGCCCTCGCTCTCAAAGTGGCTGACCACCTGAATGCTTTCGATGCGGTCCTCCGCAAAGGTGGTCTCCACAGTCACCGCGCCGTTATGTCCCTGCGCCGTCGCCGTATACGTTCCCGGCACAAACGCGGCGGGGCCTGCCTGCACGGCTGTTCCGTCGGCCTGCGCAAGCGCGGAAGCGACCGCCTCCTGAATCGCCGTGCTGGTGATCGTCGCACCCGAAACCGCCTCGACCTCCGCGCTGTTCGCCTCCACGATCGCCGCGGGAAGCTGCTCAATGGCCAGAGAGCCTACGCCCTGCGTCTCATCGTCCCCGACGACGCTCACGCCGACGATCTTCTCCTCGTCCACCGTCACCTCTACCTGAACCTGTCCGCCAAATCCCTTGGCCTCCGCTTCATAGGTTCCGGGTGTGTAGACCGCCGCGGATGCCGCCGCCGTCACAGACAGCATGGCCGCCGCCAGCACCATGCTCAGGGTTTTCTTCATAATCGTTCCTCCTCTTGCTGTCTTTCCCCGAAGGGGTTTGTCAACAGTTTAACATTCCAAGCAAGTTGAGGGTCAATCATCGAATTGATGGCCTTTCATCCCTGAAATTCACGGGAACAGCGTCGCTATTCCATGCAAGTCACTTGGAGGTTTCCCGCACGCGCACCGGCAGCATCACCTTATAATGCAGTTTGACGCTTCCGCTGTCATAGCTCTCAAAGGAAAGACATCTGAAGAGCGCGTCGCCGTTGATCTCGAGCCCCGTGTGCCCGGCAAACGAAATCAGGGGCGAAAGCGCCTCCCTCGCCAGGATTCCATTCTCCTCCTGCTGTGTGATCACCATGCAGATATACAGGCTTCGGGGCATCAGGCGCACATGTTCGTCCATCTCAAGCCCCAAAAACTCCAGATCACCGCGCCGCACGGCAAATCCCGCCGGGCAATAGCAATCCGTTCCGACATCCTTCTTCGGCAGACAGGGTGCGGGCTCAACAATCGGAAGGCATTGCAGCCATCTGTCCACGAGCACGCGAAGCGTCTTATCCGCCTTCAGATGCGCCGCGTCATCGTATTGCAGATACGCCATCTCCTCCATCTCGGCAAACCAGATCTCCCCCGCCGGGTGAGAAAGCGCCTCCCTGTGCTCCTCCAGCCTGCATAGGCAGCGGCGCTTCCACTCCAGTTCGTACTCCATGCGCGCCCCGGCGCTGTCCAGCTCCTCGATCAGGCGATGCGCATGGTTCTCATGCGTCTGAACCAGCCCGGCAATTTTGTCAAGCGGAATGCCATAGCTGTTCAGGATTCTGGTGGAGCGCAGCATGGGCACCTTCATGATCGGATAGGTCCGATATCCGTTTCTCTCGTCCTTGTCAACCTGGAGAAGACCCTTTTTTTCATAAAAGCGCAGTCCCTCGCTGGTCATCCCCGTTTCCCGGCACATATCGATGCTCGAATAGCGGTTTTCCCCATCCTTCATCGTTCCCATAGCCTTCTCCTTTGCCCATCCAAGGGCCGCCGCGGCCGTTTATCCGCCTGCCATACCCCGCAAATCGGGTCGGTGCCCTCATCATACAAAAAAAGCGTGGAAAAAAACAGTCCCATTCAGGCCTGTTTTCTCCACGTTTGTTAACCTTTGGCTTTGCTCAGCTAAGCATCTGCAGCCACAGGCTCTTGAGATAATGGCTCTCCGGATAACCCGCCAGAACGGGATGATCGATATCCTGCCGGCGCAGGGTGATGATGCGCACCTGCCTGTGCAGATCCTGCGCGGCGGAAAGCACCGTATTGACGAACACATCCTCCGGCATGTGATAGGAGCAGGAGTGCGTCGCCAGAACGCCGCCTGCCGGCAGCAGGCGCATCGCGGAAAGCGCGATCTCCTTGTAGCCGCGGCAGGCGTTGGCCATGTTTGCATGCGCCTTGGTGAACGCGGGCGGATCGAGAATCACCACATCGTACTGCCGCTTCTCCTTCACCTGCGCGCGCAGGTAGTCGAAGCAATTCGCGCAGACGGTGTCGATGTGCGCATCATTGAGCGCGGCGTTCTTCTCGATCAGCGCCACGGCCGCCTCGCTGATGTCCACGGCCGTCACGCTCTTCGCTCCGGCCGCGGCGGCGTTGAGCGCAAAGCCGCCAATGTAGGAAAAGCAGTCGAGCACGCGCGCGTCCCTGCAGAACTGCCGCACAAACAGATGATTGTCCTTTTGATCGAGGAAATAGCCGGTCTTCTGCCCGCCCATGACGTCCACGGCCAGCCGAATGCCGTTTTCATGGATGACGGTCTCCTCCGGCAGGCTGCCATAGAGCACCTTTGTAAAGCACTCCATGCCCTCTTTGCGCCGGATGGCATCGTCGTTTTGCAGAAGCAGGCAATCGGGATGCTCCGCGTCCATCAATGCGCCGGCGATGGTCTTAGTGTATCGCTCCATGCCCAGCGCCAGCACCTGCCGGGCGGCCTCGCCGTAGATCAGCCGGCAGGCATCCGTTCCCGGGCGCCGCATGACGAA
>JAUNJB010000026.1:0-21174 GCA_030535375.1 Clostridia bacterium | reverse complement strand
CGGCCTCGCCGTAGATCAGCCGGCAGGCATCCGTTCCCGGGCGCCGCATGACGAACTTTCGATAATCGCACGCCGCGTGCACGCGGGAGGCGATGAGCGTGTCGTCAATCTCCTCCTGCCTGTGCGTGAGCAGGCGCACGGTGATCAGCGAGCGGCTGTTGTAAAAGCCCGTGCCCATGTAGCGCCCGCGGAAATCCTGCACCGCGACGAGACCGCCGTCCTCCGGCTCACCCTCCACGCGCTCGATTTCGTTGCCATACACCCAGGGATGCCCCTGGAGCAGTTTCTTCTGCCGTCCGTTGATCACATG
Organism: Clostridia bacterium; assembly: GCA_030535375.1. GTDB lineage: Bacteria > Bacillota > Clostridia > Christensenellales > Aristaeellaceae > Ventricola. The sequence continues at coordinate 20,864 of JAUNJB010000026.1, read as the reverse complement.
GACGACGGGCAAATTCTGTCCTTCCATTTCCATCTACTCCTTGGTTTTCCGTCCCCGGAGCGCCTGCTCCAGAATGACGATCGACTCTCCATTCTCCCCGATCCGCTCGGCGTATATATGCGTCACATCCGCGTCAAACGCCCTTGTGCATCGGGATGCCTGCGCATGGGCCGCGTGAAGCGCCCGCGCATCCGGCAGATGCCCCACCGTCATATGCGGCACATAGGCGCGCCCCGCGTCAAACGGCGCAAGCCGCCCGGCATACAGCCGTTCATGCAAAAGAGCAAGCGGCCCAGCGCCCTTTGTCACGTTTAAAAACAGGTAGCGCTCCCCCGTCTCCTCTGAAAAGCCCTGCAGCCGGAGCGCAAACGGCGCCACATCCTCCGCCGCCTGCGAAAGGATGTCCGCCAGCTCGTCGTCGCTCATGCCGCTTTCAAAGGGGAACACGAGCGTGATATGCGGCCTGACGAGGGCCGCCAGCGGATCATACCGCCTGCGGAGGGCGTCGACGGCCCGCATACCGCTCAGCTCGGGAAAGATCATCACGGTTCTCAGCGCCATGGCCGCACCTCCCTTTTTTCATTATACACACTGCCGCCCGGCATGTAAAGCGCGGACAGCCCAAAGCCGCCCGCGCATGCATTTGAAGTTATTCCACCTCGATCAGGTTGATCATCACGACCGGGCGGCGCTTGGTGCGCTCGTAGAGGAAGGAGCGCATCTGCCCCTGCATCTGCCCGGAGGCGACGGCCTCCTTGACCTTGCGGCCCGAGCTCGCGATGCGCGTCACCGTGTTGGCGACGTGCTGGCGGCAGGCCGCCTCGATCTTGGCGTGCTCGCTGTCGTAGAGGAAGCCCATCGCGCTGACAACCGGCTCGGCCATCATCGCGCCGGTTCTGGCGCTCACCGCCAGGGCGATGGAGACCACGCCGTCGTCGGAGAGCAGCTTGCGCTCGCGCAGAACGGTATTGTCCACCTCGCCCTTCGAGGCGCCGTCGATGAGCACGGCGTCGCCGTTGGTGAAGCCGGTCACGCGCGCGGAGCCCTTGGTGATCTCAAAGATATCGCCGTTGGCCAGAATGAAGATGTTCTCAAACGGCACGCCGAGCTTGTGCGCCAGCTCCGCATGCTGATAGAGCATGCGCGTCTCGCCGTGTGCGGGGATGAAGAACTTCGGATGCACCAGGGAGTGCACCAGCTTGATCTCCTCCTGGGAGGCATGGCCGGAGACGTGCACATCCGCCAGCGCGGAATAGTACACCTTCGCATTCCGGCGGTAGAGCTCGTTGATCACCTTGTAGATCGGCTTCTCATTGCCGGGGATCGGCGTGGCCGAAATGATCACGGTATCGCCCGGCTGAATCTCGATCTCGCGGTGATTGGAGAACGCGATGCGCGTGAGGGCGCTCATCGGCTCACCCTGAGAGCCGGTGGAGATGATCACCACCTGCTCCGGCGGATAGTGATCCACCTGGGAGATCTCAATCAGCGTATCCGGCTTCATCTGGATATAGCCCAGATTGTTGGCGGCGTTGAACACGTTGAGCATGCTGCGGCCCACAAGCGCGACCTTGCGGCCGTGGCGCTCCGCGGCGGTGAAGATCTGCTGCAGGCGGGAGACATTCGAGGAGAACGTCGCCACGAAGATACGCCCCTTCGCACCCTCAAACATCTCGGCCATCGATTCCCCGACGTGACGCTCGGACTTGGAGAAGCCCGGCACCTCGATGTTGGTCGATTCACATACGAAGAGGAGCACGCCCTCGCGGCCGATCTGCGCGATGCGCTGGAGATCCATGATCTCGCCGTTGATCGGCGTGTAATCGATCTTGAAGTCGCCGCTGTGCATGATAATGCCGATCGGCGTGCGGATGGCGAACATAAAGGCATCGGCGATGGAGTGATTCACGTGGATAAACTCCACGGAGAAGCAGCCCGCGCGAACGGTCTGTCCGCTCTCCACGACGTGCAGCTCGCAGCTCTTGGTCAAGCCGGGCACGCGATCGTCGAGCTTGTATTTGAGCAGCTCGATGGTCATGCGGCCGCCGTAGACCGGGGCCTTGAACTCGCGCAGCAGATACGGCAGGCCGCCGATGTGATCCTCATGTCCGTGGGTCACAAAGATGCCGCGCACGCGGTCTCGGTTTTGCAGCACATAGGTGAAATCCGGGATGACGGCATCCACGCCGGGCATCGTCTCATCCGGGAAAATCTGGCCGCAGTCGACGATGATGATGTCATTGCCGTACTCGTAAGCGGTCATGTTCTTTCCGATTTCGCACATGCCGCCCAGCGGAATCATGCGAAGCGTGCTGCGGTTGGGATGCGCGCTCGCGCGGGAGCGCATCGTCGGGGGCTTCTTGCCCACGAGCTGGAGCGTCTGGGAGATGCAGGGCTTCTCCTCCTGCGCGACGGGTGCCACAATACGGCGGCGGCCCACCTGCGGGCGCTGCGCGTTCTGCGCGCGCCCGGGCAAACGCGCCGCACCTGCCTGGCGTGTCCCTGCCGTCTTGCGCGGCGTGCCCGTCTGCGGCGTGCCCGCCGGGGCCTGCGCATTGGCCGTGCGCGGATCAGCGGCACGGCCGGCGCTCGCCTGGCGCGGCGCGCGGGGCGGACGCACGGACGTTCTTGGCGGCCTGGCCGCCGTCTTTGCCTGTGCACCGGCCGACGCCGCCGCCCCGCCGCTCTGCGCGGCGCTCTGCTGCTGCGTGCGGCGCGGCGGACGCTGCCTGGGCGCCGGGTTCTCCTGCGGCGCGCTTTGCGGCGCGGCCGCTCTGCTGCTCGCATTGGCGCTGCGCGGCGCGCGGGGCTTGCGGCCCGCCGCGGGCTTGTCCGCGCCGGCCGCCGCATTCGCGGGAGTCGCGGAAGGCTTTCCGGCAGGCGTGCGGCGATTGTCCGGGCGCTTTACGCCCCTTTCGCCGGCGGTGTTCCCATTTCCGGGACGCATGTTTTCACGATTTTCGTTGTCTGACACTGAAATTTCCTTTCTTTCTTCTCGCGCACGTTTATAGCGGTGCGCGGCGCAAATGATCTAACTGGGTGCCGGATCAAACGGAGGTCAGCCCGCGATCCATCTATCTTGAGCGGGAGCCGAAGGCCCTCGCACAAAAATCCATAACGTTTTTATTATACACGAAAAGTCATCCCATGGCAACCGCTTCTTTCCATAAATCCGGAGAAAACTTCAAAGCATGGGCAGAGCGCTTGATTTTTCCTCTCAATTATGCTATGTTTAGCCATAGGTCATTCATGTGGTTTTTGTGCGGTTTTGATACGAAATTCTCTATTTTTCTTTTTTCTCCCCGTGTGACAGCATTTTTCAGGAAGGGGCATTTGCTTATGAACGCCGTCCAGTCACTTTTCTCAAAGGCCAAGGCTTTCCTCTCGTCTCACAAGAAGGTCCGCCTTCTGCTCATCATCGCGCTGGTCATCCTGGCCCTGGTGCTCGCGCTGCATCCGCACGGCACCAAGACCTTCCTCATCCTGGGCATTGACAATTACGGCTCCCTCGATGAGAACGGCCGCAGCGACGTGATCATGCTCGTGCAGGTGAATTTCGACCGCACGCGCATCTCCGCCGTGACCTTTGCCCGCGACATGTTCATCGAAAACGAAAACAACCGCCTCACCAAGATCAACACCATCGTGCGCACGCAGGACGAGGATGCACTGGTGCAGGCCGTGGAGCGCAACTTCGGCGTGTCGATAGACGGCTGGTTCCGCGTCAACTTCACCACGCTCATCGAGGTGGTGGACGCCATCGGCGGCGCCCAGGTGGAGATCACCGAAGCAGAAGCCGCCTATATCGGCAAAATCGTCGGATACTATGACGATTATCCGCTGTCCGAGGGCGTATGCCGGCTCAACGGCGCGCAGGCGCTCGCCTATGCCCGGTGCCGCAAGCTCGACAATGACCTCGGCCGCGGCGAACGCCAGAGCAAGCTGCTCGCCGCCATGGTGCAGCAGACCCGCCACCTGACCATCGCCAATGTCGTCTCGGTATACAACAGCCTCAATCACGCCTGGCGCTCCTCGCTGAGCAGCAGCGAGCAGGTTCGCCTGGTGGCGCAGGCGCTGTGGCTGCGCGGGGCAAAGGTGGATCGCATCGGCGTGCCGTTTGAGGGCCACTGGCGCTACGGCAATACCTCAGGCGGCGACAGCGGCATCATCCTCAATATCGAGGAAAACCGCGACCTGCTGCTCGAGGCGCTGGGGCTTCCCGCCGCCGCGGACGCCACGCCCGAGCCCTGATCATAGAATAAACCCGGGCGCACCCTAGTAAACATCGATCTGACTCATTCCCGCAAGGAGCACGATCATGCAAGACGAACGTAAGCGAATCTATTTCCGCCTGCTGGTGGAGGTGGTGACGGCGGTTGTCGCCGCCGCCGCGCTCGCGCTGCTGGGCGGTCCAGCCTTCAGCATCCTGATGCCCTTTATTCTGGCGTTTATCATGGCGTGGGCATTCAACCCCGTGATCCAGATCCTGCAAAAGCACCTGCGCATGACGCGCAAGCTCTTTTCCTACATCCTCGTGCTGGTGTTCTATACGGTGCTCTTTTTCCTGTGCCTGATGTTCGCCAGGCAGGTGATCTCGCAGGTCATCGGGCTGGCAGGCTCCGTTCCCACCATCATCGCGCAGCTGCAAAGCGTCTACAACCGCCTGGTCATCTACGTTCAGGAGCTGCTCACGCTGCTGCCCCCGGAATACGCCGACGTGGAGGCCGAGGTGCTCGCCTTGCTTTCAAGCGCGTGGGAATGGCTGCGCTCCCTGATCACCCGCGTGCTCAGCTCCGCGGTGGGCATCACCAGCGGCGTCGCGATGGAGGTTCCCAGCTTCGTCATCTTCCTGACGGTGCTCGTTCTGGCCAGCTGCATCATCACGGCGGACTTTCCCAACCTGCGCGAGAATATTTACAGCTATCTCGGCTCCAAGGGCAAGCAGTCCCTGCGCCTGATGGGCCACAGCTTCCGCACGGCGGTGCTCGGCTTCTTCCGCTCCCAGCTGATCTTCGCGCTGGTGGATATGGCCATCATTCTGGCCGCGTTCTTCATCATCGGCGTGCCCTATCCGCTGCCCATCGCGCTTGTTCTGTGCTTTCTTGATTTCATTCCCTTCTTCGGCGCGGGCACGGTTCTCGTGCCCTGGGGCGCGGTGTGCATCGTTTTGGGCGCCGTCACCATGGGCGCACAGCTGCTTTTGCTCTATGCCATCCTCTACATCATCCGCCGCATCTTTGAGCCGCGCGTGCTCGGCGGCGCAACGGGCTTCTCCTCGCTGCAAATGCTGTTTTCGATGTACGCAGGCATGCAGCTCTACGGCGTGACCGGCCTGATCGTCGCGCCGATTCTCTGGATCACCGCCGTCAACTTCCTCAAAACGGGCATCCTCAACGGCGTATTCGCGGATATTCGCTTCGTCGTATCGGACGTGCGCACGATGATCGCCCGCCCTGAACCCACCAAAACCACCGAGCCTCCCTCCGCCCGCACGGAGGACAGCGCTCCCCGCCGCTTCCTCTTTTTCAGGCGGGAAAAGCCCGGGAAGGAGCCCCCTTCCGGCAAATCATAATCCCCAATGATTTCCATGCACATTCTTTCCTTTATCGGATTCGAATGTGCATTTTTCTGATGACATCGCGCGTAGGTTTTGATATAATCATGTTGATTGAAATTTTACGCCGTCGCAGGGTCTTCACCCGGAGGTTTTTTACAATGAAAGCGAGACAACTGTTAAAAAAGCTGGACTATCTGCCGCGTTGGGCATGGTATGCGCTCTCCTTCTTCATCGCCGGGCCGTTCGGGCCGATGATCGTTTACGTGGTCTTCCACGCGCTCGGCAAGGCCGCTCAGGACGAGGAGGAAATCCCCCGCGAGTTTGACTGGGATGTGGAGCCCCGCGGCAGCAGGCGTTCCCGCCGCAATCAGGCGAGCGTCTACCAGGACGCGGACTGCACAGTCACCGATGACGAAGAGGTGGAGCGCCAATGGCAGCACACCGAATCCTCCGCCGCGAAGGCGCAGCATACCTACACACAGCATAGCCCAGAGCCCGCCGCCAACGACGCTTCCGAGGTGGACGACGTCATCCGCGAGGGATACGACGCTCTGCGGCGCATTCGCCATGCCAACGATATCATTGCCGATCCCGCGCTCTCCGCGCAGATCGACTCTATCGAGACCAGCTGCGGCCAGATTCTCTCCATCCTGGAGCAGCGTCCCCAGCTGCTCACCCAGCTGCGCACATTCCTTCGCTACTATCTCCCCACGACGCTGCGCCTGCTTGACGCGCGCGCCAAGCTTGAAAAGGGCGCCAACACGCCCAAGGCGCGCGAGATCCGCACGCGCATCGCCGAGGCGATCGGCGTCATCGACAAGGCGCTCGTCCGCCAGGTGGAGGCGCTTGACGAGTATCGCTTTATCGACCTGGAGAGCGAGATGGACGTCCTGCGCGACATGCTGCGCGCCGACGGCCTCATCGACGACGATCAGCAGGAGGACGATCCCTTTGCCGAGGTGCTCAAGGAGCGCAGCGCTCCCCACCGCGCCGCAAACGGCAAGGATGAGGGCAACGTGCCCATGGCCACGCACTGATTGTCACATATCCGCACGCAAAATCTCTCTCCAAAAGGGGAGGGTTTTGCTTTGCTGACATAAGCTTCGTTGAAGTCCGCGGCGGAATTTATTTTTCTTCCCGGAGTATTTTCTCTCCTTCCCGGGAGAAAAACTTTCGCCGGCGGTCTGAAGGGGCTGTCAGGCTGATTTCGAACATTCTAAGAAAGCCATTCACCAGGCAAATCAAGCCATTTTCGTGCCCGGAGCCCTGCTCCAGCACCCGCCGAAGGCGTTTCCAGCCGTCTGTTTCCGTCACTGACGGCGGCAGACGGCCCCCCTGGGAACCGCAAATACTCAGTTTTTCTTAGAATATCCGGATTCCTGGCCCGACAGCCCCTTGCCTGTACCGCCCCGTTCACACCACAAACCGATATCCAAGCCCGCGCGCGGTGAGCAGATAGCGAGGATGCGTGGGATCTTCCTCGATCTTCTGGCGCAGGCGGTTGATGTACACCGCCACGACGCCCTCGTCAACCAGCACATCTCCCCACACCATCTCATAGAGCATATCCCGGGTGAAGATGCGCCCCACGTTGTCGATAAACAGCTTCATGATGGCGTTTTCCTTGGAGGAAAGGGAGATCTCCTCCCCCTCCTTGTACAGGCGCAGCGTCCTCATATCGTAGCGGAACGGGCCGGCGCACAGCTGCTGGCCGTCGCCCACGGCATCGCGGCTGCGGCGGATGAGCGCCTTGATCTTGGCGCACAGCGTGATCGGGTTGAAGGGCTTGGTCACATAGTCGTCCGCGCCGATGCCCAGGCCGTACACCGCGTCCACATCCTCAAGCCGCCCGCTGACGATCATGATCGGCGTGCGCACGCCCCTGTCGCGCAGCACGCGAATGGCCTCAAAGCCGTCCGTGCGCCCCAGGTTAATATCCATGATAATCAGATCATAAGCGCGGCCACGGGTCATCTCCAGCGCCTGCTCGGCGCTTTGGGCCGCGTCGCACTCCATGCCGCTGGCGCGCACCGCGCGCTGCAGCGTCGCGAGCACCGCCTCATCGTCGTCGACCATCAGCACCCAATCCGCCATATGCCTTCCCCCTTGGGCATCAACCCGAGTTTCAATCCATTTTAGATGATATTATAAACACAAATATCCCTTTTGGCAAGAGAGGAACACCATGAAACCTTCCCGTTCGCTGCTCCCCTGCGCGCTGGCGCTGATTCTGATGCTTTTATCCATTCTGGCCGTCGCTTTTGACATCAGCACCCTGCGCAAGCGCGACTTCTCCAGCATCGACAGCCAGCTCACCGCCCTGGCCGGCTCCGTGGACAACACCATCTCCAGCTATCTGCAGCAGTATACGCGCACGCTGCAATACGTCCTTGAGCGAAACGGCTTTTTGCAGGCGGAACAGGAATATCTCGACACAGGCAGCACAAACGGCCTGTTCATCCGCATGACGAACAATCTGCTCATCCAGGACGAAAGCGTCATCTGCATGCTCGCTCTGGACGAGGGCCGTCCCTATCTCTCCACGGACGGCCTGCTCGATTACGTCCCCATCGCCCACCTGACCGAGCTGTATGACGTCAATATCCTGCTGTGCCGGCAGGGGGATACGCTCAGCCTGATGTTCTGCGAGGAGACCTCCTCCGGCGCCGAATACGCCGCGATCATCGATCTTCGCAGCCTTTACCGCCAAATCGCAACCGAGGACACGCTCATCAATATGGAAAGCCACATCGTCCTGCTGGATGCGAGCCGCACGTTTTGCCTGCATCCCGAAGACGACACGATCACCGTATGCATGACCAATGAGATCACAAGCAAGCATCCCATCTGCTCCGGTCTGCCCCACATGGCCCGCGCGCAGCAGGCCGGAGAAATCCGCGTCGCGTCCTATCCCATGGCGTCGGGAAAGAGCGACACGGCGCACATGGCCATCATTCCCGCTCAATTGAGCAAAAACGGTCTGTTTACCATCGGCACAAGCGTCAACTTCGACGAGCTGTGCAAGCCCCTCTACCGCGCCGTGCTGCGCATGGCCTGTGCGGGAGGCATCGGCATTGCGAATCTGCTGCTTCTGATCTATCAGTTGCTCACCCTGATGTCCACCGAGGAGAAGAGCCGCCGGGAGATTCGCGCGCTCACGGAGAAAAACCAGATCATCGAGGCCGTCAACCGCAGTCAGCAGACGCTTTTGCACCATCAACGCCTGCAGACCATCGGCGAGCTCACCTCCGGCGTCGCGCATGAGTTCGGCAATCTGCTCACGCCGATCATGGGCTACAGCCTGATGGCGCTTGAGCGCCTGCCCGAGGATGACAGCGGGCTCTACGACGACCTGCTGCGCATTTACGAATCCTCCAAGTCCGCGCAGGAGATCACCCGCCGCCTGCTGGAGCTTTCCCGCGCGGACACGAGCAGCGCGCACGTGCGCCTCTCGTCGCATATCCTGCTCAAGCACGCCGCGCAGATGATCTCCCCAAGCTGCGGGGAGCACATCACGCTCACCCTTCAGCTCGACGACAAGGACGCCTCCATCCTCGGCGACGAAACGCAGCTCATCCAAATGCTGCTCAATCTGTGTATCAACGCGCTGCACGCCATGGAGGATCATGGCGGCACGCTGACGCTCTGCGCCTCAGGCGACGCCCAGAGCGTCACCCTCAGCGTCGAGGATACCGGCTGCGGCATGACCCAGCAGACGCTCGACAAGATTTATGAGCCGTTCTACACCACACGCGAGAGCGGCAAGGGAACGGGCCTGGGCCTGTACATCGTCCGGCACATCGCCGATGCGCACGAGGCCACCATTCGCGTCCGGACGGCGCCGGGCGAGGGCACGCGCTTTGACATCCGCTTCCTCCGCGCGCAGGAAGATTTTCCGTCCCCCAATTAACAAATATTAATCCCATATTAATCCTCACTTGATATGTGTATGGTATACTCCTTGCAATTCAGCCTACACGGCATAATACAAGGAGGAATACCCTACATGAAGAAATGGATTGTCGCCGCACTGACCCTGGCGCTCGTGCTGACCTCCGCTTTGGCTGCCGCCGAGAGCGTGAAGACCGGTCTGTATGTCGGCGCCGACGTCTCCGGCAGCAAGAGCGCTACCGCTGACGCCGCCGGTGCCGTCGGTTCCACCATCACGCTCGCCGCCGTGACCGTCGATGAGGACGGCGTGATCGATTCCTGTGCGCTGGATGTCGTGCTGTGCAGCATCGGCTTCGATCAGGAAGGCAAGCTGACCATCAGCACGGATACCCTCTTCGCCAGCAAGAATGAGCTGGGCGACGCTTACGGCATGCGCAAGGCTTCTGCCATCGGCAAGGAGTGGAACGAGCAGGCCGCCGCGCTGGCTGAGTTCGCCGTGGGCAAGACCGCCGAGCAGGTGAGCGCCATCGCCGTGGGCGAGGATGGCAAGGCCACCGACGTCGATCTCGTCTCCGGCTGCACGATCGGCGTAAGCGGGCTGATTCCGGCCATCGTGTCCGCCTGCGAAAACGCGCAGGATCTCGGTGCGCAGAAGGGCGACAGGCTTGCCCTCACCTCCACCACCAGCATCAGCAGCAGCAAGGACGCGGCCGCCGATGCCGAGGGCGCCGGCCAGACGTACACCTTCGCGGCTGCCACCACGCTCAGCGGCGAGACGATCACCAGCTCCGTCATCGACGCCATCATCGCGAACGTGAAGTTTGACGCCACCGGCGCGATCACCAGCGACCTGACCGCCGAAATCCAGAGCAAGAACGTGCTGGGTGACGGCTACGGCATGCGCAAGGCTTCTGCCATCGGCAAGGAGTGGAATGAGCAGGCCGCCGCATTCTCCGCGTATGTCACCGGCAAGACCATCGAAGAGGTGCTGGGCATTCCCACCGAAGGCGGCAAGGCCACCGAGGCCGATCTCGCCTCCGGCTGCACGGTCTCCGTGAGCGACATGATTGCCATCATCGGCAAGGCGGCGCAGTAAGCATAACCGTCAAAGAGGATTCCGCTTTTCGGGCGGAATCCTTAATTTTTTGGCGCCGCCCTCGTTGCCGTCCCCGGCAGGCCGTCGCCTTTCATCCATTGCCCGGCCCCCTTCGGGATGGAAAAATGTTTTTCAGGGAATCCGCAGAACTGCCGGGATGGAAATTCGGATACTCCAAAAACCAGCATTTGAAAAGGGGAGCGCCGCCGCCGGCAGAAGCGGAAAAACGAAACCCCTGTGGCGGGGCGTTCACGCAGCGCCCGCAAAAGGATGGATTCACGCAGAACGTCGCCCCTGTTCGGAATTCGCCTGACAGCCTTTTGCCGCGCGGCGCTTTCGTCCCTGCGCGTCGTCACACCAGCGGCGCATCATCCTCCGCGAGCATGCGCAATGCCAGCGCATAGAGAAGCGCGGCCCATCCCGGATGCATCGCTTCCTTCAGCGTGAGCCTGGGATGCGGCCCCAGCATGCCCGTGATCTCTCCCAGCACTTCTCCCCGGCGGACGATGTGAAGCCCACGCCTCCGCGCCCGCACAAGGGTCAGCACCTCTCCCTCCAAACGCAGACGCAGCGTGGCCGCCCTCGACGGCAGCAGCGCGGATTCGTTTTCCTCCAGCGTCATCCCCGCCCTCCCCACGCTTCTGCCTCCGCCGGGCATATACCGGCACACCTCCAACGTCAGTTCCGTTCCCTCCCTGACACTGTAAAGCCCGTTCCGGCCCGCGTCAATCGTGTATCCGTCCCAATTGCGCCTGACCACCGCGACAGCCGCCTTCCGCTCGTCGACCAGCTTATGCCGCCTCAGTCCCTTGCGAATCATATACCGCGTCATTCCCACCCCTCCTATCCCCGCGCCAGGCCGACGCATAATCCGGCCGCGCCGCACAACGCCATCGTCAGAATGGGATTCCACCTGAGCCTGCGCAGGGCAAATAACGCTGCCAGAAAGATACCCGCTTCTGCCCATTTCACCATCTCCAAACGCATGTCGCCGCCGAAGAAGACCACCTGCCGCAGCACGGCCAGTCCCGCCGAGGCAATGAGCGCAACCACGGCCGGGCGCAGGCTGCCCATCACCTCCCGGATCACGGCCATATCGTGATACCGCCCGTACGCCGCAGCCATCAGCGAAACGATCAGCACCGACGGCGCGATACATCCCAGCGTCGCGATCACCGCCCCCGGCACGCCTGCGATGCGAATCCCCACAAATGTCGCAGCATTGACGGCGATGGGACCGGGCGTCATCTCCGCAATGGTGATCAGATCCGTGAATTCCCCCATCGTCAGCCAATCGTGCGCCTGTACAACCTGGCTCCGGATCAGGGGAATGGCCGCATAGCCGCCGCCCACGCTGAACAGCCCTACCTGTAAAAAGCTCCAAAATAGCTGAAGGCCTATCATGCCGCACGCTCCTTTCTGCGCGCCGCCAGCCGCGCGCAAATGCCCGTCACAGCGGCGGCAAGGATCACCACGACAACGTTCACCCGCAAAAAGCATGCCGCGATAAACGCCGCCGCCATCACCGCCATATGCACGGCCGAGCGCTCCCTCCAGACGCTCTCACCCAGCGTAAACACCACATCCAGAATCACCGCGGCCACGGCCGCCTGCATGCCGCTGAGCGCCATCGCCACATAGGCGTTGCCCGCAAACGCGGAGTAGCCCACCGAAACCGCGGAAAGAATGGCCATCGGCGGCAAAACGGTGCCGGTCACCGCCGTGATCATGCCCCCTACCCCCGCCATTCTCCAACCCACCAGGATCGCCGCGTTGACCGCGATGGCCCCCGGGCTCGACTGCGCCAGCGCCGCGTAATCGAGCATCTCCCCCTCCTCCATCCATCCCAGCTCGTCCACAAACTTGCGCTTCATCAGCGTGATGATGACAAAGCCGCCGCCGAATGTGAATGTGCTGATGTGCAGCATGTTCAAAAACAGCCGAACCAAAATGCGCCCTCCCGGTCCGCTTCTTGGCGCCGCCTTTTCCCGTCCCATATCGCATTCCTCCTTCTTCCAAGAGAATAGCACTTGCGCATAGATAAGTAAAATGCTATTATTTTATTAAATCCATGCTCTATTTGGCATCGATAAGGGGGAACGCGCGATGACCATCCGCCACATGAGGATCTTTCTTGAGGTCTACAAAACAGAAAATATCACCGCCGCGGCCGACCGCCTGCACATGACACAGCCGGCCGTCACGCGCGCAATTCAGGAAATCGAGCGCTATTACGGCGTGCGCCTGTTCGAGCGGATCAACCGCCGCCTTTACATCACCCCGTCCGGCGAGCAGCTCTATGCGCACGCGCTGCATATCACCGATTCCTTTGATCTGATGGAGAAGGGCCTGCGCAATTGGGATGAGCTCGGCGTGCTGCGCGTCGGCGCGAGCATCACACCGGGCAACTTCCTGCTGCCGGAGCTGGCCGTGCGCATGCGGGAAAAACGGCCGCTTCTGCGCCTGCACGCAACCGTGGCCAGCGGCAGGCAGCTCACCTCCGCGCTGCTTGACAACCGGCTCGATCTCGCCGTGATCGAGGATCTCGTCTCGGACGATCATCTGCACTGTGAGCCCTTCGCCAGTGACCGTCTTGTCCTGATTCTGCCGCCCGATCATCCTCTGTGCGCCCATAGCTCGGTGAATCTGGCGCAGCTCGTTCCCTATCCTTTCCTGCTGAGGGAAAAGGGAAGCGTTGGCCGGGGCTTTCTTGATCACGTCTTCGCCGCGCATGAGCTGCCCCTAAGCCCCATCTGGGAAAGCGCAAGCACGCAGGCCATCGTCAAGGCTGTCGCCGCCGGGCTGGGCATTTCCATCCTGCCCGAGCAGCTCGTCCGCGCCGATCTCCGCTCGGGCAGCGTCGTCACGCTTCCCATCGAGGATGAGCCGCTCGTCCGCACACACGCAATCGTCTGGCACCGCCACAAGTTTTTAACCGCCTGCGCCAGGGAGTTTATCGCGCTTTGCCACACATACGGCGGCAATACATATCATCCGGACGAATCGGCATGACGAATCGCGGGTCAGTCTTTTTTCACGCAAATTGTATTGACAGACTTTACCGCCGCGCATATAATAAGGTCATAAAAACAAATTTTGATTTTGTTTTTACCACATCCGGGGCTATCCCGCGGCACATACCGCCGCGGTACACCCGCTTTCTTTTTCCGGATCATAAAAACAAAATCAAAAAATGTTTTCACCATGTTGCACGCTGAACCCTCCCGCCCAGGCGGGAGGCTGCAAGGAGGTTTCCCAGTGGGCTATATCACATTTGAAAACGTCTGCAAATACTATCAAACTGGTGATACCGTCGTCAAAGCGGTGGACAATGTCAGCTTCAGCATCGAAAAAGGGGAATTTTGCGTCGTGCTCGGTCCCTCCGGCGCGGGCAAAACCACCGTGCTCAATCTGCTGGGCGGCATGGACAAAGCCACCAGCGGCAAAATCACCGTCGGCGGCAAGGAAATTACCGGCCTGCGAAGCCCGCAGCTGACCGAGTATCGCCGTCACGACGTGGGTTTCGTCTTCCAGTTTTACAATCTGATGCCCAACCTGACGGCGCTTGAAAACGTGGAGCTCGCCCGCCAGGTCTGCAAGGACGCGCTCGATCCCCGCGTGGTCATGGAGCAGGTCGGCCTGAGCGAACGCCTTCAGAACTTTCCGGCCCAGCTCTCCGGCGGCGAGCAGCAGCGCGTGTCCATCGCCCGCGCGCTGTGCAAAAATCCCGCCCTGCTCCTGTGCGACGAGCCGACGGGCGCGCTCGATTCCAAGACGGGCGTGCAGGTGCTCGGCCTGCTCACGGATGTCTGCCGCACGCACGACGCCACGGTCGTCATCATCACGCACAACGCGATGATCGCGCCGCTTGGCAATCGCGTCATCCACGTCAAGAACGGCGGCATTGAATCCATCGAGATGAACGAGCATCCCGCACGCGTGGAGGACATCGCATGGTAAGAAAGAACACCCTGCGAAAGAAGCTCTACCGGGATATGTCCCGGGCGGCGATGCAGTTTCTTTCCATCATCGCGCTGTGCGCACTGGGCACATTCGCCTTCTCCGCGCTGGACGGCACAGCGCGCATGACGCGCACAACGCTCAACACCTACTACGAGGAAAACAACCTCGCCGATTTCTGGGTGACGCTCCCCGCTGCCGACCGCAAAAGCCTGACCAAAATCGCATCGATCCCCGGCGTGCGGCAGGTTCGCGCCCGCGCGAGCATGGATCTGGAGACGACGCTCGATAGCGACATCAACGTCGCCGTCACCGCCTATGACGGCGAGATGGACATCAACATTCCGCTTCTGCGCGAGGGCGAGCTGCTTGATCCGTCCGACATGCGCGGCTGCCTGGTGGAGGAGCGCTTTGCCACAGCGCACAATCTGGACATCGGCGGCCGGATATCGGTGAAGCTCTCCGGGCAGGAATATAGCTTCGTCGTGCGCGGCATCGTCGTCAGCCCGGAGTACATCGTCGTCTCCGACGGCATATCCGCCGATCCGGAAAAATACGGCTATCTGCTCATCAATGCGCGCGCCATGCCCATGCTGCCGCTCACGCAGATCGTGGTCACGTGCGAGGCGGACGCGGATGCCGACGCCGTACAAAGCGCCATTCAGGCCGCCTTGCCCGAGGCGCTTGTCGTCGACCGCGGCTCCCATATGAGCACCGCGCGCGCCAACAATGACGCCCAGATGTTTGAAAGCATGACGTTCATCTTCCCGATTCTGGCCTATGCCGTCGCGGCGCTGATCGTCATGACCACGCTCTCGCGCATGATCGACAACCAGCGCATGCAGATGGGCACGCTCAAGGCGCTGGGCTTTTCCACCAGGCAGATTCGCGGGCACTACCTCTCCTACGCCATCGTGCCGTCGCTGGCGGGCGGCGTGCTGGGCACACTGATCGGCCACTATACGCTGCCCTATCTGCTCTGGGACGCGCTGATCGGCCAGAACGAGATGCCCTACCGGCTCGAGCCCGCCATCTCCCTTCCGGCGTGGTGCATGGTCGCCCTGACGGTGTTCATGAGCGTCGCCATCTGCCTGTACACCTATCACTCCGCCGCCAAAGAGACGACCGCCGCGCTCCTTCGCCCCAAGCCGCCCAAGGACGGCAAGCGCATCCTCTTTGAGCGCATCACGCCGCTCTGGTCCCGCCTGGGCTTCAATGCCAAGATGATCGTGCGCAATCTGATGCGAAACAAGCTGCGCACATTCATGTCCCTTATCGGCCTGCTCTGCTGCAACATGCTCATCATCATGTCCCTGGGCCTTCAGGACTCGGTGACCAGCATGAGCGAAAACTATTACACCAAAACGCTCAATTACGACGTGCGCGCCAATCTCGACGGCAGCGCGGGCGAGGCCGAGAGCTACGAGCGCAGGCTTGAGGCCGACGCCGTGGAATGCATTATGGAATCCTCCGTCTCGCTGAGGGCGGCGGGCGGCTCGCGCACCGTGATGCTCACCGTGCTCGGCGATGAGCAGACCATGCAGCATCTCGGCGAAAACGAGACGCTCGTGCCGATTGAATCCGGCACGGCCGCCGTCACCTACAAGCTCACCAGGACGCTCGATATCCACATCGGCGATGCCATCCGCCTCTATCTGCCCGGCGATGATGAGCCCGTCGATATCATCGTGGGCCAAATCGTTCACAACAACATCTCCCAGGGCGTGTATCTGGACCGCAGCACCTGGGAATCCCTCCGCAAGTCGCCCTTCACGCCGACAGCCATCCAGCTGCGCGCGCCGACGCAGGCGTGCCTTGACCAGCTCAGCGATATGGACGAGGTGGACAGCATCGATTATCCCGCCGAGCAGATCGGCGATATGCTCAGAATGCTCGACACGCTCTCCTCCGTCTTCGCCATGCTCACGGGCATCGCGCTGGCGCTGGCGTTCGTGATCTGCTACAACATGGGCCTGATGAACTTCGTGGAGCGCACGCGTGAATACGCCACGCTCAAGGTGCTCGGTTATCACCAGAAGGAGATCCGCAAGCTCATTCTGCACGAAAACACCATCATCACGCTCTTCGGCGTGCTGGCCGGCATCTATCCCGGCATCCTGCTCACCAACATCACCATGCACACCTGCGAGCCGGAGACGGGCTTCTATCCCGGCGCGCCGACGCTGCAGTCCATCATCATCGCCTGCGTCGTCACCTACTGCTTCTCCTGCCTGCTCCAGCGCATGCTCACCCGCAAGGTGCGCGGAATCGACATGGTTGAGGCGCTCAAGTCCGTCGAATAACCGGCGCCAAGCGCGCCGTCCATCCTGACATCCATCATAAGAAAGGACATCATCATGAAGACGAAAGCTGTTTCCCTCATTCTCCTCTTCCTCGCGCTGACGCTGACCTGCGCCTGCGCGCTGGGCGCAACCGCCAACGCAACCATTGTCGCGCCGGAAACCGCGAAGATCACCGCCCCGTTTTCCGGCACGCTGCTGCCCTTCGATCTGACCGCCGGCGAGGAGGTCTCCGCCGGACAGACGCTCTTTGAGCTGGACACCGTGCCGGTCTACGCCACGCAGAGCGGCACCGTATCCGCCGTATTCGCGGGCACGGGCGACGATGCTTCGGGCGTCATCGCGCATTACGGCTCCCTGGCCGTCATCGAGCCGGAGCACGCGCTCTACATCGACGCGAACACCGATCAGGCGTACAATGACGACGAAAACCGCTATCTGCACGCGGGCGAGACGCTCTATCTCAAGTGCAACAATGAGAAGGGCACCGGCATCGTCACCAGCGTGTCCGGCAAGAATTATGTCGTGGAGATCCTTACCGGCAGCTTTGACGTAGACGATACCGTGCGCTGCTTCCGCGAGAGCAGCACGCCCAGCGACAGCGAGACCGGCCGCGGCAAGGTCAAGCGCTATGACGACGTCGCCGTGACCGCCTCCGGCCGCATCGCCGCGGTGCACGTGAAGGCGGGCGACACCGTCTCCGTGGGCGATCTGCTCTTTGAGACGATCGACGCGCAGAGCGCCAAAAACGCCTCCCTCTCCATCAGCGCACCGACGGCCGGCGCCGTCACGGTGCTGTCCGCCGTCTCCGGCGCGCAGGTATATCGCGGCCAGCTGCTGTGCGAAATCGCCGATCTGACCCGGCTTGAGCTCAGCGCCGAGATCGACGAGCTCGACCTGAACGCCATCCGCGTGGGCGACACGCTCACCTATACGCTCGACGCCTATGCGGGCGAGGTCTTCTCCGGCAGGATCACCGAGATTCGTCCCATCGGCCAGGTGCGACAGAACGCCACCTACTTCGATGTGCGCATCAGCCTGCCCGAGGGCAAAACCCTCCTCCCCGGCATGAACGCCACGGTCACGCTGGGCGAATGATTTCCATCACCCCATCACAGGAAGGAAGCGAAGCGCATGGCACAGCCCTTCACACCTGAGCAGCGCTCAGACATTCGCGCCCGCCTGTTTGACAGCGCCCGCCGCTACGCGCTTGAAACCGGCATCAAAAAGACATCGCTCGACATGCTGACAGCGGATGCAGGCATCTCCAAATCGTCATTCTACAAGTTTTACGACAGCAAGGAATTGCTCTTCCTCGAGGTCGCCGGCTATTGGGAATCGCAGGTGATCGGCAAGGCGCTGTGCGCGCTCAAAAACAGCGAGGGCAAATCCAACAAGGAGCGCGCCGCGGACGCCGTCTTCACCGCCTTTGAAACCATCCATCAGCTGGGAATCGCGCGCTTTTTGCGCGAGGACCTGCCGGTGATCTCCGAAGCACTGCCGGACGATGAGGCCAAAAGGCACTATCTCTCCTCGGCGGAGATCATCTTCCGCGCGCTGCACAACGCGCAGATCTGCTTTTCCGCTCCGGAGGATATCGTGCTCTCCGTCATCCAGCTGATGTATCTGTCCATTCTCAACATTCGGGACATCGGCGACTCGTTCTTCCCCGCGCTGCATGCGCTGGTGATCGGCGCGTGCGACAGACTGGTCGCATAGCGCCCACTGCTTTCCCCTTTATTCAGACAAGCGGCCCGCAAGGAATGGAGATTTCCCCGTTCCTCGCGGGCCGCTTTATTGACCGCCTTGCCGTAAGCGATATAGGGGGGTTATGTCCGCTCCCAGAGCAGCATGCTGTTTTCAAAGCGCGCGCTGATCTTTCCTTTGTCCTTCAGCCACGCGAGATAGGAACGCACCGTGCTTCCGATAAGCGCGTACTGCTCGAAGTTCATTGTGAGCTGATTGCGGATAAATAGTTTTTGCAGCAGCGCTTCAAAGGCAATGGGTTCGCCGCACAGCTGCACGATTTCCTCCGCCACCTCCCAAACCTTCTCCATATTGTACTGCGCGAGCGGTGCGATATCCTCCGTCATGGCCGCGTGCGCGGGAACAAACGCCCTCGCCTTCATCCGTTTCACGCTTTCAAGCGTTCTAAGATAGGCATCCACATCATAAATGAAGCCGATCCGATATTTCTGGAGCGTCTCCCTGCCGGACAGACAGTCCGCCAGATAGACCACATCATCCGGCGTTCTGAAGCCCACCATGTCAAAAAAGTGTCCCGGAAGCGGGATGATCTCAAATCCAGCAGGCAGGCACGCCGGTGTGAGCTCCTGCGCATCGCTCTCCTGAGCCATGAGGAACTTATGCCTCAGCTCCCTGCATGGATAACCGCCGTACAGAAAGGATGGCTCCAGCAGGGGATGGCGCGTAAAGCTGCACTCTATCCCCGGCGCAAAGATCCCGCATCCCGTCTGTGCCTGCAAATACCTGTTGCCGCCGATGTGATCGGCATTTGAATGCGTGTTGTAGATGGCCGTCAGCCTCCATCCGTTGGCATCCAGAATCTGCCGAACCCTGCGCCCCGCGTCCTTGTCGCTTCCGCTGTCGATCAGGCAGACCTCATCTCCGCCCAGCTTCACCAGCCCGATTTTAGCCGGGCTCTCGACGTAATAGCTCTCTCCGGCCACCCGCGTCAATTCAAACATGCCGCATCCTCCCTTCAATCCCCAGGATAGTATATGGTGTTGTATACCGTGCAGCTCTGCTCAAACGGGTTCTGATACGCATGGGGAACATCCGCCAGAAAGCGAACCGCTTGCTTTTCGCAAAGAAGAATCTCCTCCTCGTCGATCACAAGCTTTAATCTTCCTGTGACGACGAGGATGTACTCCTCCACGCCCTTGTTGTGCCGCGCCGACCGATGGTCGCAGCCCGGAGCAAATTCGATATAAAACGTCTCCGTGCTGCGAATGGGATCGTAGGCAAACATCGGATATGCGCTCATCCTCCCGTCCGCCTCCCGGATGGCCGTCTGCGCAAGCGCATCGACCACCTCGTACATCGCCCGCCGCTTTTCAAAAAAAGCGGAGAGCGGCAGCTTCAATCCCGTCGCGATTTTCCAAAGCGTCGTGATCGTGGGCATGGACTGTCCCCGCTCGATCTGCCCCAGCATGGGCTTGCTCACGCCGGTCAGCCCGGCCGCCTCATCCAGGCTCATCTCGCGCTCCGCGCGAACCTCCCGGAGCTTTCTCCCTATCGCCGTCATCTCCGAATCCACAGGCACCCCTCTTATCTGTTATAACATATTTAAATATATTATAACAGATACCAAGATATTCAGCAAGCCGTCCGCGTCATATTCGCATCACAAAAAACGCGCAAACGAGGCTTCCCCCGTCCGCGCGTTTTTTTATTCTTTTTCACAGCCCCAGCATTGTGCTGGCGATCATGAAATAAATCAGCAGCGAGCACGCATCCACGATCGTCGTGATCATCGGGCTGGCCATGACGGCCGGGTCAAAGCCCAGACGCTTGGCGCCCATCGGCAGCAGGCAGCCCACGATCATCGCGATGACCACCGTGCAAAGCAGCGTCACAGAGACGGTCGCCGCGATCATCATGCCGACGCTGGTAAACAGCATCATCCGCAGGAAATTGACCGCCGCCAGCGCCGCACCGGATACGAGCGCTACACGCACCTCCTTGAAGAGCACGGCTATCCAATCCTTCGTCTCCACCTCGCCAAGCGCCATGTTGCGGATGACGGTGACGGAGGTCTGGCTGCCGGAGTTGCCCGCGCTGTCCATCAGCATGGGGATGAACGCCGTGAGCACGACGGCGCCGGAGAGCAGCGTTTCAAAGTGGGTGATGATGGTCGACGTAAACGTCGCGGAAATCATCAGCAGAAGCAGCCAGGGCAGGCGGTGGGCGACCAGGCTGATGACGCTGGTCTTCATATAGTCCTCATCGCTGGGGATGATGGCCGCCATCTTCTTGATGTCTTCGGTGTTCTCATCCTGAATGACGTCGACGATATCGTCGATGGTGATGATGCCGA
>JAUNJB010000025.1 GCA_030535375.1 Clostridia bacterium | reverse complement strand
CTGCCCGCACAGGGCGTGGCCTACGAGCCGGCCGTCGAAGCCCTCGAAGCATTGCCCGTCTTTTCCGAGCTGCGCGCCCGCGCCTTTGGCGGCATGCCCATACAGCTGGGCCTCTGCTGGGGACACAACACACGCCTCAACTGTCTCGAATACCACCGTGACAGCGAAATCAACGTCGGCACGCACAGCTTCATCCTTCTGCTCGCGCGCCGGTGGGATATTCGCGGCGGTACCCTGGATACGGGCTGCGTGCGGGCATTCCGCGTACCCGCCGGGGTACCCGTGGAGATCTACGCCACGTCCCTTCACTATGCTCCCTGCCAGACGGACGCCCGCGACGGATTCCGCGTGGCCATCGTCCTGCCCAGGCACACCAACACCCCGCTTCACAGCCCCGCGCCCGTCAGCGAGGAAGACCGCTGGCTCTGGGCGCGCAACAAATGGCTGCTCGCCCATCCGGATTCCAGCGAGGCCTCCCAGGGCGCATGCGCCGCGCTGCGCGGAAAAAACATCGACATCGCGGCGGACTGATGCCGTCATCCCCTCTTCCGGGCATCAGTTTTGGACGCACAAAACAAACAGGTCATGGAAGACCTTCCACGCGTGTGAGCCGCACGCCTTCTCCGTCCGGCCCCGGTCGGCTCGTTCATCCGCCGCCGGACAAAAGCAAACAGCGCCCTCCCCGAAATCGGGGAGGGCGCTCGTCAAATTGTCTGCCTTACTGCGCAGCATAGGCTGCCGCGTTCTGACCGGCCAGACGGCCGCTGGTCAGCGCAAAGCCCAGGCCCACGCCCTCGACGTTGACGTACGCCGCGACGCTGACGCCGGAGACATTGTTGCCGGTCGCATAGAGGCCGTCAATCGTCTCATGCGCCTCGGTGAGCACCTCGAGATTCTCATTGGTGGTGACGCCGCCCAAAGCGCCGAGCACCGCATTGTAGCCCTTGGTCACGTAGAACGGGCCCTCTTCGACGGTCCACAGCAGGCTGTCCGCGCTCTTGAAGAACTCGTCGTCCTTGCCGGCCTCGACATAGGCATTGTAGGTCTCGACAGTCGACTTGAGCGTCTCGGCGTCGCAGCCGATGAAGGCCGCCGCCTCCTCGAGCGTGTTGGCCACAATGCCGTCGCCGGTCGCGCTCAGGGTCTCGAAGTCAGCGAGGAAGTCGTCCATGCTGACGGGCGCGTGATAGATCGTGCGCTCGCCGTCCTCATCCACGATGCCGTTCTGATCCCAGTAATGGATCCAGGAGCCGGTGTTTTCCTGGGTCTGATCGGCCCAGCGGTCGACGGTCTTCTGATCGACGATGGTGTAGGCATAGCCGCCCTGTGCGAGCACCGCGCTGGAATATTCCACGGTATCCTTGAGCAGATCCTCATTCATGAAGCGCTTGCCCTGGCTGTTGATCCACAGGCACGGCGTATTCAGCGTCAGCTCGGTGGCGACCTTCAAATCGCGGCTCTTGGCGCCGACGCCGTGGTTCATGGTCAGATACTCGCCCTTCGCGGCGCCTACGTCGTACATCATCTGGATGCCGGAGCCGTCGCAGCCGCCCATGACGGATACGGTCTCATAGACCGCGTCGCCCAGCGCCTCGCGCATCATCGCCTCGTTGCCGGCGAAGCTGCCGGTCGCGACGATCACGGCCTTGGCGTTCACAGTCAGCGTGCCGCCGTCCTCCTTGGTGGCCACAGCGCCGACAACGGCGCCGTTCTCATCGGTGATCAGGCTGGTGGCGGTGGTGCCGTAGCGGATATCCACGCCATTCTTGTCAAGATACTCGCCCAGGTGGACAAACGGCTGCGCGTTGTTCCAGCGATGATAGATGATGGTGTCATCAAAGTGCGCGATCTGCTGGGCCGTCTTGGACAGGTAAACCGCCACATCGTGCTCAAGCAGGTACTCGACGGTATTCTTCGCCTCAGCGACAAAGGTGCGGATCAGCTTGCCGTTGCCCAGCTGGCTGCTCTGGTTGTAGATCTTGTTGAACCAGTACTCCTCGTCGGAGCCGAGATCATCGCCGTAGCGCTCCTGCTGGAGGCTGGTGCCGATGGCGAACATGCCCTGCGCGGCGTTGCCCATGCCGCCCAGCGCCTGTGTGCTCTCGATGCCGATGACCTTCGCGCCGTTCTCCGCCGCGGAGAGGGCCGCCATCGTGCCGGAAGCGCCCATGCCGATGACCAGCACGTCGGCCTCCGCCGTCTCATCCTCGCCCTTCGGGGCTTCTTCCTTCTCAAAGGTCAGGCCGGCCTGCGCCGCCGCGGCGACGGTTGCCTCGATGACCGCATTGGAGGTGAGCGTCGCGCCGGATACGGTATCCACATATGGCGTCTGTGCCTCCACGATCGCGGCGGGCAGCGTCTCCATCGCCACACCGCCGAGCTCCGGCGTCTCGCTGATGCCGGTCGCCTCAACCGCGGCGATCCTGCCGTCCTCGACGGTCACGGTGACCGTCACGTCGCCGCCAAAGCCCTTGGCGGACGCCTCGTAGCTCTCCGCCAGGCCCGTGACGGCCAGCGCCATCATCACGATGCACAGCAGCAGGCACAGGCCCATCTTTCTGCTCTTCATAAAAGATTCTCCTTTCCTTTGCAGCCGGCGCACTCGGCGCCGCTTCATCTGCGCGTATGTTATCACAAACGCAAACCAAAGGAAAGGAGCTTGGTATGGTTGGTCGTTTTTCGTGCGTATCTGGCATTTACGGATCGGCACGCAGCATGATATTGACGATAAATTGGCGATCACGGGTGTATGCGGTCATTTCCCCGCCCAGCGCGCGCACCGTATCCGCGACGCTGCGCATGCCATAGCCGTGCGCGTCCGCGTCGGCCTTGGTGGTATAAAAGCCCGAATCCGGGGCGGGATTGCGCGCGCCGACGAAGGGATTCTCCGTGCGAATGACCAGAAAGCCGCCGCGCCGATTGGTGCGCAGGATGATCGTGCCCGGCTCCGGAAGCGCCCGCACCGCCTCGATGGCGTTGTCAAGCAGATTCCCATAAATCGTGCATATGTCCGGCGCACTCAGCCGCTTGATGCCCTCCAGCGCACCGGCGCTGATGCAGGGGATGAGCGATGCCCCCGCGCGGCTGCACTCATCCATCTTGCGCGAGAGGAGCACGTCGAGCGCCTCACATCCGGAGACGGGCAGAATCGGCACCGGCGTGAGCCTGGGCTCAAGCGAGGCGATGTAATCGCGCACCTCCTGCCTCACACTCATCGCGGCGATGGTGGACAGATGATTCCGCATGTCATGGCAAAGCTTATTGATCTCCTCCACCTTTTCCTGATGCAGCGCCATGGCCTCCCGCTGGCGCTCCAGGGCCAGCTGCGTGCGCGCCGCCTGCGCCCGCTCGGCCGCCGCGGTGATGGACCGCTCGCCCAGCACGGCCACGCACAGCGCCAGCAAGCACAGCCCAAAGCTCATGACGCTGATTTCCTGCGTGATGAGCACCGCGCCGTGCATGTAGGAGCGATACTGCACATATTTGACGTAGAGATACGGCAGCGCCGGGAAGAAGACCAGCGCGTTTTGCTGCGGGGTAAGCGAATGCGAACGCAGATGGCAGACCGCTCTGCGCAGCACAAGCAGCGCGGCCGCCTGCATCAGCATGATCGCGCCCATCAGCAGCACCGCGTCAATGGGCCTGTCGCTCTCCTTGATGCTGCTGAATACCGGCAGCATATCCAGCACAAGCGTCTTGCTCAGATCCGTGCTCAGATGGAAAACCAGCGCGGCGTACAGGCCCTCCGCGGGCGTCATGCGCTCAAGCGCCAGAACCGCCAGCATCACCACCACGTAGTGCAGCACCGTGTTGAGCAGCATATTCATGGATGCCTGCGTATACGTGCACGCGCCGAGCGCCAGCGCACAGACAAGCGCGACGCATACACGCCCCAGATCCGTCAGCCTCGAAACGCCCGCCCGGTCATACGGCCTGAGGAACATGAGCATCAGCAGCGTCTCCCCCAGCGCGTATGCCAGCGAAAACGCGGTATTCAGCCCCGGCGAGGAAAAGGAGAAGATCATAGCTGTTCCCCCAGATAAGTCGTCAGCGCCTTGACAAAGGCGCGCTTTTTATGCCGGCTGACGGGCACCTCTTCGCCGCCGACGGTCAGCGTCAGCCCATCGAGCCGGGAAACATGCCCCAGCGCGACGAGATATGCATTGTGCACGCGAAAAAACGCCTCCTGCCCCAGCTCCTGCTCCATCGCCGCGATGGACATGCGCAGTTCCAGCACCTGCGAAGCCGTGTGCACGCGCAGCTTGCGGCCATACGTCTCTGCGTACAGGATATCGCAGTCGCGCACGTTTACAAGCCCTTCCTGCGTGTGCAGCGAGATGGTTCTCGGCGCGCGCTCCCTCAAAAAATACCGCGCCTTGTCAAGCGTCTGTCCGATGCGGGAGGCGCTCACCGGCTTGACCAAAAAATCGAGCGCCTGCACGGCATAGCCGTCCAGCGCGCAGGAAACCAGATTGGTACAGAACGCAATCATCACCCGCCGGTCGGACTCCCGGATCACCCTGGCGCACTCCATGCCGCTCCTTCCGGGCATATCGATATCCAGAAAGATCAGGTCAAACCCCGGCGCATAGCCGCGAAGCAGCGCATCGCCGCAGGGATATTCGGAAACGGCGATCTCCACGCCCTTCTGCGCGGCATACGCTTCCACGCCGGCGCGCACCTGCGCACGCTGCGGCGCTTCGTCCTCGACGATGGCAATTCGCATGGCGCTCCTCCTTTTGCAGCTCTATTCCAGTTCCGTCTTTCTGGCGTGCGGGCAGTACGTCAGATACGCCAGCAGCAGCGTCGAGGTATCCGGCATAGACAGGCAGAGAATCGGCGGCGCGCCGCGCCTGCCCGCCTCCTCCAGCGTTTGGGAGAGCAGGAACATGCCGCTCACGTGCTTGATCCTGTGCACATATCCAAAGCGCACATCCTCCCACGGCAGATACAGTCCGTGTCCGGCGCACACGCCCTTATCGCTGATGCCGGGGCAGGTCATCGCCGTCACCTGCGCCCGATGCAGCAGCAGGCATCCCGCCGCAAACAGCATCATCGCGCCCATCGTGAGCCCCAGCATAGCCGCAGCGGCGTTCAGCCCGCTGGCACGGATCAGCATGAGCCCTCCTGTCAAAAAGGCGAGCGCGGCCACGGGCACCAGAAGCAGCGTATAGAGCACCGTCTGATGCCACAGCGGGCGCAGACGGCCCTGGCGCTTCATCGGCCGCACAGGCGAAAGATCGACCTCGTAGGGACACAGCGTCGCTATGGCGCGCAGCAGCTTCCGGCTGCCCGGCACGACAAAGCCCCACGCTCCGCACCGCGGCGCGCGATGGAGCAGCTGCAAAAAATCCGCCCGTCCGCGGTACATGCCGTACAGATACACCCTGCGGCTGTTGCAGCAGAGCACGCCCAAGGACGCCAGGTCGTCCCAATCCGTGCGGCGCACGCGCAGCAAAAAGCCCACGCCCACACCCTGCGCGTCCACAAAGAAGCGGCAGGACATCAGCGCAAAGCACAGCCCCAGCAGCGCCAGCGTGGCAAAAAGAAATACCTGCGCCCAGCCCGCAATTCCCCTGCTCACGCACATGTCGCGCATCAGCGCGCAGACGATGGCGCTCAGGCAGGCCGCGGCGCTGAGCCGTGGAAAACGCAGCACGCGGGTCAAGCTACCGCCTCCTTTCATGTCATTCGGCCCATCTCAACTGGCCTTTCCATGATCCGCACTCAGACGGAAGAAGGAGCCCCGCCATGCCGCCCTTCTGCGGCACCCAGAGCCCCTTCGCCACTTTACAATATGCTGATTGCTGAGAAAATCCGTTACGGATTGCTCGGAGGCAGCGTCGCTTCCACAGCCGGCGTCGTGCTTGCCTGTGCCGCGGATGAATCATCGCCAAAGCCATAGCCCGCCCCGGACCCCGGCAAGATGTCGATCAGCTCAAACTCGGGCTCTTCCTCCTTGGCGGCCTCTTCCGCCAGGCGCTTGGCCTCTTCCTCCGCCCGTGCGGCCTCCTCGGCGGCAGCGCGCGCGGCGGCCTCAGCCTCCAGGCGCATGCGCTCGGCCTCAGCCTCGGCAGCCTCCTGCGCGGCGCGTTCAGCGGCCTCCTGCTCCGCCTTCAGGCGCTCGGCCTCGGCCTTGGCGGCTTCTTCCGCCAGGCGCGCGGCTTCCTCCGCCGCCTCACGCTGGCGCTCCGCCTCCAGGTAATCCGCATACGTCAGCGAATGGCGCCCGGAATCGGTCACGCCCAGCGCCGTCTGCATCACGGCATACGGGCAATCGCTGGTCAGCTGCGTATCGCGATATGTGCTCGAGGAGGTGTGGCGACCCTGACGCATCTCCACGTGGGTATAGGCGGAGCCGGAGCCCGTATTGCCCTCCACGGCGATCAGATCGCCCGCTTCCACCACGTCGCCGCGGCGAACTTTGATCTTTTCACAGTGCAGGTAAAGCAGGGTGATGTCATATTCGGCGCTGTAGATGCCGACGGTGCCGTTGCTGTCGCCCGCGCGGGTCACCTCGCCGCCGAGGATGGCATGCAGATCGCAGCCGGCCAGATTCACAAAGTCAATGCCCTCATGCACGCCGGAGAAGCCCACGCGGCCCACCTTATCACGAATACGCTCGCAGTACTGGCCGTAGAACATCGCCGTCTCGCCCAGATCGGCGCCATACAGGCGCTCACGCATCGCGTCGGTGATGTCCAGCACGATCGGCGCCAGAGCATAATAGCCCTCTTCATCCGCGATGAAGTATTCTGCCGGGACGGTGGCGGCAAACGGCGTCAGGCCGTAATCGCCATGGTTGATGGCGTATACGTTGTCGTAATAGGTCACCGTGCGTCCGCGCGTATAGCGGTACTGGTTGACAAACCAGCGGTACTCCGTGGTCGTCTTGATCTCGCTGCTCACGGGCGCGGCCGTCGTCTCAGGGGTGGCCTCGGGCGTGGCGGTCGTCTCCGGTGCGGCCGCCGTCTCGGCGATGCTTTGCGCGGGTTCGGCCGTAGCGCCCGGCAGCGCCGCGCCTTCCTCCGCGTATGCGCCCAGTGTCACAAGCAGGCTTGCCAGCGCAAGCGCTGCGGTCAATCTCTTCTTCATCTTTTACCTCCGAATATGAGAGACTTCTCTCCCCTTCGCACATCTGAAAAGGGTACACTTTCAGTTTCCTCTTTTTATTATAGCAGACAGGGATGAAAACTCAAGCTTTTTTTGCAAAATATGGGCAAATATGGTATCATACGAGCAAATCATCAAGGAGGATGAAGGGCTTGAAAAGGTTTTTTGCCTGGGCGATATGCGCGCTGTGGATGGGCATCATCTTCGCGATGAGCGCGATGCCCGGCGACGTCTCCGCCAAGCAAAGCGGAACCGTCACCCGCATCATCATGGCCGTGCTCGCACCCATCGTGGGCGAGCAGGGCTTGCGCGCCGCCGATCTCTCCCTGCTGGAGCTGCTTGTGCGCAAGGCCGCGCACATGGCGGAGTACGCCGTCCTGTTCTTCCTCTACCGCCGCGCACTGCGGCTCAGCGGCGTGCGGCGCGCCTCCCTGTGCGCGCTGCTCATGAGCGCTGCCTACGCCGCCACGGACGAATTCCACCAGTGCTTTACGGCAGGGCGCGGCCCCAGCCCGGTGGATGTGATGATCGATACCGCCGGCGCGGCGCTGTGCTGGGCTGTCATCGGATTATGGGGGCGCATCGGGCATGGCGCACGGGCACGCGGGGAGGAAAACACATGACGCAATACAAGATCGGCGAGATCGCCCGTCTGCTGGGGCTGACCACACAGGCGCTGCGCTTTTACGAAAAGGAGGGCGTCATCACGCCCGAAAAAAGCGACAGCGGCACGCGTTACTACACCATCGGCCAGATTGTGCAGCTTTTGTCATTCAAAAAATACCGGCAGGTCGACTTTTCCGTGCAGGAGGTTGTGGATCACTTCCGCGAGGACGATCTGCAGACCCTCAGCGAGCGCCTGAGCGCGCAAAGCGCCTCCCTCTCCGCGCAGGCGGAGATGCTCGCGCGCAAGGCACAGGCCGTGCAGGACTATGCCTGCCTTGTGCGGGATACGCAGGAGGAGAAGGAGCGCATTGCGCTGTGCACGCGACCGCCGCTGTATCTTCTTCGCGTCCCCCTCGACCGGCTCGGCGAAATCCACGCCGCCGAACGCAGGGCGCTGACCGCATTTATCGAAGCGATGCCCGCCACCGGCATCGCCTTCACCCGCCGCCAGGAAAGCGGCGCGCACACCTGCCTGCGCCTGTGCACCAGCGAGGAGGTTGCGCGCCGCTGGTCGCTTCCCCTTCACATGACGCAGCCCCTGCCGCCGACGCGCTGCGCCTGTATCTGCCGCTCATTTGAGACGTATGCGTGGGACGACGCCTCCGTCGACGACGTCCTCGGGCGCATACGCGCCGCCGGTTGCAGCCCCGATCCGGCGCAGGAGCTCCTCGGCCTGCACATCGCCTCCGAAACGCGCGGCGGAACCGTATATCTCTCCACGCGGGTATACGTCCCCATACTTTGACACGCCGGCGTCACAATTCCGAAAATTTTTTGTCAAATTTTCGTCTTCTTCCCTTGTATCTAAAGTTTCTTTATGCCGTATAATGACCGCATCAGCGGCGGAAAAGCCGCGATACATCACGGAGAAGGAGAAGAAACACATGAAGCAAGCGAAGATCGTGCTGTCCCTCGTGCTGTGCCTGATGCTGACGCTCGTCGGCAGCCTGGCGCTCGCGCAGGGCTACACCGCCGGCACCTACACGGCGCAGGCGCAGGGCAACAACGGGCCGGTGACCGTCAGCGTCACCTTCACCGAGGACGCCATCACGGCCGTCGAGGTCACCGAACACGAGGAGACCGCCGGACTGTCCGACCGTCCCATCGCGGAGATTCCGGCGGCCATCGTCGAGAACCAGTCCCTCGCGGTGGACACCGTCTCCGGCGCGACCAACTCCTCCAACGCCATCCTGAGCGCGGTGGAAGACTGCGTCAAGCAGGCGGGCGGCGACGTCGAGGCCCTCAAGGCCGTCGAAATCGCCAAGGAGCCGGTCGAGGACGTCGAGGCGACGTATGATGTCGTCGTGCTCGGCGGCGGCGGCGCGGGCCTGACCGCCTCGATCACCGCGGCGCAGGCCGGCGCAAAGGTCATCCTGGTGGAGAAGGCCGGTTCCCTGGGCGGCAACACGCTGATCGCGGGCCAGGGCTTCAACGCCTACGATCCGGACCGGCAGAAGAACACCGAGATGAGCGAGCCGTTGCTGGCGGAGCTCAAGAGCTATCTCGAGCTCGATCCGGCGGACTTCGGTGCGTTCGCCGAGGTGCTCACAACCGTCAAGGATCAGATCAACGACTACATCGCCAGCGGCTCCACCACGCTGTTTGACTCTGCGGAGCTGCACATGCTGCACTGCTATATGGGCGGCAAGCGCACCGGCCTGGACGGCACCGTCATCGAGCCGGATCTCGAGCTGATCCGCACCTTCGCCACCAGCGCGCTCGATGCCCTCGACTGGGCCGAGGAGATCGGCGTTGAGTGGGCCGACACCACCTCCACCATCCTGGGCGCCATGTGGCCGCGCTCCCATATGCTGACCAACGGCAACGTGGTCACCATCCTGGAAAACGCCGCGCGCGAAGCCGGTGTGGAAATCGTGCTGGACACCTGCGCCAATGAGCTGATCATCGAGGACGGCAAGGTCGTGGGCGCGAAGGCAACCACCACCGCGGGCGCCAATGTCACCCTGCACGCCAACGCGGGCGTCGTGCTGGCCACCGGCGGCTTCTCCGCAAATGCGGCAATGGTCGTCAAGTACAACAACTACTGGCCGGGTCTGTCCGACACCATGCCCTCCACCAACGCGCCCACGATCACCGGCGACGGCATCGTGATGGCCGAGGCGGCCGGCGCCGATCTGGTCGGCATGGGCTACGCCCAGCTGATGCCCTCCTCCCACCCGGTGGACGGCTCCCTGTTCAGCGGCATCTGGGGCAGCGCCGAGACGCAGGTCTTCGTCAACAAGGAAGGCAAGCGCTATGTGAACGAGTACGCCGAGCGCGACGTGCTCTCCAAGGCCGCTCTGGAGCAGACCGACGGCATCTTCTACATCATCTGTGACAACAAGATCGCCAAGGACGCGGATGTGGCCGGCATGGAGGCCAAGGGCAATGTCGTCGTGGCGGACACGCTTGAGGAGCTGGCCGAAAAGCTCGGCATCCCGGCGGACACCTTCGTGGAAACCATCGAGCGCTACAACTCCTTCGTCGACGCGCAGAAGGACGACGACTTCGGCAAGCCGCTCTTCGGCGAGAAGATCGACGAGGCGCCGTTCGTCGCCACGCCGCGCTCTCCGTCCCTCCATCACACCATGGGCGGCGTGAAAATCGACACCGACACCCATGTCATCAGCACCGAAGGCGAAATCATCCCCGGCCTGTACGCGGCCGGCGAGGTCTGCGGCGGCATCCACGCGGGCAACCGCCTAGGCGGCAACGCCATGACCGACTTCCTGGTCTTCGGCCGCATCGCCGGCACGAATGCCGCGAAGGCTGAGTAACCGCAAACCGGTGAAGCAAAAGGCTATCCCACATTCCTTTGTCCCTAAAACCGCATAAAAAGCTCGCTCCCGGCTTCCGCGCCGGGAGCGAGTTTTTTCAGCTATTGCAAGCAAAAATTTTTCGGCGTTCCGAATGCTCCTTATCCATCCTCTCCCGCGACGCTGAGCGATTTTATCCGAACGGACGGACACCCTATGGGCGATCCCTCAAAGAGCAGGTCGCTGCCGACGCTGATCACATCCAGAAGCAGCGTGTAGAAGTTGCCCGCGACAGTGAACTGCTCTACCGCGCGCACGGGCTTGCCGCCCTTGACCTCAAAGCCGCGCGCAAGCAGCGAAAAATCGCCGCTGACGGCATTTGCGCCCGCGTGCAGGCCCGATACCTCCGTCAGATACAGGCCGTCGCCCATGTTGGAGAGCATCTGCTCCGGCGACAGGCTGCCGGGCTTCATATACAGATTGCTGGGCGCCACACGGCCCGAGCCCGCCGCGTTGCCGGTCGTGCCGACGCCGGCCTTCTTCGCGGTCTTGCGGTTGTGCAGCAGCGTTCTGAGCACACCGTCCTCGATCACGTCCTTGGTGAATGTCGCCGCGCCCTCGCGGTCAAACGGGCAGCTGCCCAGGCCCCAGGGCATCAGCGGATCATCCACCAGCGTCACACAGGCGCTGGCGATCGTCTGCCCCTCCTTGCCCGCGAGCAGCGAAAGCCCCTTCTGCGCATTGTCCGCGGAGAAGATCGCGCAGAACGTCGTCAGCAAATCGCCCATGGCGTTGTTGCGGATGACGACGGGATATGTGCCGCTCTTCATGCGCCCGGCATGCAGCTTGGAAAGCGCGTCCTCCGCGCATCCCCCGGCGACGGCCTCTGCCCCGACATCCTTCATCCCATAGCCCCACAGGAGCTTCATGCCCGTCGCGGCGCGCTCATCCTCCTTCGCCAGCGCGCTGGCATACGCGTAAATCATGTTGCTGGTGTGCGTGAGGTCGAGCCCCAGCGTATTTTTAAGACAGAATGTCTCCGCGCCGGTCGCTACGACGGTGGCGTCGGGCGTAAGCCGTGCGTCGCTCTCCTGCACGCGCCTGTCGATCTCCATCGCCAGCGCGATTTTGTCCTCGGCGGGCACATTGTTCAGCTCGCCGCTGTAATTGCACACCGCGTCGTAGCGCTCATCCGGCGGCAGGATGTCGTCCTGTTCATCCGTCTCGATCAGCGCCGCACTCTCGCGCACGCCGTCTACCAGCAGCGATACGCTCTGCTCATCGAGCGCCTGTGTGCTCGCCGTTCCGATGCGTCCGTTCACCCGGCCGCGCAGCGTCACATGAATGCGCTCGCTGACCTGGTAATCCTCCAGCTTTCCAGACCGCACGCGGGCGCTGAACGCGTCGTTCGCGCTGTACGCGATCTCCGCCGGGGCGATGCCCGCGGCCTGCGCGGCCTCGAGCACTCGGGATGAAAATTCCGTGATATTCATGACGCTTCCCTCACTTTCCGCCGACGGTCAGGCGGCTGACGCGGATGGTCGGCTGGCCGACGTTCGTCGGCACGCTGCCGCTGAGCGAGCCGCACATGCCCTGGCCCATGGTCATCTCCCGGCCGACGCGGTCGATGCGCATGAGGATTTCCTTGCCGCGGCCGATCAGCGACGCGCCGCGCACGGGCGACACGATCCTTCCGTCCTTCACCAGGTAACCCTCCTGCACGGCAAAGTTGAATTCGCCCGTCGCGGGATTCACGCTGCCGCCGCCCATCTTCGCGGCGTACAGGCCGTCGCCCATGGTGCGGATCATCTCCTCCTCATCATCCTGGCCGGCGGCAATAAACGTATTGCGCATGCGGCTGGTCGGCGCGTAGGCATAGCTCTCGCGGCGGCCGCTGCCGGTGGGCGCCATGCCCATCTTGAGGCCGTTCAGCCGGTCGATCATGTAGTTTTTGAGGATGCCGTTTTCAATGAGCACGAGCCGCGTGGTCGGCGTGCCCTCGTCGTCGATATTCTCGCTGCCCCACTCGCCGGGCATTGTCCCGTCGTCGATCGCGGTGACGCACGGCGCGGCGATCTGCTGACCCAGCCTGCCGCAGAATTCGCTCATGCCGGGCTCCACGCTGGTGGCCTCCAGCGAGTGCCCGCACGCCTCATGGAAGATCACGCCGCCAAAGCCGCCCGCGATCACCACCGGCATCTCGCCCGCACGGCAGTACGGCGCATCCAGCATGGCCGAGGCGGTCTGTGCCGCCTTCCGGCCGACGGCCGAGGGATCGACGCGGCTGTCAAACAACTCAAAGCCCATCAGCGCGCCGGGGTTTTCGCTGCCGGTCTGGTTCTCGGCGCCGTCGCTGGCGATGGCCGAACAGGTCAGCCTGGTGTAGACGCGCGTATCCTGAACGTACAGGCCCTCGCTGTTGGCGATGAGCACATGCTGCTCACGGGAGGCGAGGCCCGCCGTCACCTGCGTAATCTTCGGGGATACGGCTCGCGCAGCGCTGTCCGCCGCGCGCAGGATATCCGCGCGCTCGTTTGCGGGCACGGACAGCATGAGCCGCCTGACCGGATGGATATTCGCCACCTCGCGGCTTTCAAGCGTCACGTCGCGTCCGCGTCCGCGCGTGTCCGTAACGGCCGCGGCCGCCCGCCGCGCCGCGCGCAGCAGGCCCTCCTGCGTCACATCGCAGGTGTAGACATAGATCGAGCGCAGCCCGTCATAGACGCGGATGCCCGCGCCGCACGGACGCGATACCGCCGCGTTCTCGATTTTGCCCGAGCGCAGCGTCATGGCGAACCTTCTTGAATCCTCATAAAAGATTTCTGCAAACGTGCCTCCGCGCGATAAAGCGGCGGCGAGCACCGTTTCGCAGACAGATGATGCGATCATCGTAAACCTCCTTGCCTCCCGCGCCCACGCGCGGGCTCGTATGATACCCCTCTTGACAGTAGTATACCCCGGAAGATGGAAAATGTAAACCGCCGCGCGCCCGCGGTCAGACCGTACACATTTTTTCTTTTTTGCACAAAACCCTTGCGGGAGAATGGGCTGTGCGTGTAGAATATAGTAAGGATATTGGTGTACTACACAGGAAGCTGGCTTACGGGGAGGGGACGAAAATGCCCGGCAGGCTTGATCAAATCGAATCCATGCTGCGCACAAAGCTGGGCGGGGCGCTGCTCGCGCGCTGCCCGGAGATGGTCTACACCGTCAACCAGATCCTCGTGCGCTTTGGGCGCACGGACATCCCGCTCGCCACACTCTGGCGCCAGCTCGACTCCGCGCTCTTCAACGCCATCTATCTGGGCACCGGCCGCACCATGGTCGTCACGCTGGACGACGGACGCCGCGCACGCATCAGCAGCGAGCTTATCCGCGACCTGTCGGATCGCCTGCTCGCTCTTTCGTATGCGCGCATGGATGTCAGCCCCAGCCTGCAGGACGCGCTGTTCGACTTCTCCCGCGAGGGCTCCTTCGCCGCGATGCGCGCGCTCGTCGCCCGCTTTCCGCTGGATGAATTCGAGCGCTCGTGCATCGTGCAGGTGCTCGAGGAGAACGGACAGCTAGAATGAGCATCGAGGAATATCATGGCTAAAATCATTGCGATAACCAATCAAAAGGGCGGCGTCGGCAAGACGACCACCAGCGTCAATCTGTCCGCCTGCGTGGCCGCCGAGGGCCACCGCGTGCTGGTGGTGGACGCCGATCCGCAGGGAAATACGTCAAGCGGTCTGGGCGTGCGCGTAAAACCCAAGACCTCCACCGTTTACGAGGTCATGGCCGGGGCTGCCCCCCTGGATGCCGCGCTCGCCAAAACCGCCGTCGGCACGCTCTTCGTCCTTCCGGCGGATATCCGGCTGGCCGGAGCGGAGATCGAGCTGGCCAGCATGGAGGACCGCGAGCATGTGCTCGCCCGTGCGCTGTGTGCCGCCTCCGATCAGTTTGACTTCATCTTTATCGATTGTCCGCCCTCGCTCGGGCTGATCACACTCAACGCGCTGTGCGCTGCGGACGGCGTGTTGATTCCCATCCAGTGCGAATACTATGCGCTTGAGGGCGTCAGCGCGCTGATGGGCACGATTCAGAAGGTGCAGAAGATCAACCGCCGCCTGTCCATCGAGGGCGTCGCGCTGACGATGCTGGACGCGCGCACCAATCTGGGCATCCAGGTCGCGCAGGAGGTGCGCCGCGTCTTCAAGGGCAAGGTGTACAATACCGTCATCCCGCGCAACGTGCGTCTGGGCGAAGCGCCCAGCCACGGCATGCCGATCCATCTGTATGATCCGCGCTCGCTGGGCGCGCAGAGCTATCAATCGCTCGCCAAGGAATTCCTGGCCCGGGCGTAATTTCATCGAGGTATAACATGGCTAAAAAAATGGGACTGGGCAGGGGCCTGAGCGCCATTCTGCCGGATGTGGAAGACGTCGTTGAATCCGTCGAATCCGCCGAAGGCGCAAAGGCCGCGCCTGTGCCGGCGGACGCGGTGATCTCCCTCCCGCTGGGGGATATCGATCCCAACCGCAATCAGCCGCGCAAGAATTTTGACGATGAGGCGCTGCTCGCGCTGGCCGATTCCATCCGTCACAGCGGCGTGATCTCCCCGATCCTCGTCGCCCGCAGCGGCTCACGCTACACCATCATCGCCGGCGAGCGGCGCTGGCGTGCGGCGCGCATCGCGGGGCTCGACACCATCCCCGCCATCGTGCGCGAGTGGGATGACATCAAGCGGCAGGAGGCCGCGCTGATTGAAAACATCCAGCGCGAAAATCTCAACCCCATCGAGGAGGCCCAGGGCATCTACACCCTGATGAACGAATGCGCGCTGACGCAGGAGGCCGTCGCCGAGCGCCTGGGCCGCAGCCGCCCCGCCGTCGCCAACCTGCTGCGCCTGCTGGGGCTGCCCGGACGAATCCAGTCCGCCGTCATCGACGGCTCGCTCTCCGCGGGTCACGCGCGCGTATTGGCGGGAATCACCGACCGCGAGCAGCAGGCCAACCTGTTCGCCAAGACGCTGCAATTCGGCTGGTCCGTGCGTCAGCTGGAAGCGGCGGCCAAGAATGCCCCCGAAAAAAAGGAAAAGGTCCCGCGCGCACCGCTCCCCGTGGAGTATCAGGAGCTTCAGGACCGCCTGCGCACCGCCACCGGCCTCAAGGTGAGCATGGACGGCTCCCCCAAAAAGGGCCGCATCGTTTTGCAGTATGAAAGCGAGGAAGAGCTGCAAAGGCTGTGGGACTGGATGGAAAAATAATGTGCATGAGCTGATAAAAAGGCTGTTTTCTCCCCCTTCGAAAAGGAAGAAAACAGCCTTTTTACTTTACTGGAAACCGTGTGAAAATCGGCTGCGTTCGACCTCATCAGGCGATTTGCAGCGGTTTTCTAAAGTGGAGGCCGCCAGGAAATTGCGCGAAAAACCGGGCAGCGCGCACAGAAATCCTTTGGAGTGTGAAGCGCTTCGGAAGCGGGCGCGCGCGGCGCGCTTTTACTTTCCCTTTCGGGGAGGTGCTCACTTAACGATGCCGTTGAAGATAAAGCCCTGATCGGCGTCGACGGTCACAAGCATGCCGCCCTTGAGCATATGCACGGCCTGATTCGTCCTGTCCATGAACAGCGGCAGCCCCAGCGCCTGGCACGCGACGGCGGCGTGGCAGTTTTCATCCGTGCTCTCCACGATGACAGCCGCCGCCTTGCGCATGTAGGGAAGCATATCGCTGGTCGTCATCTTCGTGACGATGACACAGCCATCCTCAAAGCCGCCCTCCAGATCGCTGAGCGTGTTGATGTTGCAGACGCGGCCGCTGGCGCTGCCCGTGCCCACGCCCATGCCGCGCAGCAGCACATTGCCCACGATATGCGCCTTGATCAGATTGGTGGTGCCGGACACGCCGGTCGGCACGCCCGCCGCGACGACGACGACGTCGCCTGTTTTGACCAGCCCAGACCTGTGGGCGACCTCCACCGCGCTGCTGATCATCTCGTCCGTGTTGGCGCTCATCTCCATGCGCGCCGGAACGACGCCATAGCAGAGGCCGAGCTGGTGATAGGTGTGCTCGCTGGTCGTCGGGGCAATGATCTGGCAGTTCGGATGGAAACGCGCCACCATGCGCGCAGTCGTTCCGGAATTGCTCGGGGTGATGATCGCCTTCGCGTCAAGATCCTCCGCCATCGCGCAGCAGGCGTAGGATACCGCATCCGCTACCGTGCGCATGCTGGAGGTCTTCACGACATCCTTTTCAATCGTTTCATTGTCGGTGCGCAGGCCGCGCGTCTCCACATAGGACGCGATGCGCACCATGGTGTTCACCGCCTCGACGGGATACTTGCCCGCGGCGGTTTCGCCGGAGAGCATGATCGCGTCCGTGCCGTCGATGATGGCGTTGGCCACGTCGCTGGCCTCCGCGCGGGTGGGGCGCGGATTGCGGATCATGGAATCGAGCATCTGCGTGGCCGTGATGACCGGCTTGGCCGCGACGTTGCACTTGTGGATGAATTGCTTTTGCAGCACCGGAACCTCTTCCATATCCACCTCGACGCCCAGATCGCCGCGGGCGACCATGATGCCGTCGGACACCTTGAGGATCTCGTCGAAATTATCCACGCCCATCCGGTTTTCGATCTTCGAATAGATGCGCACGTGGCTGCCGCCGTTGTCCTGGCAGAGCTTGCGGATGGTCAGCACATCGCTCGGGCGGCACACGAAGGAGGCCGCGATCATATCGATGCCCTGCTCGATGCCAAAGAGGATGTCGCTGCGGTCCTTCTCGCCGATGGAGGGCATCTGCAAGTCGACATCCGGCACGGAGATGCCCTTGCGGTTGCCGAGCACGCCGCCATTGGTCACATGGCAGACGATGTCCGTGCCGTTTTCGATGTGCGACACCTCCATCTCCAGCAGGCCGTCGTCAATCAGCACGCGCGTGCCGATCCTGACCAGCTCCACCATCCTGGGATACGTGATGGAGACCTCGCGTTCGCTGCCCTCCACCTCGCGGCTGGTGAGCACAAACTCGCTGCCGGCCTTAAGCGTCACCTTGCCGCCCTCTACGGTCTTGGTGCGCACCTCGGGGCCCTTGGTGTCCAGCAGGATCGCCACCGGGATGTTCTTCTGCTCGCGCAGGCGCTTGATGCGCTGAATGCGCTCTGCCTGCTCCTCATAGGAGCCGTGGGACATATTCAGACGGCACACATTCATGCCTGCGTCCATCAGCCTGGAGACCATCTCCTCGCTGTCGCTGGCGGGGCCCAATGTGCAGACGATTTTCGTTTTCCTCAACATGACAGGATGTTCCTCCCCTTTTCCGGCCTGCCGCCTGCGCTCCCGCCCGGGCGGCCCTTCCTCGTTGCTGCAATATAGCTTTTGTAAGTCATACCATAAAAATTTTAACCTGAAAACCCTCTGATGTCAATGTCTGCACCGCGCGGCCCCACAAAGTTATTTTCTTCACGAGTTTTCCGGCGCTTTGCCGCCTCCCGCCGTAAAATAGGGCTAGTCAGATATGCGGGAAATACGCTATAATGTAGACTGTATGATTGTGTGGCTTACATGCCTCCGTCCATGAAAATAAACCCTCCACAGGTGGACATATGCTGTTTAATTCATTTGAATTCCTGATCTTTTTCCCCATCGTCACGCTGTGCTATTTTCTGATTCCCGGCCGCGTGCGCTGGATCTGGCTGCTCGTGACCAGCTACTTTTTCTACATGAACTGGCATGCCGAGTATGCGCTGCTGATGGCGGCCTGCACGGTGGTGACATTCCTGTGCAGCCTGCTGATCGACCGCTTCACGGAAAAGAGGACGCGAAAACGCGTGCTCGTGTGCGGCATCCTGTTCAACATCGGCCTGCTGGCGTACTTCAAGTATACCGGCATGTTCCTTGACATCATACAGCGCGTATGCACGGCGCTCGATCTGCCCGTGACGATGCCTCATGTCAGCATCCTGCTGCCTGTGGGCATCAGCTTCTACATCTTCCAGGCGCTGTCCTACATGATCGACGTGTACAAGGGGCGCGTGAAGCCGGAGCGCAACCTGTTCAAGTACGCGCTGTTCGTCTCGTTCTTCCCGCAGCTGGTCGCCGGCCCCATCGAGCGCTCAAACCGCCTGCTCAGGCAGGTCTCCCAGCCGCACGATTTTGAGTGGAAGCGCGTGCGCGACGGCCTGCTGATCATGCTGCTTGGATACTTTGAAAAGGTCGTCATCGCGGATCGCGCGGCCATATACGTGGACGCCGTCTTTAACAACTGGGTGTACGCCTCCGGCTCCCAGGTCGCGCTGGCGACGGTGGTCTTCGCCGTGCAGGATCTGTGCGACTTTGCCGGCTACAGCTATATCGCCATCGGCGCGGCCAAGGTGCTGGGCATCAACCTCATGACCAACTTCCGCCAGCCGTACTTTGCGCACTCGGTGCAGAATTTCTGGGCGCGCTGGCATATCAGCCTGAGCACGTGGTTCCGCGACTACATCTACTTTCCGCTGGGCGCGGGCCGCGGCTCCAGGCTCAAAAAGTCGTTCAACCTCATGGTGGTCTACACGGTCAGCGGCCTGTGGCACGGCGCGGCGCTCAAGTACGTCGTATGGGGCATGCTCAACGGCGCGCTCCAGGTGGTGGAAGGGCTCATGCCCGCCAAAAAGCCCGGCCATCGCAAAACGCCGCTCATCATCAGCATTCTGTGGACGGATTTTCTCATCCTGATCACCATGCTGATCTTCCGCGCGGGTTCGCTGTCCTCCGCGTTCTACATGCTGCTCAAGATACCGACCGAGTGGGGCGTCGATCCGCTCGTGACAAACTTCTCCGCCATGCAGTCGCTCTGTCTGGGCGTGTGCTTTGCCGTGCTGTTCGCCATCGAGCTGATTCACGAAAAACAGATGACGCTCACCGAGCTGACAGACCGCCTCCCTGCCGCCGTCCGCGGAGCGCTGTATCTCGCCGCGGTGATGGCCATCGTGATCTTCGGCATCTGGGGCCCGGGATACAGCGCGCAGGCGTTCATCTACTTCCAGTTCTGACATGCCGCACCGGCCGGGGCAGGACGCTTTGGGCAATGCCCTTGACAATTTCCCCCGCTCTGATACAATGATAGAATCAAACCCCATTCTGAATACGCAAAGGAGTGTTTCCTATGACCTTCGAAAGCCTGAAGGAAGTCATCTGCGCCACCATCACCTGCGATGCCGCGAAGGTGGAGCCCGACGCCATGCTGGTGCCGGACGTCTGCGCGGACAGCCTGGACACCGTGGAGCTGAGCGTCGCGCTCGAGGATCAGACCGGCGTCAGCGTTCCGGACGATCTGATGGCCACCTTCCGCACCGTGAGCGATCTGCTCGACTATCTGAATAAGCATGGCGCTTGAGCCGCTGACCGCCGCGCAGCGCCTTCACGCGACGTTTGACCCCGGCACGATGACGCCGCTCTTCGCACAGCAGACGGGCGGCGATCCCCTCTCGTTCCCCGGTTATTCGGATAAACTCGCCGCGCAGCAGGAGAAGACCGGCATGCGCGAGGCCGTCATGGCCGCGCAGGGGGATATCTGCGGCGTGCGCGCCGTGGTCTGCGTGCTGGACGGCGGCTTCTTCATGGGCAGCATGGGTACCGCCGTGGGCGAGATGATCACGCGCGCCATCGAATACGCGCGCGATCAGCGCCTGCCGCTCATCATCTTCAGCGCCAGCGGCGGCGCGCGCATGCAGGAGGGCATCCTCTCCCTGATGCAGATGGCCAAGACGAGCGCCGCCATCGCGGACTTTGGCGCACGGGGCGGGCTGTATATCAGCGTGCTCACGCATCCGACGACGGGCGGCGTCGCCGCCAGCTTTGCCAGCCTGGGCGATATCATGCTCGCCGAGCCGGACGCTCTGATCGGCTTTGCCGGGCCGCGCGTCATCGAGCAGACGATCGGCCAGCGCCTGCCCGAGGGCTTCCAGCGCAGCGAATTCCAGCAGGCGCACGGGTTTGTCGATCAGATCGTGCCGCGCGAACAGATGAAGGAGACGCTGGGCAAGCTGCTGCGGCTGCATGGATACGGGGTGAAGCGCACATGATCAAGGATATTCTTCCC
Organism: Clostridia bacterium; assembly: GCA_030535375.1. GTDB lineage: Bacteria > Bacillota > Clostridia > Christensenellales > Aristaeellaceae > Ventricola. Next base: position 5,677 of record JAUNJB010000025.1, on the reverse strand, counting down.
CAGCTCGACACGGCCGAAGCGGCCCTGGCCGCCGCCGATGAGACAGAACGGGACACCTTGCTGATTCGCCGGGCGGCGCTGCTCGAGCAATGCCGCAGCGTTACGGCGACGGACAAGGTCTTTTTGGCGCGTCATCCGAAGCGCCCGAAGATCGACGACTATATTGCCGCGCTGTTTACGGATTTCTTCGAGCAGCGGGGCGACCGTCAGTGCCGCGAGGACGCGAGCATTCTCGGCGGCATCGCCCTCTTTGACGGACGGCCCGTGACGGTGATCGGCCACAGAAAGGGCCGCAACCTCGAAGAGAACATGGCCTATAACTTCGGCATGCCGGGCCCCGAAGGATACCGCAAGGCGCTGCGCATCATGCGCCAGGCCGAGAAATTCGGCCGCCCCGTGATCACCTTCATCGATACGCCGGGCGCCTATCCCGGCATGGAGGCCGAGGAACGCGGCCAGAGCGAGGCGATTGCCGGCAACCTGGCGGCCATGAGCCGCCTTCGCGTGCCCGTGATCTCCGTCGTCACCGGCGAGGGCAACAGCGGCGGCGCGCTCGCGCTGGGCGTGGCGGACCGCGTGCTGATGCTGGAGAACGCCTACTATGCCGTGCTCAGCCCGGAGGGATTCGCCAGCATTCTGTGGAAAGACCCCGCCCGGCGCGACGAGGCCTGCGAGGTCATGAAGCTGACTGCGGAGGATCTGCTCGGCTTCGGCGTGATCGATGAAATCGTGGAGGAGCCGCTCGGCGGCGCGCAGCGGGATCACGCCGCGCTCTACCGCGCTCTGCACCAATCCATCGCCCGCGCGCTGGACGCGCTCTGTGCCGTCCCCGTGGACGCGCTGCTTCATCAGCGCTATGACAAGTACCGCCACATCGCGCCGGTTTCCGTAAAATGAAACCGCCAACCCTCGGATTAAAGTCCCGCCTGTTCCCGCCACGGACGGCGGCAGCAGGCCACAGGCGGCGGCAGGCTCCGGTTCCAAACCCGCCCGGAGGGATTTGAGACTCCCTCTCTTCACGGCGGATGAAAGATTCCAATCAGAAAACAGTACAAATTGCCCTTCCAAGGAGGAACGCATATGAATGGACTGCGGCTGCTCGGCACGGGCCGCGCGCTGCCGGAAAAAGCGCTTGACAATGACGCAATGACCCAGTATGTCGACACGAGCGACGAGTGGATCACCACCCGCACGGGCATCCGCCGGCGCTATTTCTGTGCGGAAAACGAAACCACGACGACGCTGGCCATCGCCGCGGCACAGCGCGCGCTGGAAAACGCGGGGCTCGATCCGCAGGCGATCGACTGTCTGCTGGTCGCCACCAGCTCCGGCGAATACGTGATGCCCAGCACGGCGTGCATGGTGCATAAGGCGCTTTCCCTGCGCGAGGATATCCCCGCGATGGATGTGGGCGCGGCATGCGCGGGCTTCCTCTACGCGGTGGAGACGGCGCGGGCGCTGCTCATCGCCCGGGGAGGCAGGCATGCGCTGGTCATCGGCGCGGAGCAGATGAGCAGCCTGCTCGACATGAGCGACCGCAATACCTGCGTGCTCTTCGGCGACGGCGCGGGCGCCGCGGTGTTCTCCCTGGAGGCGGATGCGGAGTATGAGAGCGTGTGCGGCGTGCGCGGGGACATGGCCATCCGCGTGGGCGGCCCCAGGCGCGAACAGCCCATGGCCATGGACGGGCAAAGCGTCTTCCGCTTCGCCGTCTCTGCCATCCCGCAGTGCGTGCAGCAGCTGCTTGGCAAGGCAGGACTTGCGCTTGAGGACGTCGACTGGGTGGTCTGCCACCAGGCCAATCAGCGCATCATCGACGCGAGCGTGCGCAGGCTGGGCGTCCCCGCCGAAAAATTCTATAAAAACCTCGACCGCTACGCGAATACCAGCGCCGCCAGCATCCCCATCGCGCTCGACGAGCTGCGCGAGCAGGGCGGGCTCGCCACCGGCATGCGCATCATCATGGTGGGCTTTGGCGGCGGCCTGACGTGGTCGGGCATCATGATGAGGGTGTGATCGCATGAAACTCGCTTTTTTATTCGCCGGCCAGGGCAGCCAGCGCGCCGGCATGGGCCGTGACCTCTACGAGGCATATCCCGCGTTCCGCGAGGCGTTTGACGCCGCGGAGCTTCCCTTTGATCTCAAATCCGTCTGCTTTGACGATCCAAACGGCGTCATCGACCAGACGCAGTACACGCAGCCGTGCATGGTCGCGTTTGCCGCGGGCGTGACGGCCGTGCTCGCCGAACGGGGCATCGTGCCCGAATACGCCGCAGGCCTGAGCCTGGGCGAATACAGCGCCCTGCAGGCCGCCGGTGTGTTCACGGCAAAGGCCGCCGTGGAATTGGCCGCCTTCCGCGGGCAGGCCATGGCCACGGCCGCCGAGGGCGTGGAAAGCGCCATGATGGCCGTGCTGAATCTGGGCCGCGAGGCGCTCGCGCGCTGCTGCGAGGAGGCATCTCAGGACGGCATTGTCTGCATCTGCAACTACAACTGCCCCGGCCAGCTGGTCATCGGCGGCGAAAAGGCGGCCGTCGCGCGCGCGGCGGAGCTGGCCAAGGCTGCGGGCGCCAGGCGCTGCCTGCCGCTTCGCGTGAGCGGGCCGTTCCATACGCCGCTGATGCGTCCCGCGGCGGACGCGCTTGCCAAACGGTTTGAGACGGAGGCATTCGGCGAGATGCGCTTCCCCGTGCTCTTCAACTGCCTGGGCGATATGAAGGGCGACTCGGAGATTCCCCGGCTGCTCACCCGCCAGGTCTGCGAGAGCGTCTATATGGAGGACACGATTCGCCGCCTCGCCGCGCTGGGTGTGGACACGGTGATCGAGATCGGGCCGGGCCGCGCACTGTCCGGCTTTGTGAACAAGACCGTGGGCAGCGCGATCACCTGCTATGCCGTGGAGGATGCGGACTCGCTGGAAGCCGCCTCAAGCGCCGTGCGGTCATGCTCATCAAGCATCACATAAGAGTTGGATAGACAGCAGTCCTGTCCTTTTGCAAAAATGAAGCGGGAAACAGACAGGAAACCGCCTGTCAGCATGATATACTCGGCCTAAGCAGCGGAGCGAAAAATCGGAGTTTGAGAGGGTAACATCATGGGAGACGCAAAGACGCTTCTGGATCATACAGACAAACTCCACACGACTGAAATGGGAATGACCCGGATTAGAAAAAATCTGAAAATTGATGTGGATGATGTGGTGGAATACTGCAAAAACAAGATTCTAAAGGAGGACTGTACCATCTACCGGAAGGGAAAGAATTGGTATTGTGAAATTGACCATACAAGAATAACGGTCAACTCATATAGCTATACGATCATTACAGCACATATTGTTTCATAAATTTCTGAACCCGCCCCTGCACGGACGCCGCCTGAGCCGCGCGTCCATCCGGGGCGGGTTGGTTTTATAGCTGACTTTTACTTGGCGCACACTCAGCGCTTTTCGACGGTCATGTGCACCTGACAGGTGAACGTCTTGCCCGCCGGGAGCACCATCAGGCCGCTCTCGTCCACCAGGCCCTGCGCGTGCATGTTGATGCAGTTGGTCGCGTTGGTCTGCGGCTCGATGCAGAAGCCGGGACGGTCATGCGGCGTATAGACGACGGCATTGCGGAAGCAGTCGGAGCCATGGATGTGCACGATCACGTCCTCATAGCGCACCAGGGATTCCATATCGGAGGTCATGCCGCGGAACACGTTATCGAGATACAGGCTTTCGACGGTGTGGAAATCGTCCCAGATGGTCTTGGCCTCGTCCACCGGCACAATCCTGCCGCTGGGGATGAGGTTCTCGTCGGCCTCGTAGACGCGCTTCACCGGCACCTTGATGGCGACCTTGTTCGCGTCCCCGCGCTTGGAGAAATACGGATGGACGGCGAAACCGAAGGGCAGCTCCTTGTCATCCTCGTTGGTGACGGCGACGTCCATGTGGATACCGGCGGCGTCCAGCGTGTAGACGACCTCCAGCTTGCAGGCGAAGGGATAGCCCTCGTAGAGCGCGTTGCCCGGCCTGATGGCGATCTCCGCCGCGCAGACGGCGCAGTTTTCGCCCGCCTCCACGCGCGTGACGGTGAACGGCTCATCCTTGACCAGGCCGTGCAGCAGCACCTTTTCCCCGCGCTTTGCCATGACGTATTCCTTACCCTGCCAGACATAGGTGCCGTTCTTGATGCGGTTGGGCGTCGGGAAGAGGATGGGGTTGCCGTACTTGGTGCCGAAGGCGGTGATATCCACCGGCTCCATGAAGATCTCCTTGCCCTCAAACGTCCAGTAATAGAGGTTGAAGCCCGCCTGCGGCAAAATGCGCACCTCGTGGCCCGCGCCCGCCATCGTCACCAGCTCATAGCCGTAGCCCTCAAGCGTTCCCTTGCTCGCTGTAAACATGTCGTTTCTCTCCTTTTCATGCGTTTATTGTGAGACGCATCCCGCGTCCGTATGGCAGATATTTCTGACGCCCGTTCCGTCAAACGCGGGCACAAATTCGCCGCTGGCGGCGCTGCGCTCCTGCCGGTAACCGCTGAGCCCTATGGCCTCCATATGCGCCAGCACGCGGGCGTATTCCTTTTTGGTGACCTTCCGATCCATGCCGGAGATGGAGAGCGCCCTGCCGCAGGGTGTGTACTGTCCCATGAGCGACACCGGCGTTTCGGGCAGCTCGTCGCGGATCAGCGTGAGAATCCGCATGCTGTCCCCCGTCAGCCCGGGCAGAACCAGATGCCGGATCTGCGTGCCGCGCCGCATCAGGCCATCCGCGTCATAGACGGCCGGGCCGGTCTGCCTGCGCATCTCGCGGATCGCCTCCAGCGCGACCTTCGGATAGTCCCGCGCGCCGGAGAGCATCGCGGCCATGGCCGCATCGATATATTTGAAATCGGGCAGATAGATGTCGATATAGCCTTCCAGCATGCGCAGCGTCGCAAGGCTCTCATAGCCGCTGCTGTTGTAGACGATGGGAATACGCGGGCGATAGAGATCGAGCGCCCCGACAACCGCGGGCGCAAAGTGCGCCGCCGTGACCAGATTGATGTTGTGCGCCCCCTGATCCTCCAGCTCCCGGAAGATGTCCGCCAGCCGCCGCACGCTCACGGTTTCGCCCGTGCCGCCGTGGCTGATCGCCTCATTTTGGCAGAATACGCATCTCAGTCCGCAGCCCGAAAAGAACACCGCGCCGCTTCCGCGCGTGCCGCTGATGCAGGGCTCCTCCCACATATGCAGCGCCGCACGCGCAACCCTGGGCTGTGTGCCCATGCCGCAGACGCCGCCGCCCGCCGTGTCACCGCGCTCCACGCGGCAGTTTCTCGGGCAAAGCGTGCAGCTCATAGATCGATGAACTCCTCAAAGCGCGGCAAGATGCCGATGCCATCCGGGAAGTGCGCCGCGAACTGCGGAATCGCGTGGCTGGGGAACGAATTGCCCTCGATGAACACCGGGCCGTCCGGCGTAATGGCCACATCCCATGCGACAAAGCGCACCTGCGGCACGACGTGCATCGCGTCAAGGCACATCTTCCGCACCTCCTGCCAGTAGGGAATCTGCGTGCCCGGAATGCGCTTGCCGGTCATCGGATGCAGCTCATAGGTTTCGCCCGCCTTGTTCGCGCCCACGCCGCTGATCACGCCTGTCTCCAGATCGACCGGCGCGGCCATGCCGCCGCAGTCCACATTGTCCATCACCT
>JAUNJB010000184.1:1622-5253 GCA_030535375.1 Clostridia bacterium | reverse complement strand
TTCCACCTCGGGCGATGCCGTCACCTCGACCAGCGTATTGTCATCCGATCCGCAGGCGCTCGCAAACACCAGCACCAGTGCCAGCATGAATGCCAGCAATGTCGTCTTCTTCATGATTCTGTCTGTCCCTCCATACTTAGTTGCAAGATAATCACCATCGCCACAATTATACGCTCATTACACCGAAAACGCAATGATTTCGCCAAATTGCCATGGATGATTCATTGATCATTCACAATTGCTTCACAATCCGCGGACAAATTCGCGGATCTTTTCAAGCGCTTCATTGAGATTCTCCAGGCTTGTCGCATACGAGCAGCGGATGTGCCCCTCGCCCGAAGCGCCGAACGCCGTGCCCGGCACGCAAGCCACGTGCTTTTTCTCCAGCAGTCGGGTGCAGAATTCATCGCTGGTCAGCCCGGTGGACGCGACCGACGGGAAGACGTAGAACGCGCCCTTCGGCTCAAAGCAGGCAAGCCCCATCCCGTTGAAGCTCTCCACCATCAGACGGCGGCGGCGGTCATAAGAGCGCACCATCGTCCGCACGTCCTCAAAGCCCGTTTCAAACGCGCGGCCCAGCGCGCGGTCCGCGGCATTCTGGCTCATGATGGACGCGCAGAGCATCGTGTACTGATGGATTTTGAACATCGGCGCCAGCAGCTCGCGCGGTGCACAGATATAGCCCACACGCCAGCCGGTCATGGCAAACGCCTTCGAAAACCCGTTGAGCGTCACCGTGCGCTCGCGCATGCCCTCGATGGCGGCAAACGCCGTATGCTCGTGACCGTTATAGACCAGCTCGGAGTAAATCTCGTCGGAAAGCACCACAATATCCGTCCCCTCCAGCACGCGCGCGATGGCGGTCAACTGCTCGCGGGTCATGACGCCGCCGGTGGGATTGTTGGGATAGGGCAGAATAAGCGCCTTCGTCCTCGGCGTGATCGCCGCGGTGAGCGCCTCCGGGGTCAGCGCGAACTGATCCCTGGCATACGTGCGCACCGGCACGGGCACGCCGCCCGCAAACTTGACGCACGGCACATAGCTGACATAGCCCGGATCGGGCACGAGCACCTCGTCCCCCGGGCAGATCAGCGCGCGCATCGCCAAATCGATGCCCTCGCTGGCGCCGACGGTGACGAGTATTTCATTCTTGGCGCTGTACGTGACATGGTAGCGCATGCGCAGATACGCGGCGATCTTCTCCCGCAGGGATTCCAGCCCCCAGTTGGAGGTATACTGCGTCTGTCCCTCCTCGATGGACTGGATGGCCGCGTCGCGGATCGCCCAGGGCGTCACAAAGTCCGGCTCGCCCACGCCCAGGGAAATCGCGTCGGGCATCTGATTGACGATATCGAAGAATTTGCGGATACCGCTGGGCGGCACGTCGGCCACCCGTCTGTTGATGACGCGATCGTACTGCATCAGGGCATCACCGCCTGCCTTCTGTCGTTCACGCCGTTTTCAAAGACGACACCGCCATACTTGTACGTCTTCAGCATGAAATGCGTGCTGGTGCCCGTGACACCCTCGATAACGGACAGACGGCTGTGCACAAACTGCGCCAGCTCCTTGAGCGTAGCAGCCTCGCACTGCACCATCAGGTCATACGCGCCGCTCATCAGATACAGGGATTTCACCTCGTCATACTGCATGATGCGCTGGGCGATGGCGTCGAAGCCCTTCTCGCGCTGGGGCTGTACGTTGACCTCGATGATCGCCTGAACAAACGCCTTGTCCGTGCGCTCCCAGTTGATCAGCGTCTGATAGCCCACCAGCACGCCGCTGCGCCGGAGGCCGTCTATCGCGGAAACGACCTGCTCTTCGTTGCTGCCGGTCATCACCGCGATTTCGCGCGGGCTGACGCGGGCATCCTCGCACAGGATTTCCAGAATATGCATATCGAGCGTGGAAAACATGGCTTTTCTCTCCTCTTTTATTCTGCTATCGTTGATGATGCGAATAGGTTATTATAGCACGAAAAAAGAGGGGATGTAAAGCTCTGACGGCCGCCAAGTCCGCACTTCTCCCCCATACATATCCTACCGGCCGCACGCGGGCCGCTCACGGGATCACCGCTGCCCGCTCACATCCACCTTTCCGGCTCAAATCCCCCGTTGGTCGCGGGGTCCTCCGCGCGCTTGACGCGGGCAAACGCCTCGATATGCGCCGCCATCTGGCGCACAGCCGGCGCAAGCATCTGCGGATTCTGGACAGCGATACCAAACTCACGGTACTCCATCGGCTCAATGGGATAGGCATCCACGTTGCCATGCGCGCGCTCGAGGATCAGGCTGGGCAGAATGCATATGCCAAAGCCGCTTTCCACCATCGCGATGGTGGAAAGATCATCCAGCACGCGGCAGGACGCGCGCACGGAGAAGCGATACTTCGCCAAAAACGCCTGCGTATCCGCATCCGTCGCGTCCCCCTGGACGACGAACGTCTCCTGACGCATCTCCTCCGGCGTGATATAGCCGGGATTGCGCGTTCTGAATCCCTTGGGCACCACGCACATCAGCCTGTCCCTGTAAAGCGGATGCACGGCCAATTCACGCGTCGACTTCGCAGAAAGGAATCCCAGATCGACCACGCCCGTCTTGATCCACTCGATGACATCGTCATAGGTGCCCTGGTTGATCTCGATCTCCACACCGGGATACTTCTTCTTGTACGTCGTGACGATCTGCGGCAGCCAGGTCATGCAGACGCTGTTGAACGCGCCGATCTTCACCGTGCCGCGCTGCACGCCCTTGAGCTCATCGACCGTCTGAGTGAGCGCCTCGTCGGCGTTTAATACCTGCCTAATGACGGGATAGAGCGCCTCCCCGCTGCGCGTAAGCGAAACGCCGCCCTTGCCGCGCACAAACAGCGCAAACCCGCACGCCTCCTCCATCGAGCTGACGGCGTGGCTGATCGCGCTGGGGGTCAAATGCAGCATCTGCGCCGCGCGCGCAAAGCTCCCCTGCTGGGTCACTGTATGAAAAATGCGGTATTCCAGCAGCGTCATACGCTCTTCCCCTCCGTATCCTGCCCGGCAGCTTTGGTCAATTTCATTCATCTGTGCCCTGCCTGGCATGAATTCTCTGCTTGTTTCACTGTACACCACCCGGACAAATTCGTCAATCCCTTTTCTTCGCCGGGAGATCGCTCCATCAGCCATCGCCTTCTTGCTCCCCGGAACAGAAAGAGCGCCCCGCAGGCATCGTGCCTGCGGAGCGCCCGTGAATTTATCTGTCGTAATTCTTTCTTCGACCGCAAACCAGCATACCGGTCAGGGCAGCGCCCGCCGCCAGCATGAGCGAAATCCAAAGGACGATGTGGCTGTCGTCGCCGGTTTTGGGAAGGGTTATATCCAGCCCCGGATTCCTCTCCAGACCCGCAATAGCATCCTCGATTGCCGCCGCCATGGCGTCCACCTCGGCCTGATGCGTGATGTCCTTCCCGCGCACCACCGCCGCTATCGCAGCTTCTACCTTGCTAAAGTCCGCATAGTCATTCGGGTTCAGCGCCTCTGCTTTGGCTATCGCCGCGTCCACCTTTGTGTAGTCCGCTTCTTTATAGCCAAGCTCCGCAAGCGCATCCTCGATTGCCGCCGCCATGGCGTCCACCTCGGCCTGATGCGTGATGTCCT
>JAUNJB010000184.1:0-1522 GCA_030535375.1 Clostridia bacterium | reverse complement strand
CCCGCGCACCACCGCCGCTATCGCAGCTTCTACCTTGCTAAAGTCCGCATAGTCACCCGGGCTCAGCGTCTGCGCTTTGGCTATCGCCGCGTCTACCTTTGTGTAGTCCGCTTCCTTATATTTCAGCGCCGCGATAGCTTCCCCGATATCCTGCACCAAAGCATCGATTTTGTCTTGCTCATCCATACTCATGTTCATATCGATTCCGTCAAGCAATTCTTTCAAGACACTGACAGTATCATCGGTATACAGGGACAAATCGCCAGGTACTTTATTTTTTGCCTTTTCCACCTCAACATAATCTCCACGAATCAAATAGGTCTGACTTGAAAACACCGGATAACCATTAATTCCCAAGGCCCACAAACCAGAAGTGCTTGAATGCTGATTCAATTTTTGAATTATGGCAGGATCAGAAAAATCAGCCACAGCGCTGCCGCAAAGTTTCTCATCAAAAGTCGAATCCATAATAACAGTGCCAGTGTTCTCGTCCCACTCTATTATAAGCCGAGCAACACCATCCTGATGATTATCAGGCCACATGCAGTTTTCGACTTGTACATTTTCTTCCAACGCGGCGATATGGAAATTATATCCCGGCGCCGTCGAAGAGACGGTCACAGTGCCATAAGATACACAGCCGCTGATCTGCACTACTCCGTCGTCATCAAAGCCCGCACCAAGAATTCCTGCCACGCAGGAATCGTTGCTTGCTGCATCAATCGTTCCAGCAAAATAGCTGTCGATAATCTCCCCAGGACCCTCCCATTCTCCAACCAGACCGCCCACCATGGCCCCATCAGTATCAGCAGTACAAGCCACTTCTATTTTTGCAAGGGACCAGCAGTTTTGCAGTTTGGTTTTCCCTCTGCCGGATCCTATAAGTCCTCCGATATACGGGCTGCTGTTCGATATCAAATCGCCGGATACACCACAGTTTTTAATTATACTGTCCATAGTCCTGCCCGCCAAAATTCCCTGATATGTCAACTGATTACCGAATTTCACATCAGCTTTTTCAATAATGAGATTCTCTACCGTGGCATCATACAGGAGTCCAAAAAGGCCGCTGGATCCTCCTCGCTTTTGTACATTCACACACATATTGATAATCCTATGACCGTTTCCATTGAAAAAACCCTTAAAAGTAGAAATCGGAGTCCACTCCCACCCAGCTAAGTCTACATCCGTTTCCAAAATTAAGGTTTTATCCTTAAAATTTTTCACCGTGCTAACCTGAACCAATTCCGTTACACCCGCAAGCTGCTCGGCCGTCGTAATGTGAAACTCCGAGCTTTGCGCATCGTACCACGACGTATCCGCCGTCCCATCCCATGTATCGATTTGCCCTTCTGCAAGTGCAGTCGGCAGAATGGCCATGCACAGCAGCATGCATACCAGCGCAATTATCCATGCTTTACTCTTCATTCTTTTTCATCCCTTCAGTTTAATCATGTGTTTTTTTATAAGCAAAAAAGACCCCTTCCACCCGCAATACATCGGGCGGAATGAGCCTTCCAAT
>JAUNJB010000024.1 GCA_030535375.1 Clostridia bacterium | reverse complement strand
CGACCCCGACGCCTACACCAACTCCCACGCCGACGCCCAGCCCGGTGCCGTATATCGCCAGCAGCGCGAGCGCTGTGGAGGATACCGACCCGTCCAAGGTGATCAAGGAGAGCTTCGTCGTGGTTGACGGCCAGGTCAGCGAGGGCTACAGCCGCTCGGAGACCGTCAGCATGGGCGATCCCCAGAAGTATACCGCACAGGGCGGTGTGCTCACCTTCCGCGGCGGTCCGCTGCGCCAGAATGCGGCCTATGGCACCGTCGATGTGGAGAAGGAGCAGCTCACTGTCGTGCGCGCCATCCGCTCCACGACGCTGGGCAAGGAGGCTTATCTGGGCTTTGGATACGGCAGCCAGCCGATTATCGTCAAGTGGTATCAGAATATCCGCGAGATGATGAATATCAAGGACGAATATCGGAATACCACCGCGCTGAAAGAGGTGATCGTGACCGGTAACGACGGCCGCATCTGCTTCTATGATCTGGATACGCAGGCCTATACCCGCGATCCGATCAGCGTCGGATTCCCGATGTCCGTGACGGCGAGCGTGAACCCGTATGGTTATCCGCTTCTGTACGTGGGCCAAACGGCGGACAGCGTGTCCGGCAACACCGGTATCATCGGCATGCGCACGTATAACCTGATCAATCAGAAGCTCATCGCCTTTGAAAGCGGCCTCAACCCGAGCGCAGTTTCCAGCAGCGTGGGCAAGGTGTCCACCTCTGCGCTGGTGGAGACGGGCTCCGATACGCTGATTTACGGCGCCGACAACGGCATGCTCTATACCGTTTCGATGAACACGGATTTTGATCTGGAAAATGCCGAGATCTCCGTCGATCCGCAGGTGGTCTCCTACGCGTACCGCACGAGCATCAAGAACGCCCAGCAGGGGATCGTCTCCAGTGTTGCGGCATATGGCGACTATGTCTACTTCGGTGATATGGCCGGTTCCATCCAGTGCGTGGACATGAATACCATGGAATGCGTCTGGGCCGTGAATACGGGCGACAGCATTGTGGCTTCCGTTTCGCTCGAGTGCGACGGCGATGACGTCTATCTCTACGCGGGCAACGTCGTCAATATGCGCGCCAAGAGCAGCCAGGTGGCGCTGCTCAAGCTCAACGCGCTCACCGGCGAAACCATCTGGGAGTGCCAGAGCGCCGTGAAGGGCAAATACGCCAGCAAGCCTGCCGCGGAGGGAATCTACGCGGGACTGATGGCCTCCCCGCTCGTGGGTCAGGGCGACATCAGCGACCTGGTGATCTTCAACGTCAATAACGTCGTGGACGGCGATACGAACTACGCTATCGTGTATGCCCTTGACAAGGAGACGGGCGAGGAGGTCTGGAGCCAGCCGCTCGACGTGTCCTCCATCTCCTCTCCGATCGCGCTGTATCAGGCGGACGGCAAGAGCTATATCGTGATGGGCGATGAGAACGGCACGCTCCGCCTGATGGACGGCTTTACCGGAAGCACGATCAGCACCCTGAATCTCGGCAGCGCGATTCAGGCGTCGCCCGTGGCTTACGGCAATCAGATTGTCGTCGGCACGACGGGTGGATTGCTCTACTTTGTCAACCTCGAGTGACGGCTCAGCGCCCCATGAAACGGCGAATGCCGCCGCGGTTTTCCGCGGCGGGCAGACCGCCAGCAAAAGGGTTTTCTCCTCCGGAAGGGAGAGAGAATACTCCTGGCAATAGCTGGGATCAATCCCGCCATGGACGGCAGCTATGCTTACGTCAGCAAATTGGCCGCTGCGGTTTTCCGCAGCGGTATCTTTCTATACGGGCAAAACGCAGAGGAGGAACACGCATGCAGCAGTATGTGATTGCGCTGGATCAGGGCACGACCAGCTCGCGCGCGGTGATCTTTGATGAGCAGGCGCGCATTGTGGCCATGAAGAGCTACGAATTTGAACAGATTTATCCGCAGCCCGGCTGGGTGGAGCATGACCCGGCGGCTATTCTCAACACACAGGTGGATGCGCTGCGCGAGGTGGTGCGCATCAGCGGCGTGCCACTGGAGGCAATCGCCGCCATTGGCATCACCAATCAGCGGGAGACGACCCTTCTGTGGGACAGAAAGACGGGGCGGCCGCTGTACAATGCCATCGTCTGGCAGTGCAGGCGTACTGCGCCTATTATCCGCCGGCTTTGCGACGAGGGGATGGAGCCGTATATCCGCGAGACGACCGGGCTTGTGCCGGATGCTTATTTTTCGGGGAGCAAGCTCAGCTGGCTGCTCGATCATCTGGATCTTCATGAGCGCGCGGAACGGGGAGAAATCTGCTTTGGTACGGTGGACAGCTATCTGGCATGGAATCTGATCTCCGGACGTCCGCATGTGACGGACGCGACCAACGCCAGCCGCACGATGCTCTTTGACATCCATAAAAACACCTGGGATGATGCGCTGCTTCGCGCGCTGAATATCCCACGGGCCGTGCTGCCGGATGTGGTGGATTCCTCCGGCGTCATCGGCATGCTCGATCCGGCCATCCTTGGCCGCGCGATCCCCGTGGCGGCCCTGGCGGGCGATCAGCACAGCGCGCTCTTCGGGCAGGGCTGCTTTGAAAGCGGCATGATGAAGAATACGTACGGCACTGGCTGCTTTCTGCTGATGAACACGGGCGATGCGCCCGCCAAAAGCCAAAACGGGCTGGTGTCCACCATCGCCTGGCGCATTGGCGGCAAATGCACGTATGCGCTTGAGGGCAGCGTGTTCGTCGCGGGCGCGGCGATTCAGTGGCTGCGCGACGAGATGAAGTTGATCGAACGCGCCTCGGAGACGGAGACAATCGCGCGCTCTCTGGCGGACAATGGCGGCGTTTACATGGTGCCGACGTTTACCGGCCTGGGTGCGCCGTACTGGGATATGTACAGCAGGGGAACGATCATCGGCCTGACGCGGGGAACGGGGCGCGCGCATATCGTTCGCGCCGCGCTCGAATCGATTGCCTATCAGTCGGCCGATCTGGTCTTTGCCATGGCCTCTGACTGCGGGCAGAAGCCGCGCGAGCTGCGCGTGGACGGCGGCGCAAGCGCGAACCAGTTCCTCATGCAGTTCCAGGCGGATGTGCTGGGGTGCAGGGTGATCCGTCCGTCCGTCATTGAGACGACGGCTCTGGGTGCGGCGCTGCTGGCCGGTCTGGCCGTCGGCGTCTGGAGGGATATGGATGCCATTCGCCGCGTTTGGCAGATGGATCTGAGCCTGACGCCACAGATGGACGAGGCACAGCGCGAGGCCGTGCTTGGCGGATGGCACAAGGCCGTTCAGCGCAGCATGCGCTGGGCAGAGGAGGACAGGGCGTAATCACGCGCCTTGTATGGCGTCCATTCATAAAAATTTCAGCCCGATTTGGCTGCGTGGTGCGCCTGTCGGGCTTTTAATTTGTCCGTAGAATCTCCCCGACAAAAGCGGCCGGTGGCCGCTTCCCCTTCCGAAAACCGCTGCAAATTGCTCGATGAGGGCGAACGGCCGATTTTGATGCTATTTTCGATAAAGCAAAGGCGGCTAGTGGCCGCTTCCCCTCCCGAAAACCGCTGCCAATCAGCCGATAAAGTAAAAAATGAGAAAAAATGCGTGAAATGTGAAATTTTGGCCTCTCTTCCGTCGTCTTAAAGACAGAAGCCACAAAAACAGGATCAATTCGCTGGCGAGGAGGAGATGTACATTGAAACAGCGATTGGAACGGATAGCGATGATCGTATTCTTGACGGTCATTCTGGCGGCAGCGGCGGTCGGCGCTTCGGCGGAGAATCACGCGCTGCTGCGGGCGGAGGTGGGCTATGACGGCACCATCCTCAACGGCCGCTGGTATCCGCTTGAGGTGACGGTGCGCGCGACCAATGACGATGTGTCCGGCGTGCTTGCCGTCGATATCGGCGCGGATATCAGCATCTACGACAGGCTGGAGCTCCCTGTGAGCGTAAAGGCCGGAGATACGCAGACATTCCATCTGACCATATTGCCGCTGAACATGCAGCGCACATTCGATGTGACGCTGACGGATGATCAGGGTGATGAGATCGGCGCGTGCAGCGTCACGGCGAAGAACGTCGTGCAGCAGGCATCGATGATCACAGGCGTGCTCAGCGACGACGATTCGCTTGCGGAGGCGATGGCCGTCAGCCAGGCGAATGACGAATTGGGGCGCAGGGAGATCATCTATCCGGTGCGGCTTGACGAGGAGTTGGTCGCGCAGGATGAACGGGAGCTCAGCGCGTTTGATGTGCTGGCGATTGACGGATTTGATGTGGGAAGCCTTTCCGAGGCACAGCAGCAAAGGCTGCTTAAATGGGTGAAGTCCGGCGGCGTGGTGATCCTGGGAACGGGCAAAGCCACGGCGAATTCCCTGGCCTGGTTCGCGGAGCTGACGGGCGTGCAGGCGGCGCGCACTGCGCAGGAGCTGACGGACGTTGTGCCCGCGCTGATGGCATATGCCAAGGCGACGAGCGAGGCGGAAGGCGGCGATACCACGCCGGTTCGCGCGCTGGATGCGGGGGATGCCACCGTCCTGGCCGCGCTTGAGGGGAAAAACCTGCTCACCGCGAGTAAGTGCGGCAGCGGCGTTGTGCTCACCTGTGCATTCAGCCTGTCAGAGGAACCGATCAGGCGGGCGGCCGACGAGGAGACGCTCTGGCAGCGCGTGCTGCTTGCCTATGACAAGGAATGGTACAACGACGTTTTCAAGAGCTATAATCAGGAGAATTTTTCCATCTATGAGTCGCTCACGGAGATTCAGCGCGTGGATGTGGACAACGGCATCCTGCCGGTGGCGGTATTTCTGGCGGCCTACGTGATCGTGGCAGGCATTGGGCTGTACGTGTTCATGAAGCGGCTTGACCGCAGCAAGGAATTGTGGTTCGTGATCCCAGCGGTTTCAATTGTCTGCGTGGGGATTGTGGTGCTGCTCGGTGGGCAGCTGGGGCTGCAAACGCCGGCGGCGTCCTCTGTGCATGTGACGCTGTACGATCAGGAGAATCGGGCTGTGACGGAGGAATCCGTCAGCATCAGCTATGCCGGTCAGGACCGGATGGTGATCACCGCCGAGGATGGCTCTGTGATTGAGCGCAGAACCAACGGCTATTTCAACAGCTTTAATGAGCCGCTCGTCAATATGGAGCTGCGCGACAGGATTGGTCTGGGCGATGAGCCGTTTATCGAGCTTTGTGGGCAGGCCACATGGTTTACGCGCAATCTGATTGTGCGCAGCGACAGGGCGCCGCAGGGCGCCATCGAAGCCAGGGCATGGATGGAGGAGGACGGTCTGCACGTATCCATTGAGAACAGCACGGATACCGATCTGGAGGATGCCGTGCTGCTGACCGACGTGGGCTACGCGGCGATTGGGAGCATTCGTGCGGGCGAGATGGCGCAGGTGCAGCTTGCGCGCATGGATCAGGTGGAGTTTAACGATAAAAACGGATTGCTGATTCCGGAGGGGAAGATGCTGCCGTTTGAGGTGAATACCTATGCGATGAGCGACGCCTGTGTGAACCCTGAGCTGTCGACGCAGGCGGACTTCAAGACCAGCAGCCTGAGTGAGGATGAGCAATACCGCCGGGATTTGAAGGAAAGGCGGCTGAATATGACCACCGGGGTGGACGGTTTCAGCTGTGTTCTCATCGCGCTGACGCCGCAGATTCCCTGTACGCAGCTGATGGCCAACGGCAGGCCCATCACGCGTACCGCGCAGAGCAGCATGGTGATCAAACAGATTGCCATGGAGATCAACGAGGAGAACGGCTATTATTACATCCCGCAGGGAGAAATCCAGGCGTATCAGGCCACGGTCGATGAGAACGAAAGGCCGCGGATGGGGGACGAGCTGGCATCCAAATATATGACGGACGATGAGGGAACGTGCTTTGGATATATGATCGAAAATGTGCCGCTGGACAAGATCACCCAGATCCGGGCTGTGACGGCGAGATATTACAACGAATCTGTCTATCTCGAGGTGTATGATCATGAATTGAACGAGTGGGTGCCGCTGAGCGGCAGGACGCACGTGACCATCGACGGAGAGCTTTTGAGGCATGCGGTCGACGGACAGGGCGAACTGTTCCTGCGGTACAGCGCTTGGATGCAGAATGACGGTGTGCCGGAGATCATCGTGGAAGGAAGTGACGGGGCATGATCCGATGCGAGAAACTCAGCAAGCGATATGGAAAGACACTGGCGCTCGATGCGCTTGATTTGGCGGTGGCGGCGGGCGAGCTGCACGGCTTTGTCGGCCCCAACGGCGCGGGAAAGACGACGGCGATGCGTATTCTCGCCACGCTGATGCGCCCCACGTCGGGCGAGGCATTCGTGGATGAGATCAGCGTGACGCGGGAGCCTCAGAGGGCGCGCGCGCTGGTGGGATACATGCCGGACTTCTTTGGCGTGTATGATGACCTCAAGGCGTGGGAGTATCTCGATTTTTACGCGGGCTGTGTGGGCATGAGCGCCAAGGCACGCCGCCACAGGATCGATGAACTCCTCGCGCTGACGGCGCTCACGTCAAAGCGCGAGGCATATGTGGACGATT
The DNA here is from genome assembly GCA_030535375.1 of Clostridia bacterium. Classification (GTDB taxonomy): domain Bacteria; phylum Bacillota; class Clostridia; order Christensenellales; family Aristaeellaceae; genus Ventricola. The sequence continues at coordinate 20,376 of JAUNJB010000024.1, read as the reverse complement.
TGTCCCGCGGCATGAAGCAAAGGCTCTGCCTGGCGCGCGCCCTGATGCACGATCCCAAGCTGCTGATTCTGGATGAGCCTGCGTCCGGCATGGACCCGCGCTCGCGCGCGGAGATGCGCGACATCCTCAGGGAGATCGGGAGAATGGGCAAGACGGTGCTGATCTCGTCCCACATTCTGCCGGAGCTAAGCGAGCTGTGCACGTCGCTGTCGATTCTGGAAAAAGGGCGTCTGGTGTTCAGCGGCCCGGTGGAGGAGCTGGAGCGCAGGATGAACGGCTCCTCGCTGGTGATCCGCTTTGACGGGGTGATGGAGGAGGCGCTTGCCGCGCGGGCGGAGGAGCGGCTGCTTGCGCTGTGCGGCGCCGCGCCGAGCAGGGACGGGGAGACGCTTTGGCGCATTGCCTCACAGGAGGATCAGGATGCCGCTGCGCTCAGGGCGCTGGTGGAGCTCGGCGCGCCTGTGTGCGATTTCCATCGCGAGCGGGCGTCGCTTGAAAAGGTGTTTATGGAGGTGACGAACGATGATGCTCAACCCGATTTTTGAATCCTCCGCGCGCAGGCGGATGCGCACGGTGAAGACGCCGGTGATCGTGACGGCATACGCCGCGGTGCTGCTGATCTTTTCGCTTTGCCAGCTGACGCGCTTTTTTGGCCAGGGCATTGCCGTTTGGCAGGCGCGCATCAGCACGGAGTGGTACATCTGGCTGACAGCGCTGCAATTCCTCTTGATCCTGCTGGTCGCTCCGGCGTTGAGCGCGGGCAGCATTGCGGGCGAGCGTGAGCGGCAGACGTTTGATCTGCTTCTGGTCACGGGCGTGGGCACGCGGCGGATCGTGCTGGGAAAGATGATGGAGAACTTTGCCTTTCTTGCGCTGCTGATTCTGTGCGGCGCGCCGGTGATGGCGCTGGCCTATGTGACGGGCGGCGTGCCGGTGACGGACATCGCGGTGACGCTTGCCTATCTGCTGGTCATCGCGCTGGCGGCGCTTTCGGTGGGCATGGTGATGTCCGTGTGCATGCGGCGCTCCCTGACGGCGATCATCGCCGCGTATCTGATGATCTTCATCATCGGCGCAGGCACGTGGGGGCTGGCCAAGCATGGCCCGTTTGCGGCGCGCTACACGATTGAGACGTTTGAAAGGCTGGCGGGCGGCTGGGACGCGCTGGTCACGATGCCGGTCACGATTTTCCTCAATCCTGCGGTTGCGCTGGTGATGCTGCTGGCGAGCCAGACGGGCATCCTGCACAATACGATGCAGAACACCATGCGCCTGTCCGATATCTACACGGCGGCAAACATCGCGGGCTTTGGCCGTGTGGCGTGGGTGAGCCTGGCGGCGATTCTGGCAGCGGCGCTGCTGCTGATCGCGCTGTCCATCGCCGTGCTGCACGCGCAGACGGGTGCCGCGCGCGGGGGCGGGAGATATAAGGGGTAATGGCCCGGCTCGTTGCGGCGCAACGGCATATGTTCGCCCGGCATACCGGGCATGGGAAGCGGCTGCGTGAATTGCGGCCGCTTTTTTCTGCGCCCCGACGGCGGGACTTTGGCGGAACATGGCGAATCTGTGCGGAAATAGCAGAGCAGGTGAAAATTTTTCGCCGCATTCTTGCAGAATCTTCAAGATTCCGCCACAATCGACAAAGTGAACCCTTGACAGCGCCGGTGGATGGCGATAAAATAAAGCTGTTACGATTTGAGGCGATTTGCCCCGAAGTTCGTCGAATTTTCGAACTTTGATGGAGGATACGGATATGTACGATATTCCTGTGACGCTGACGAGCAACCCGAAGAAGAAGCCGGAGGACGAGAGCAAGCTCGGATTCGGCAAAATCTTCACCGATCACATGTTCATCATGGATTATGAGCTGGGACGTGGCTGGCACGATGCGCGCGTGGTGCCCTACGGCCCGTTCGTCATGGACCCGGCCAGCACGGTTTTCCATTATGCGCAGGAAATTTTTGAAGGCATGAAGTGCTATCGCCGCAAGGACGGCGGCCTGCAGCTTTTCCGCCCGCGCGACAATTTTGAGCGCATGAATCGCTCTGCCGCGCGTATGGGCATGCCCGCCATCGATGTGGAGGAGGCGCTTGCCGGTCTGCTGGCGCTCATCCATGCGGATGCGGACTGGGTTCCCTCCGCGCCGGGCACCTCGTTGTATATTCGTCCGACGATGATCGCCACCGATGTGATGCTGGGCGTGCATGCGTCCCATACCTATCGCTTCTTCATCATCTGTTCGCCGTCCGGCGCGTACTACCCGAAGGGCCTCGCGCCGGTGGGCATCTATGTCGAGCCGGAGCTTGTGCGCGCGGTCAAGGGCGGCGTCGGCTTCACCAAGACCGGCGGCAACTACGCGGCCTCCATCCTGGCCGGCGATCTGGCGGAGAAGAAGGGCTATGAGCAGGTGCTCTGGCTCGACGGCAAGGAGAACAAGTACATCGAAGAGGTGGGCTCGATGAACATGTTCTTCAAGTTCAAGGATGCGCTGGTCACCCCGCCGCTGCTGGGCTCCATCCTCGGCGGCATTACGCGCGATTCCATCATCAAGCTGGCCGGGCACATGGGCGTTCCTGTGGACGAGCGCCGCATCACCGTGCAGGATGTGTTCGACGCCGCCAAGAACGGCGAGCTGGAGGAGGCGTTTGGCTCCGGTACGGCTGCCGTCGTCTCCCCTGTGGGACGTCTGGCCTGGAATGACCGGGAGATCATCATTTCCGGTGGCCAGATCGGCACGCTGACCCAGAAATTCTATGACACGCTCACCGGTATCCAGTTCGGCGAGGTTGAGGACCCGTTCGGCTGGGTGCTCAAGGTGGACTGATTACACGCAATACACGATGTCCAAAAGATAAACGCTGGCAAGTGGCACCCATGGAAAAGCACGGGTGCCATTGCTATGCGCTGCGCGATTTGCGGGGCTGAAAGGGTAAAAATGCAATCAAATCGTAGGGGGATCATGTATGTTCAGGCAGGAAGAAGTGTTCATTGGCGGATGGCAGGAGAAGACCATCGATGCGATGCAGAGGCGGCGGTTTGATCAGATGGTCAGCCAGCTGCCTCCGCTGGGCGCCGGACGGCTGGAAGCGCTTGCGCCCAGTGCGTTTGAGCGCAAGCTCGAACAGTGCTGGCAGGATATCGAGCGCAAGCCGATGCGCACGCAGCAGCTCTCGGAGGTGTGGAAGAGCGTCCTGGGCAGCATCTGCCAGCAGGCCGATTGCCTGTCGCATGAGGAGCACGAGCTCGTGGAGCGGGCGCTGATACTGGGCGGCAGCGCGCAAATCGAGGATGCGCTGGAGCTGGAGGCGGCGCGGGCGCTTTCTCTCAGGCTGTGGGCGAGCGTGGGGCTGGTTTCCGGCAAGCCGTTTATCGAGCTGGAGACGCCGGTGGTGCGCCCGGTGGCCCAGGCGTTTTCCCGCGCGGAGCATGAGCATGTCCGCCAGCGGCTGGATGCCTTCAGCGCCTATCTCTCGGGAACGCTCTATCGCGTCGGCGCGATGGATGACCGCCAGCCGCAGCAGCTGATCCTGCATGAGGTGCTGGGCAGCGGCAAGGATGACGAGCTGCTGATGCAGCTTTCCCGGCGATATCTGTGGGCGAGCTTTGACTGCGTGGATTACAGCGGCGGTGTGATGCTCCTGCATCCGGCGCTGGCCGATCCGCATCATCTGATCAGCTCCGGACGCCGCAAGCCGGGCATTCTGATGCCGCCGCAGGGCGATCTGTGCACGATGATGGACATCCTGCCCGAGGAGATCCCGCTTCAGGAGGAGCTGGAGCGTTCCATCGCAGGCGCGCTGCGCGAGGGGCATCAGGCGCAGGATGTCGCCAGAACGCTGCGCTTCCTGTGCAAGCAGGGCGCGCCGCTGGCCGCGATGGAGGAGGTGCTCCAGGCGTCGCTGATCGTCTACATTTCGCCGTCGATGCGGGGCGCGCTCTCCAATATGTACTACATGACGCCCAAGTGGATCGAGTGCGCGGAGCGCGCCGCGCTGCAATAACGCTGCAAAAGAAAGGAACCTGCTATTATGCAGTTCACCGTATCACAGGAGCAGGATGGGCTGATGCTCTCCCGATTGCTCATGCAGACCGCGGATGTGCCGCTTTGGGCGGTCAAGGAGGCGGTGAAGAGACGGGATGTGCGCATCGATGGAGAGCGCATGACGGGCGACGTGCGTGTGAGCGCCGGGCAGGAGATTCGCGTCTATTGGCCCAAAGCGGCGCTCGCGTCGGCGGGCAAGGCGCTCATGCCTCCTGAGATCGTCTTTGAGGACGAGCATATCCTGCTGATCAACAAACCTCAGGGGATTCCGGCGCAGAATGAGGAGAATCCGCTGGCCGGGGACAGCGCGCTCACGCGCGTGCTCGCCGAGCTCACGCGCCGGGGCGAAAAAACAGACCAAGTGCATCTTTGCCACCGACTCGATGTGCAGACCGGTGGTCTGCTTTTGTTTGCCAAGGAGGATTCCGCGTACGAATCGGCGGTGCAGGCATTTTCGGAGCGGACGTTTCAGAAGTTTTATACCTGCCGGGTGAAGGGCTGCCCCACGCAGCGTGAGGCGGTGATGCGCGCATGGCTTCGCAAGGATGCGCAGCTCTCCCGCGTGGCCGTGACGGATTATCCGGCCCGGGGCGCGCATGAGATTGTCACCGCGTACAGGGTGATGAGCGGCGGAGAGTTTGCGCGCCTTGAGGTGGAGCTGATCACCGGACGGACGCATCAGATCCGCGCGCATCTGTCGCATATCGGCCATCCGATCCTGGGCGATGATAAGTACGGCGACCGGCAGCTCAATCGCCAATTGGGGCTGAAGCGTCAGCAGCTGTGGGCGACCCGGCTGGTTGTGCGGGCGGAGGGGGCGCTTGCCTATCTGAATGGGCGCAGTTTTTCGGTCGATTGCCCATTTTAACTGAGGTACGGAGGAAAAAGAGTATGAGGAGAGTGCGTTTGATTGCATTGGACATGGATGGCACGCTGCTGCTCAGCGACCATCATACCGTGCCTCAGCGCAACATCGAGGCAATTCGGCGTGCGGATGCGGCGCAGATTCGCGTGTGCATCTGTACAGGGCGAATGCTGGAGGATGCCAGCGATTTTATCACACGGCTGGGGATGCCCTGCATGATCATCGCGGGAAACGGCACGCGCGCTAGCAATGGCCCGCTGCCAGACGGACGCATCCTGCTGCGGCGCCAGTTTGCGCCGGAGGACGCGCACCGCATTATCGAGCTGCTCCTCCCGTTCGGGCTGATGATCAATGGCTTCGAGGATGGGAGAGTCAGCACGGTGCAGGGCGATTCGCCGAAGCCGTATCACCTCGTCGTGCGCGGGCTGATCGAGGCCGCGTATGGGGAGGAAGCCCTGCGCAGCGCCGCGGATCGCGGCGTGATGAAGTTTTTCGTCGTGAGCGATGGTTTTGGCGGCGATGCGCCGGACCGGCGGATTCCCGAGGCGCGCGCCATATTGCGCAGGGAGCTGCCGCATTTACAGATTACCAGCTCCGCGGAGGGCAATATCGAGATCATGCCGGCGGATGCGGGCAAAGGTGCGGCGCTTCGCCAGGTGGCGGAGCACATGGGGCTTGCGCGCGAGCAGGTGATGGCCGTGGGGGACGCGGGCAACGATATTTCGATGCTCGAATACGCATTTCACAGCGTCGCCATGGGCAATGCGACGGACGAGGTTTGCGCTGTCTGCCGCTATCAGACAGCACGTAACGACGAATGCGGCGTAGCGCAGATCATCGAGCGCGTGCTTGCGGCGAAAGGAACGGTGTGATGCCGCGCTGATGTGCGCGGGTGTGCATGAATCAATCCTATGACGGGCATCACTTCGCGGCAGGGCGGGCTTTTTCAAAGCCGTCAGGTATCGGAGCAGTGGCGGACGAGTGGGATGCCCTGGCCCAAGCGGGGGCGCGCGTGAAGCGCTCAGGTGCAAAAACAAAAAGAAGGAGACGGTGTGTCCGGTCTCCTCAGATCGTCGGCAGAGTTTTTCTCCGAAGGAGAGAAAAAGCAATGTACCAAAAAACAAAGCTCAGCGCATGATCAATAAAAGAAGGAGGCGTACAGCCTCCTTCTTTTCACTTTATAGGAAATGGAGAAAAATCGGCTGCGTTCATCTTAACCGGGCGGTTTGCAGCAATTTTTGGGAGTGGAAGCGGCCACTGGCCGCTGGTTCACTTTATAGGAAATGGAGAAAAATCGGCTGCGTTCACCTTAACCGAGCGGTTTGCAGTGATTTTCGGAAGTGGAAGCGGGCACTGGCCGCTGGTTCGCTTTATAGGAAATGGGGTAAAAAACCGGACGCGTTCGCTTTCATCGGTCGATATGCAGCGGTTTTCGGGAGTGGAAGCGGCCACTGGCCGCTGTTTATACAAGATACATGGCATTTGAAAAATCGCACCGTGTCTCGATGAGATGGACAAGGCGCAGAAGCATCTCCTGGTCGGTTTCGTCGAACCGACCAATGGTCGGGCTGTCGATGTCCAGCACGCCGATCACGCGGCCATCGCGATGAATGGGGATGACGATTTCGGAGTTGGATGCGCCGTCGCAGGCAATGTGTCCGGGGAAAGCGTGTACATCGTGCACGCGCTGAACGGCATCCTGCCCGGCTGCGCTGCCGCATACGCCGCGCCCCAGCGGGATGCGTATGCAGGCAGGCAGGCCGCAAAATGGGCCGAGCAGCAACGCGCCATGATCCATCAGATAGAAGCCGCACCAGTTGATATCCCGCATGCTCTGCCAAAGCAGTGCGGCCATGTTCGCCATGTTCGCGATGGGATGCGTGATTCCATCCATGAGCGCCGCGGCCTGGGCAAGAATGAGATCGTAGCACGCGCGCTTATCCGCGGGATATGATTGAATGTCGAATGCCATATTGCAACACTTCCTCAAAGATGAAGGACACGGCGTTCAGACCGTGTCCGCATGGAATGTGATTCAGCGCGTAGTCGAGCCGAGGCCGCCGTTGCGGACGGTCTGCACGTCGTCGTCCACGGTGATGCCGTAGGGCAGGAAGATGCCCTGCGCAAATGCCGTTCCCACCGGGGCGCGCAGGCCCTTTCCCTCGCGATTGTCGTTGGTCATGCGCAGGAAGATGTGGCCCTCGTTGTCCGAGCGCGCATAATCGCTGTCGATCACGCCGACGGAATTGTCGAGCTGAAAGCGATATTTAAATCCCAGCCCGCTGCGCGGATAGAGCGTAAGCACCCAGCCGTCCTCGATCAGCGCGCGCACGCCGGTCGGAATCTTGATGCTGCTGCCGGCGGCCAGCTCAAAGCCCACCGGCGTGAAGAAATCGTATCCCGCGGAGCCGCTCGTCGCGCGGCAGGGAAGCTTGATGCGCTCATAGGTGAGCACGGCCTGCTCAACCGTCTGCTGCGGGAATGTGGCGATCCAGTCCGTCACAAAGCGCTGAACGGACACCTTTTCAAACCGGGCGATGCGAACCATGAAAAATCCCTCTTTCTGTCGTGCGTCAGTCCCACAGGACGATTGTTCCGCGCTCAAGCGTTTTCCTGACGTCGATGACCCGCTGGTTTTTGCTGCCCTTCCAGTGGAGCTGCACATCGCGCAGTCGCTCGATGTAGGGTCCGTCCACGATGACGTCGATCATCGGAATGAACGGCAGGCAGCGGATGTCCTCAAACAGGCTGCCGGTGTAGAGCCAGATCGTCTTGGCGGGAAATCTCTTACGGATTTCGGTGATCAGCGTGCCAATCGTCTCGCGGTTGGGCGCAAAGAGCGGATCGCCGCCGGAAAATGTGATGCCGTCGATGTAGTCCCGTTCCAGATAGGAGAATAGCTCGGCCTTGGCCGCTTCGTCAAACGCGATGCCGCTGCATGCGGGCCAGGTCTGCGGATTCTGGCATCCGGGGCAGCGATGATCGCAGCCGGAGACCCAAAGCACCGCGCGCAAACCCGCACCGTTGAGCATATCGTCGACGGTGATGTTGTGATAGTTCATGGGATGGCGCCTCACATGCTCTTGCGCTCGGCGATTTCCGCCATCTTCGCGTCGTTGAGGCGGCTCTCGCCGTGCACGCGCGAGTAAGAGAGGTAGCCATTCATGCGGTCGATCTTGGTGAGATTCTTGCTGCCGCATTTCGGGCAGACGTCCATTTCAAGCTCCTGATGCCCGCAGTCGTCGCAATAGGCGAGCGAAAGATTGACACCTTCGTACAGTCCCATGCGCATGGCGCGGCGGATCAGCGTGCGGATGGCGTCCTTGTTGTAGCTGATCGGATAGCGGACGTATTGAATCTTGCCGCCGTTGGAGAGGTTCCAGAAGCGCTGCTCGCTGTTCTGCTTTTCGATGGGCGTGATGTCCTCGGTGACGTGGCAGTGGAAGGAATTGGAGACGTAAGGGCGGTCGGAAACGTGCTCCACGATGCCGTAGAGCTTGCGGAACTGCTCGATCTGGAGGCCGCAAAGGCTTTCCGCCGGCGTGCCGTAGATGGCATAGAGGTTGCCGTCCGCCTTTTTGAATTCGGCCACCTTGTCGTTGATATGCTGCATGACCTCAAGGGCGAATTGTCCGTCCTCGTAGATGCTCTTGCCGTTGTAGAGCTCCTGCAGCTCGTTGAGCGCGGTGTAGCCGAAGGAGGCCGTCGCGCTCTTCAGCAGGGGCTTGATCTTGTCGTACAGCCCGAGATGGCCGCCGTAGAAGCCGCCCTCACAGTAGGCCAGCGGGTTGGTGCTCGCGCGCATTTCGCCGAGATAGGCGTAGGTGCGGATGTGCAGACGGCGAATGAGCTCGAGGTAATAGTCGAGCACCTCGTAGAAATCGCGCCCCTCTTTGCGGGCCTTGGCCAGAATCAGGGGCAGATGCAGCGACACCGCGCCGATATTGAACCGGCCGACGAAGACGGGCTTGTCGTGTTCATCGGCGGGTTCCATACCGCCGCGCTCATACCACGGGGAGAGGAAGGCGCGGCAGCCCATCGGGCTGATGACCTCGCCATACTTTTTGTACATGGAGGCGACATAGCCCTCGCCCGTGAGGCTGAGCCAGTCGGGATACATGGTCTTGGAGGAGCAGTCGATGCCTGCTTCAAACACGTCCTCGAGCGGCTTGCCGGGGCCGTGCAGGTTTTCGTCGTAAAGGAAGACGAGCTTGGGGAAGAGAACCGGCTTTTTGTTGTTCTTTTTGCCCTGGCCGCCGGCGTGCACCTTGAGGAACAGCTTGCTGGCGAGCCTGGCCATGCGCGTTTGTCCCAGGCCCAGGGTCATGGTGATGAAGGGATAATCGCCGCGGCTGGAGGCGACGGTGTTGAACTTGTATTCCCAGCCCTGGAAGCCCTGCTCAAAGTCATTGACGATATCCTTCATCGCTTCTTCCTCGGCGCGCTCGTCGGACAGGCCCATCGCGCGGTAGCGGTCGGTGAAGAGAATGAAGCTCTTCTCGGCGTACGGGTCAAGCAGCTGATCGACGCAGGAGACGGTGAAGCCGCCGTACTGCTGGCTGGCAGCGGACAGCACGATATCGCCGATGACGTCGAACGCCACATTGAGCGTCTTGGGCTCATTGTACCAGAGGTTGCCCATCTCAAAGCCGCCGCGCAGCACCGCGCCCACGTCAAACAGGCAGCAGTTCATCGTATCGCGGCGGGCGGACATGTCGTGGATGTAGATGTAGCCGTCGCGCTGCGCCTGAAGCTCCTCCACGTTGAGGAAGAACTTCTGATAGAGCTGCCTGTTGAGCTGGTTGAAGATCAGGCTGCGGCGGGTGGAGACGAGCGCGCTGTCCGCGTTGGAATTCTCCTTGTCGCCGATATACATGATCGACTGCGACTTCTTGTAGACCGTGTCGAGCATCTGCACAAAGTCGGTCTTGTAATTGCGGTAGTCGCGGTAGGACTTGGCGACGGAGGCGTTGATCGCGTCGAGAGCCCCCTCCACGAAATTGTGCATCTGCTCGATGCGGATGCCTTCACATCCCAGGGATTCGCACTTTTCCGTCACAAAACGACAGATGAAGTCGAGCTCCTCCTGGGTAAAGGTATATAGCACGCGCTCAGCGCTCTTGTTGACGGCCACAACGACCTTCTCCACGTGAAACGGCTCTTTGGTTCCGTCTTTCTTGATGACGTACATGGACGCACACTTCTCTCTATGTAGTGGTGTCGGCAAGTAAAAAACACCATATCTTGATTCTGAGCGAAAAAAAGACACAACATTTAGTTTGCCATTGCATCCATCTTATCACGAAAGAACAGGGGGCGTCAAGCCGAAGAGAAAGGAAAAAAATAAAATATTGGGGCCTCGAACGTTAAGAAAAAGATATATTTTGAGGAGAGGAGAAGGAAGTTTGTGACAAACGGACGGGCGCGGAGGGGAACAAAACGTGCTGAAATATGGAAATATACGCATGCATGGTGTAGGAATACCGGGAAAGAGAGGTCATCATATTATGACAAAAACGTGATAATCTCCGAAATAGTCGGATGAAAAACACGAACAAAAAAGAAAAAAATACGGGAAACATATGAGAAAAATAGAAGACCACCGGTCGGTTTGTTGTTTTCCTTCGTTTTTTTGCAAAAAAACAAGGGGCTTTTCATTGACAAGAAAACGAATCAGTGTATAATAAAAATGATCACACCTGATGCGCGAGAGCGCGCAGATGAAACGAAAGAAGGAACATGTATGCCGAACCATTATCATATGACAATCGCTGGCTGCGAGCGCGACCTGCCCATCTGTCCGCTGAACGACAAGCTGTCCATTGGTGCGTTCGTGATCTTCGGCGATTGTGAGCTGACGCAGGCCTGCGCGACGGAGCTGCTCAAAAAGGCGCCGGAGTTCGATTATCTGATCACGGCGGAGAGCAAGGGCATCCCGCTGGCCTATGAAATGGCGCGCCAGATGGGGGCGAAGAAGTGGCTCCTCGCGCGCAAGGGCGCCAAGCTTTACATGCGCGATGTATTCAGCGTCGAGGTGCGCTCCATTACAACCGATCATGTGCAGAGGCTTTACCTCGACGGCGAGGACGCTGCGCTCATGCGCGGCAAGCGCATCCTGATCGTCGACGATGTGATTTCCACGGGCGAGTCTCTGGCCGCGCTTGAGAAGCTTGTGGAAGAGGCGGGCGGCGAAATCTGCGGCCGTATGGCCATTCTGGCGGAGGGCGACGCGCAGGAGCGCGGGGATATCATTTATCTTGAGAAGCTTCCGCTCTTCCATCCGGACGGCACCGTGCTGGGCTGATCCGCGATTTTTCATTCCTCCAGTCACAAACAGCCCCTCGACGCATAAGCTTAGAGCAGAACGTCGAAAGGGGCTGTTTTTGATGGATAACGTGATCAATAACACGACGGGCAACAGCGAAGACCTGATCAATCAAACGGCGATTGACCCGGATGTCAGCGGCTGTCCTTCGGGAAGCCAGTCCTATAGGGTGCAAAGGGGCGACAGCTTCTACCTGATCGCCAGGAAGTTCGGCGTCAGCGTGCGCACGCTGATGAACGCCAACCCGGCTATCGCGGCGGGCAGGCTGCTTGTGGGGGATATCCTGTGCATCCCGACGGGAGAGGGCCGATCCTGCCCGGTGGGTTCCTCGGCGTATACGGTGCAGCAGGGGCAGAGCGTGGTGGATGTGATGCTCGCCTCCAACGTCTCTTTGCGCGCGCTCAGGGAGTACAACGAGGATATCCGCCTTACGGCGCTGCGCCCGGGCGATGTGCTCTGCGTGCCGCCCAACGGCGACCGCGGCCTGTGCGAGAACGGCGGCCCGGTATACCGCATTCAGGAGGGCGATACGCTCGATGAGATCGCGGAGGTCAACGGAACCAATGTCGAGCAGCTGCTGCGGCTCAATCCCAATCTGCTGCCGAGCGACTTTGTCACCGGGCAGGTGATCTGTCTGCCTACGCGCAGGCGCACGGCGGGCGCGCAGATGATAGATGACAGCGGGACGACGGAAGTGACCGAGCAGTAGAGTACCAACATAATCCGCCGGTATGGCGAAGCGCGGGCAGGGGAGAATCCTGTCCGCGCTGTTTTGTGGGATAGCGCTTATCGCCGCACGATGGCGCGTGCGCCTCCGACGGTGAGAGGCGTGTCCGCCGGATCTGCGAAAAGCTCAGTACCATATCCATCCTGCGAACGGCCGTCAGGGGAGCGCGCGGGTTTGAACTGGTTCATGGCCTCGGCATATCCGCGAAGGATGACCATGCCCGTGGCGAAGGGAGGCATGTCTTTCATGACAAAATCCCCCTCTGTTCCTTTGCGGCTGGCAGACCTTGCATTGATTATCACAGAGGAGGATTTCTTCTATCTTAAGATTTTTACTCCACCGGCTGGGCCTGTGGTTTTGTGCGCTAAAACGGGATAAAAACGGGGCAGGACGTGGTGTTGCCGTCCTGCCCGGATCGTTTATTGTTTCTTTTCCTTGAACACGCTGAAATCGATCTTGTTTTCCGTGTGATGCATCAGACGGACGATGTTCTGGCTGTGCCGCGCGATGGCCAGCAGCCCGACAAACACCACTGCGGTCCAGATGATGGGGTCGTATTCCGTGGTCAGCAGCACGAAGATCGGCAGCGTGACCGCCGCGCCGATGGAGCCGACGGAGACGTAATGCGTCACCAGAAACAGAATGAGGAAGACGGCGAACGCCGCGAGCGTCTGCGGCGGAAAGACGATCAGCAGGCAGCCAAAGCTGGTGGCGATCCCCTTGCCGCCCTTGAAGCCGAAGAAGACAGGGAAATTGTGGCCCAGAATCGCGCCGAGTGCGCCCAGGATTTCGCCCTGCGTGCCGCCCACCAGCCAGCGGCCGATGAACACGGCGACAATGCCCTTGAGCATGTCGCAGGCCAGGGTGATGAGCGCCATCTTGCGGCCCATGACGCGCAGCATGTTGGTGGTACCGGAGTTACCGCTGCCCTGCTTGCGGATGTCGGAGTGCGCGAACGCGCGGGAGAGCAGCACCCCGGAGGAAATGCTGCCCAGCAGATAGCCGATGATCAGCGTGAGAATGTGGTTGAGCATGCGTTAACCTTCCTTCTGATTTTTCTGTCGCAGGATGAAGCGGATGGGGGTGCCCTCAAAGCCGAAGGACTTGCGGAACTGGTTTTCCAGATAGCGCTGGTAGGCGAAGTGCATGAGCTCCTCGTCGTTGACGAAGAAGACAAAGGTAGGCGGGCAGACGCTCTGCTGTGTGGCGTAGTAGATCTTGAGGTGGCGGCCTCCGACGTAGGGCGGCTGAAGGGCTGCGGTGGCATCGGCGAGCACATCGTTGAGCAGGCCGGTGGTGATGCGCCGGGAGGTCTGCCCGTAGGCGGCCTTGACCGCTTCAAGCACCCGGGGCACGCGCTGGCCGGTCAGCGCGGAGATGAAGAGCACCGGCGCGTAGTCCATGAATTTGAGGTCCTCGATGACCTTCTTGCGGAAGGCCTCCAGGGTATTCGTGTCCTTTTCGACGGCGTCCCACTTGTTGACGACGATGACGGCGGCCTTGCCCTCGTCGTGCACATAGCCGGCGACCTTGGTGTCCTGCTCGGTGACGCCGTCTTCCGCGTTGATGACGATCAGGGCGACGTCGCAGCGGCGCACGGCGGTCAGCGCGCGCACGATGCTGTAGCGCTCGATGGATGCCTCCTCGATAGCGCGCTTGCGGCGGATGCCCGCGGTGTCGATGATGTTGTAGCGCTGGCCGTCGCGGACAAAGGCGGTGTCGATGGCGTCGCGCGTGGTGCCCGCGATGTCCGACACCATGGAGCGCTCCTGTCCGAGAATCCTGTTGACCAGGCTGGATTTGCCGACGTTCGGGCGGCCGACGACGGCGATCTGGATGGTATGCTCCTCCTCCTCGGCGGTCTCCTCCTCCTCGGGAAAGTGCTTCACCATTTCGTCGAGCAGATCGCCCAGGCCCAGCAGGTTGACCGAGGAGATGGGGAACGGCTCGCCCAGGCCCAGCGCGTAGAAATCGTAGATGGTGTCGTTCATCTGCTGATGATCGACTTTGTTGACCACCAGGATGACCGGCTTGCGGCTGCGCCTGAGCATGACGGCCACATCCTCGTCGTCGGCTGTCAGGCCCGTCCGGCCGTCGGTGAAGAAGAGGATGACGTCGCACGTCTCGATGGCAACCTCGGCCTGGCGGCGCATCTGCTTGAGCATGATGTCGTCGGTGCGCGGATCGATGCCGCCGGTGTCGATGAGCGTGAACTTGTGATTCAGCCATTCGCAGTCCGCGTAAATGCGGTCGCGGGTGACGCCGGGCGTGTCCTCCACGATGGAGATGCGGTGTCCGGCAATCTTGTTGAAGAAGGTGGATTTGCCGACGTTCGGGCGGCCGACGACGGCGACGAGCGGTTTAGCCATGCTTGATTATTCCTCCGTTCCGCGCAGGGCGTAGAGCAGATCCGCGCCGTCGTCCGGGACGGGCGTGATGCGGATGCCCAGCGCGCTTTGCGCCTGGTCGAGCGTCATGTCGTCAAGGAAGATGTCTTCTCCCTCACGGAGCATGCTCGCGGTGATGAGTATTTCATCCGCTTCCTCGTCGCGCAGCTGCGCGACCAGATCCTGGCCGGTGATCAGGCCGGAGACGGTGACCGTCTCGCCGAAAAAGCGGTTGACGATGGGCTTGACGGCGATCTGCACGCCGGGAATGGGGTGCGCGCTCACGAGCTCGCGCATGAAGGGGGCGACCGACGTCCCCGTCGCCATGATGACGCGCCGGGAAACGGCCGCGCTGTCGTCGGGATCGAGGCGCAGCGCCGTCTCAAATTCGTCGCGCAGGCGGCAGAGTAGCCCGACGCCATTTTCAAACTGCGGGAAGTCCTCGTAGCTGTCCACGTCGGGCAGCGGATGCTCCGCAATCTGATAGAACTCGTCAGACGGGAACACAAAGCGCGTGCCGATGGCGGGCAGCAGCCTCTGCTGGAAAGCCTCCGCCTGACGGATGACCTGTTCGGCCTCCTCCCGGGTGTAGGGGCGCAGCGGATAGAGGTGCTCGCGATAGCGCGTGAGGCCCACGGGCACCAGCGCCACGGTCAGCGCATGCGGGGCGAGAGAGGCCAGATCGCCGAGCGTGCGGTCAAGCTCCGGGCCGTCGTTGATGCCCGGGCAGAGCACGACCTGGCAGTGGAAGCTCATGCCGTTTTCGGCAAAGCGGTGCAGGTGCTCCATGATGCGGTCCGCGTGGATGTGATGGAGCATCTTCTTGCGCAGCTCGCCGTTTGTCGTGTGCACGGAGATGTACAGCGGGCTCGCCCTGCGCTCGATCATGCGGTCCATTTCCTGCTTGGGCAGGTTGGTCAGGGTGACGAAATTGCCGGCCATCAGGGACAGACGCCAGTCGTCATCCCGCACATAGAGGCTTGGGCGCATGCCGGGCGGCATCTGCTCGATGAAGCAGAACATGCAGTGGTTGGCGCAGGTCTTCGGGCAGCTCATCAGCGAGGATTCGAGCGTCAGGCCCAGCGGCTCCTCGATCAGCTTGCGGATGTGCACGGTGTGCTGCGCTTTGTCGTCGTCCTCAAGCAGCAGCTCCAGCGACGGACGCGCGGTCAGATACTGGTAATCCACCAGATCAAGCACCGGCGTGCGGTTGATGGAGATGAGCGTTTCGCCCGCGCGGATGCCGCTGCGCGCGGCAAGGGAGCCGGGGAAGACGCTGACAATGCGCTGGGACATGAACCTGTAACACCTCTTTTTCAAAATAACCCAACATATTATCTACGATTTGGGAAACAAAGTCAAGTATCTGCGCATAAAGAAGTGCATATGCGTGCCACCCGGCGCAAGGGAGTGAAATGTGCCCGTGTCAGGCGGCGAACAGAGAGAGGAAAAGGAGCGGGAAGCGTGTCGGCCGCTCCCGCGCATCCCTTTTGAACGCGCGGCCCGGAGGAAGGACGAAGCGCCGCTTTCTTCTGCTGCGGCGGGGACGGGAGCTTTCCCGCCGGGCGGGGCATGACGTCGGAGCGACGCTCCTGTTCCTTCGGATGCGGGAATGTGCAGTGTACCGGCATCGATGGCTTGACGCGCGGGCTCCATGTTTTTATAATGATCGTCAAAAGGAGGAGAGCGGCATGCTTGATGAAAACAGGGTGCTGATCGCGGACGACGACAGGGAGCTGTGCGCGCTTCTTGCTCAGGCGCTTATGCGGGAAGGGATGAAGGCGGACATCCGCCTGAACGGCCTGGAGGCGGTGAGAGCGCTTGAAAACGGGACGTATCAGCTGGTGGTGCTCGACGTGATGATGCCGGGGATGGATGGCTTTGAGGCGCTTGCGGCGATCCGCAGGGCGGGCGATGTGCCCGTGCTGATGCTGACGGCCAAGGGGGACAGCGCCAGCAAGGTGCGCGGGCTGCGCGACGGCGCGGACGATTATCTGACCAAGCCGTTTGATATGGAGGAGTTCCTGGCGCGCGCGCAGTCGCTCATCCGCCGGTATACATGTTTCGGCGCGGGAAAACGGCAGCTTCTCGTCTACCGCGGCCTGGAGATCGACAGGGATGCGCGCAGCGTTCATTCCTGCGCGGGCACATTCGAGCTGCCGCCCAAGGAGTTCGACGTGCTGATGCTGCTTGCGCGCCATCAGGGGCGGATTCTGACCAAGCAGCAGATTTATGAGGCTGTGTGGAACGAGCCCTACGTGTACGACGACAGCAACATCATGGCGGTGATCAGCCGCCTGCGCAGAAAGATCGAACCGGACCCGGCGGCGCCGACGTATATCCAGACGGTCAAGGGCGTGGGCTACCGGTTTTCCAGGGAGGTATAGCGTCCATGAGCGTGAATTTGGCCCTTCTCCTGATCATCCTCGCGCTGAGCGCCGCCGTTTTCCTGCTTGCCGCCCGACTGGTGAGGATCAAAAAGCAGCTCAGGTGCTTTGAAGCGGCGCTGGGCGATGTGGCGGCGGGCAATGGCGCCAGACGGATGATCGCCCGGGAGGGCGAGGAAACGGCCGGGCCGGCATTCGCCATGAATGGAATCATCGGGCGCTATGAGGAGGAGCTGAGCGCGCTGCGGCGCGCACAAGAGGCCAACCGCCAGCTGATGACCAGCCTGTCCCACGACGTGCGCACGCCGCTGACGACGCTCATCGGCTATCTGGATGCCGCGCGCCGGGCCGATGAAGGGCCTGAGCGGAGGAAAACGCACGTGGCCGCCGCCTGCAGGAAGGCGCACGAGCTCAAAACGTATATCGACGCGCTGTTTGACTGGTTCAAGCTGGGCTCCGGAGAATACGCGCTGCATATGCAGACGGTCGAACTCGCGGAGCTCACGCGCGCCCTGCTGGCGGATTGGGTGCCCGTGCTGGAGGAACAGGGGATGCGCTACGCGGTGGATATTCCGGAGCGGCGGATCATGGTGCGTATCGATCCGGACGGATATGCGCGCATCGTGGGCAATCTGCTGAGCAACGTGCTCGCCCACAGCGGCGCACAAACGCTGCGGGTGAGTTTGGCCTGCGAAGAGCGGCGGGTCTGCCTGTGCGTGGAGGACGACGGCGTGGGAATCGGGAAGGAGGACTTGGCGCGCATCTTTGACAGGCTGTATAAATGCGATAAGGCGCGTTCGGCCGGGGGCAGCGGCCTGGGGCTTTCCATCGCGCTGGGCATCGCCGGAGAGATGGGCGGTACGCTGGAGGCGCAGAGCGAGCCGGGCCGGGGAACGGCCTTCATGCTCTCCTTCCCGCAAACGCAAGGTTAATGCAAGGTTCTTTTAAGGTGAATGTAAGGTTCGGATGGTACAATGGGCACATCCCAAAGAACAAGGAGGAGCTTACATTTGGAACGGTATGTGATCGAGACAAGCCATCTGACCAAGCAGTACGGCGAACAAAAGAGCGTGAGCGATTTATCGCTGCATGTGCAAAGAGGGCGCATTTACGGCCTGCTGGGGCGCAATGGCGCCGGTAAAACCACCACCATGAAGATGCTGCTGGGGCTGAGCGCGCCCAGCGGCGGGGAAGTGCGGATATTCGGACTGCCGCTTGCCGGAAACGAGCGGGAGATTCTGCCCCGCATCGGCAGCCTGATTGAGTCCCCGGGGTTTTATCCGAACCTGACAGGCACGGAGAATCTGCGCATTTTTGCCCGTCTGCGTGGGGTGACGAAGAGGGATGCCGTCAAAAGCGCGCTGGAGGTCGTCGGCCTGCCCTACGCGGATAAGAAGCTGTTTTCCCAGTATTCGCTGGGCATGAAGCAGAGGCTGGCCATCGCGCTGGCGATCATGCACGACCCGGAGCTGCTGATCCTGGATGAGCCCATCAACGGGCTTGATCCCATCGGCATTGCGGAAATCCGCGCCTTTATCCGCTCGCTGTGCGAGGAAAGGGGGAAGACCATCCTCATCTCCAGCCACATCCTCTCAGAGGTCGCGCTGCTGGCGGACGATATCGGCATCATCGATCACGGCGTGCTGCTGGAGGAGGAGAGCCTTTCCGAGCTGGAGAAGCGCAGCGAGCGCTATGTGCGCTTTGCCGTGTCCGACACGGCGAAGGCCGCGCGGATTCTGGAGGAAATCTTCTCCACGACGGACTTCGTCGTGGAGAGCGATCATGCGCTGCGGCTTGGCGATTTGTCGCTCCGCACCGAAGAGATCGTCCGCGTATTCGTGGAAAACGAGCTGGCCGTCTCCGAGGTGCGCACCTGTGAGGACAGCCTGGAGGATTACTTCAGGCGCGTGACAGGAGGTGAGGGGATTGGCTGAGCTGCTCATCTGCGAGACGCTCAAGCTGCGCCGCGGCAGGCTGTTTCAGATTGCGGCGGCGACGGCGATCGTCTTCCCGCTGATCTTCGCGCTGTTCATGGTTCAGGAAAACGATACCTTCGCAAACGAGATGACCGTGTGCTACCAGTTTACCGGTTATCTCGTGCAGATTCCGCTGCTCTGCGTGCTGGCGGCGCAGCTGTTTTTCAGCGAGCAGGACAGCGGTGCGCTCAAAAACCTGCTCGTCATTCCGGTGCCGCGCGGCGCGCTGGTGGGCGCGAAGCTCCTCCTGCTGCTGGTTTTCTCCGTGTGTTATTCCCTGGCGGGATACGCCGTCACCGCGGTAGTCTCCCTTGCGCTGTCGCTGCCCATGGAGGAAATGGGGCTTCACCTGCTGCTCTCCCTGGGCACGGGCGCGCCCTTCTTTGCGGCGGCCATGCCGTGCATGACGCTGGTCGTGTGGCTGAACAAGAGCTACATCATCTCCGTCATCGTCACATTCTTTTACACGATTGCGAGCAATCTGTGCGTCTTCATGATCAGCGTGCCGATGCAGCCCGTCGGACTGAACGCGGATACGCTTTTGCCGCTGGCGATGATCCAGCGATGGATTTACCAGTTCTTTTCGGTGAAGGGAGAGGAAAGCGTGGCGTTTTATGAGGCGTTTCGTCCCGGCTTTGTCTCCACGCCGGTGTGCTTTGGCGTGCTGGGCGCGGAGGCCATGCTGTGCGTGGCGCTGATGATGCTCTCCTGCCGCCGGCAGGAAGTGTGAGGGGGTGGCAGGATGAATGTGAAAGTGACCGATCTTGTGCGCATGGAGATCGCAAAAATGCGGCGCAGCCAGATTCTGCTCGTCGGCATAATCGCTCTGGCGCTCTGTCCGGCGCTCCAGTATGGCACGCATCAGATCACCGCGGCGCAGGAGCCGTTTGCCATGGCGGATTTGTTCAGAAGCGTGATCTGGGGAAACGTGCAGATGTTCCTCCCGATCAGCTTCGTGATGATCGGCGGCTTCGTCATCAGCCGCGAGACGTCGGACGATACGCTCAAAAGCCTGCTGACCGTGCCCGTCTCCTATCCCATGCTGCTGACGGGAAAGCTGATGGCCGTCGGGCTGCTGAGCGTCGCGTTCGGATTGTACAGCTGCGCGGTGACGCTCGTGACGGGCTGCGCCGCGGGGCTTGAATGGGGAAGCGCGGCCGAGCTGGCGGGAAGCTGCGCACAGAATATCGCCGTCAGCGTCATCACATACGGGGTGACGATGCCGCTGATCGTGCTCTTTGGCGGCAGGCCGGGCGCGTATCTGGGCGGCTCCATTGCGGCGTTCTTCTGCGGGTACAGCATCCTGTTTTTCAAAAACGGCGTGCTGCGCAGCGTCTATCCGTTCCTGGCCGCGTTCGCGCTGGTGGGGTTTGACACCGCGGAGTTCAACGGCGCAAAAGTGAATGCCGACATCGGCTTTTCCATGCTGTCCATGGCCGTGGTGTGGATTGCCGCCGTGCTGCTCGTTGTCAGCGCCAGGCCGCCGGAAAGGCGGCAGAGGCGGAGCGCACGAATCGGAACGGGGCGCGCCAGATCCTGATCCGTCTGAACGGATGACATCAAAAAAGCGCGCCGTGCGCGCTCCCACTTCCGAAGCACTCCACATACCAAAGTGTTTCTGTGCTCGATGCCCGGTTTTTCGCGCAATTTCCTATAAGTCAAAAAAG
>JAUNJB010000183.1 GCA_030535375.1 Clostridia bacterium | reverse complement strand
CCGGTTTTTCGCGCAGCGGCCAGTGGCCGCCTCCACTTCCGAAGCGCTTCACACTCCAAAGTGTTTCTGTGCCCGCTGCCCGGTTTTTCGCGCAATTTCCTAATAAGTTAAAAAGATGCGGGAAGCACTCGCATCTTTTTGTCGTTCGTGAATCCGTGAAAAAGCAATGGACGCATGCGCGGCATATGGAAAAGGGACGCCAGGTTTTTCTTGTCCTGACAGCCCCTTCTTCTCTTCTGATTTACAATCTCTGCTCAAAAAGCCATGCGCGCACGGGCTCGATGCGATACGCCCATTTCCACGTGTGAACATGGCACGCGGCCGGAAAG
Organism: Clostridia bacterium; assembly: GCA_030535375.1. Taxonomy (GTDB): domain Bacteria; phylum Bacillota; class Clostridia; order Christensenellales; family Aristaeellaceae; genus Ventricola. Next base: position 5,169 of record JAUNJB010000183.1, on the reverse strand, counting down.
CGGGGCGTATCCGGCTCAAGCACGGATTCCCCGTCAAGCCACGTGAACTGGACACGCGCCCCCTGGGCAAGCACATCCGAGGCGAACACCGTGAATTCCTCATCCGTCGCTTTGGCGCTGACGTGCCCGCGCGCCACCCTACCGCCGGCCGCCTCGACGGCCTCCATGCATTCGCCCATGATCGGGAAGGCCCGCCCGTCGCCCTCGGACACCATAATCCACACGTTCCTGTCCCGGATGGCCGCCATGCGCGCCGGGTCCCACTGTCCCGCCGTCAGATAGCAGGCGGCGAACACATCGTCATGGCGGATCAGCAGCTCGCAGAGCATCATCGTGCCCATCGACTGACCCGTGCCGTAGATCCTGCGCTCATCCACATCGTGCGAGCCGGACACGTGCCGGATCAATTCGACGGTGGCCTCCGCCTCCCAGCCGACGGTGAAGTCGTCAAACGCGGCCTTGTCCTCGTACTGCGGCGCAAGCACATAGCAGGGGCGCTTCTTCTGCTCGGCTTCCTGCGCCCAGACGAGCGCGCCGATGCCCTGAGTGAGCGTTCTCTTCGCGTCCGCGGAGCATGCGCCCATGTCATGCATGAAAACCACCATCGGCAGCTTCTCCCCCGGCGCGTGCTCCGGCTCGAAGAGGCTGTACGTCATCTGATGCCCGTCCGCCGTCTCAAAGCGGTGCTGAGAAAACCTCTGCACGACGGGCTCCATATCTCGGGGGATGCCCTGCCAGGGCATCTTCTCTCCCGGTCTGGGGCCTCCCTTGCGCGGACCATGTTCCTTTTCCATATGCGTTTCCTCCTCTTTGTTTGGCCTGTATCGGAATCCCGATGCGGCACAACCGGATTTACGCGACTTCGCCACTCGCTGCGCCCGCCCTGTGTTTTCATTATATCCGCACGTTCCCGCCGCCGTCAATTGATGCATTCATGTAAAAGCGGCGTCCATTGATCCAAAAAATGCAAGGATCGCACCTTCCGGCGCGACCCTCAGCCGCCGACATCATTATCCCCTGTTTCCTCGGCAGGGCCGCCGTCCCAACCGGCGATTCTGGAGCTTTTCCCCCCTTCGGGACTCACGCGCCTGTGATCCTTTCAACCCGCAGCGCCTATGCCTCACCGCCCGTCTGCTTTTGGCCCACATTCTGAAACAGGAGCGTGAGCACAAATTCCTGTCCCTCCACCTGGCAGTTGAGCTGGCCGCCATATTTCTGGGCGATATAGCGGATGCTCTTCAGCCCGAAGCCGTGGTTTTCCCTGTCCTGCTTGGAGCTCACGGGAATGCCGCCGCGGATATCCGGCTTATTGCCGTATGTATTGCGGAAGACGAGGATCACATGGTCTCCCTTCCTGTTCGTCTTCATGCTGATCTGGCGGTTCTCCGGCTCTTTGATCATCCTGCAGCTCTCCATCGCGTTGTCAAGCGCATTGCCGAAGATCGTGCAGATGTCGAGCGGGCTCATGAAGTCCATCATCCTGCCGTCCACATACGGCACGCAGCAGATTCCCTCCTGCTGGCAGATCTTGATCTTTTCGCTGAGAATGATATCGACGGCCTCGTTCCCCGTCGAAACAAGCGCCTCATACGGCTCCATTTCCTGGATGAACCTGCGGATCTCCGGCAGATCGCGCGTCCCCTTCTCCAGATACAGAAGCAGGTTCTTCATATCGTGATACTTGTGATTCACCGCTTCGATGTTGTGTATCTTGAGATTAAACTGCTCCTGCTGCGCCTGAAGCACGCGCTTCATCTGCAATTCCGCCATCCTCTCCCGGTCGGTGGATTCCCTGCCCACATATCCCGCGAGGATCACCAGCTGGCAGAGAAAGCAGAGCGTGATGCCGAACTGGAACGTCTTCGCGTTCTCTGCCGGAAGCTGGCTTGAAAACCAGCGTATCGTCAGAAACGGAACGGCCGCCAGCGCGATGAGCACGAGCGTGTGATTGGAAAGATACAGCCTCTCCGGCTCGGGCAGATGCCGCTTGACGAGCATCAGGATGCACAGCTCGACCATCCAGAGCGCGAGCACAACCAGCAGGCGCTGCGCCAGCGTGCCCGTATAGAGAAAATTTGTATTCCATCCCATGCGCAGCACGCTGTTGATCAGGGACCAGGCGCTGTTGTCCGCCGTGAGAAAGACGAGACCGGCAAAAAGGCTGGTCTTCCACGTGAGCTGCGAAAACAGCCTCGCAAAGAGGATGTAAATCGTCAGCGACATCATGAGATAGGTCAGCATCGGGGCAAGCGGATTCTCGGAGATCGACACGCGCAGGAAGGTCTGCACCGCCGTGTTCATCGCAAGCAGGCCCAGCGCCAGCGCCACGCGCCTTGGCGACCATATCGGATGATCCCGTTCCTCGTCGTGCTGGAAGTAGAGCGCGGCAAGCACCTGCCCCACGGCCATGAGCAGCGGCGAGAGCGCAAATTCGAAAATTCTCGTCATATGTGATCTCCCAAATAGGCCGCCCACGCATCCATCAGCTCGCGGCGGCGATATCTGCTGATCGGAAGCATCTGCCCGTCCACCTCGATATCGTAGCCCTGCACCCTGTCCACAAAGCGGAAGTTGACCAGATACGACGTATGGCATCGAAAAAACGGCTGGCCGCTGAGCTCCTCCTCGATCTGCTTCATGGGCCTGTCCGTGAGCAGCTGCGCATCCGCCGTGTGGATGATGATCTTGTGGTTATACGTCTCCACATACCGGATATCGTTCACGGCGACGGAGCACAGGCCGTTTGCGCTGCGCACCTCAAGCCGCTTCGGCTTGCTCTGCGCGATCTTTGCCAGCGCCCTGTCAAGCCGCAGCTTGAGGCCCGTATAGCCGACGGGCTTCACAATAAAATCGAGCGCGTCCACGCTGTATCCCTGCACGGCGTACTGCACCATGGACGTGATAAAAATGATGATCGCCCTGTCATCCTGCCTGCGGATGCGCCTGGCGGCGGTCAGCCCGTCCACCTTCGGCATGGCGACATCCAGAAGCAGAATATCAAAGCCCTTCTCATATCCCCGCAGCAGCTCCTCCCCGTTTTCAAAAACGGTACACGAAAAAACCTCCCCGCGCTCCTGCTCATAACGCCTGATGCACTTGAGCAGCGCATCGCGCTCAAACTGCATATCCTCTGCGATAGCGACACGAATCATACTCTTCCTCCGAAATGCGACGGCCTCTTTGCTGAATTATATCATTTCATCACGTTTCATCGCAAGCCGCTTTTGCCGCTTTGCGCCGACCAAATGGCAGTTTTTTTCGACCAAATCGCAAAAACACGACATTTTTTTGCCAATTTGTCGACGATAAGCGCCAGTTACGGCCCCGGCATTTTCCGCGATGCGTGAAAATGATATACTTTTCACAGAAACTCCCGCTTTCTGCGGAGAAGTACGATTAAAAGGGAGAGTGTGTCATGAACAATCAAAAGAAGCCCGGATCGGGCGAAGGCATTTCCCGCCGTTCGTTCCTGAAGGCGAGCATGCTTGGCGTCGGTCTGAGCGCCATGCCCGCTATCAGTCTGGTTCTGCCCGCCTGCGCGGAGGAAAATGAAACGCCGGAGCAGGCCGCTCAGCGCGTCACGAGCGAGCTGCCCATCCCCGAGACGGCAGCCCCGGATAAGACGGAATACACCTGCGATGTGCTGGTGATCGGCGGCGGCTTTGCCGGCCTGAACGCCGCCGCCGCCGCGGCGGACGCCGGCCAGACCGTCGTGATGATCGACAAGGGCCACCCGGGCTATTCCGGCCTGAGCCCGTGGCCGAGCTCCCACCGCTGGGCCGACCCGGAGATGGGCGACGACCTGGACGCGCTGCGCACCTGCATCAATCACGGCAGCGAGTACATCGGCAACATGGACTGGTACGAGGTCTGGCTCAAGGAATCCAAGGGCACCTATGAGCGCCTGCGCGACTGGGGCATCCTCGATCAGTACGACCGCGCCACCGAGACCGGCTATTACGAGAAGAACGACTTTGCCGGCTATCGCGAGGCCTATGCCCAGCACGACCGCCGCACCAAGTTCGAGGCCGTGCTCAAGGAAAAGAACATCGAATACGCCGATTACACGATGATCACCAACGTCATCGTGGAGAACAACAAGGTCTGCGGCGCGGTGGGCTTCCATGTCCCCAGCGGCGCGATCATCACCTGCCATGCGAAGGCTGTCGTCATGTGCATGGGCGGCGGCTGCTATAAGCCCACCGGCTTCCCGACGGGCGGCGTCACCTTCGACGGCGAATACATCGCCTACAATCTGGGCCTGCCGATCGCCGGCAAGGAATTCGACGACTTCCACATGACCCTCTCCTGGGCGCCGGGCAACGCTTTCCTCAACAACAACTGGACGTATCTGGACAACTGCTGGCTGTGCGGCGGCGACATCACGCCGGACACCGCCGTCTCCTACGCCACCAGCAAGGCAAAGGTCATGGTGCTCGACCGCGTCACCAAGGCCGTCACCGGCCTCAGCCTGAACGACGGCTCCTCCATGGAGGATATGTCCTCCCAGAGCATCACCCGCCGCGGCGGCTCCGAATCCGGCCATCCCGACGAGGTCCGCACCGGCAAGAACAACGACACCATGTACAAGGGCGATGTCTACGGCGCGGCCGTCGGCTTCGGCGCGCACCTGACCAACGGCGTCTTCTGCGGCCTTGACGACCTCGAGGGCAAGACCTCCATCGAGGGCCTCTGGGTGGCCGGCGACGGCATGAACGCATGCGGCCCGACCGGCTCCGCATATCCCTGCGGCGTCGGCTTCACCTCCAACTTCGTCTCCCTCCAGGGCAACCGCGCGGGCGCCGCTGCGGCCGAGTATGCCGCGGGTGCTGCGCTGACGCCCATCCCCTCCGACCGCATCGCCGAGGAAACGGAAACCATTCAGGCTCCGCTGAATGTGACCGCCGGCTTCGATCCGAACTGGGCCCGCGATCAGCTCATGAATATCATGTCCCCGTATTGGGTCTACATCACCAAGAGCGAGGAGACGCTGAAGGCCGCGCTCACGCAGGTCGAAATCCTGCGCGACAAGGTCATGCCGAAGCTCCAGGCCGCCAATTATCACGACGTGCGTCTCTGCCTTGAGATGCGCCATAAGATCCTGAACGCCGAGCTGTCCCTGCGCGCCAGCCTCGAGCGCAAGGAGACCCGCGGCCTGCACTACCGCAC
>JAUNJB010000023.1 GCA_030535375.1 Clostridia bacterium | reverse complement strand
TAGCCGTAGTCAAACATCTGACCGGCATATGGGGCCATCCACGCCGGATCAAACGTGTACTCCGCGCCGTGGATCGACATGAATGTGCGCTCGCCGCTCTTTTCCACGAAGCAGTAGCAGCAGCCGTTTTCAGCGTCCGGCAAATCGACATAGGTGGAACAGCGCATCGCATCCAGCGCGCGGCGGACGAAGCCGCCGAACACGCCCCGCCCACCCACGGGCGTGACGAACGTGACCGGCGCGCCCGCGCGCAGGAGCACATTGGCGACATTGTACGCGCAGCCGCCGACGGCAAAGCGCTGGGACTGAGGATGCAGGTTTTCCTCCGTGCGGGGCAGGTGGTCGATACGGATGATGACATCCACACAGGTGGAGCCGATGACAAGAACGCTTTTCATGACGGGCCTCATCTCTCACCATGTCATTTGAAACGGAATTGCGGATCAAGCTGAATATACACCACGTCGGGCGCTTCGTCAAGGCTTGCGCGGAATTCCTTCGCTTGATTCTATTGGAAATGCCGGTGGAAAAATAACCATTTGCATGGTATACTGATAAAAGCTGATATTTTGCCAAGGGACCGCGGGAAAAGGGAGCGCCGGCGGGATGGGCGCGAATTGCCGTCCCTTGTGGCGCCGCGGCCCGGCGGGTTCTGTGCGGTATGCGGGCCATTGTGGACGGAAATGTCCCACGCGCCGCTGAAGGAAGCCGGCGAATGCTGACGGAGGATGGATGTACGGATGAATCGGATTGAGAGAATGCTTCGGATGGCGCAGGCCATGCAGCCGGAGCTCACGGCGCTGCGGCGCGATTTTCACAGCCATGCGGAGACGGGCTGGCTGGAAATGCGTACCTCGGCGATTATCGCGCAGCGCCTGACGGCGCTTGGATACGAGGTGCTCACCGGGCGCGCGGTCTGTGCGGAAGAGGCGCGCATGGGCGTGCCGCCCGGGGATGTGCTGCGCGCACATGCGCAGGCTGTGCTCGGGCAGGGCACGCCGGAGGAGGCGCTGACAGGCGAGATGCGCGAGGGCTTCACCGGCGTGATCGGCATCCTGCGCTGCGGCGAGGGGCCGACGCTGGCACTGCGATTTGATATCGACGCGCTGGGCATGCAGGAATGCTCCGACGCCGCGCACAGGCCGGCACGGGAGGGATTTGCCAGCCAAAACGCGGGGATGATGCATGCGTGCGGGCACGATGGTCACGCGGCCATCGGCCTGGGCGTGGCAAAGGTGCTCATGGAGATGAGGGAGGAACTGCACGGCACGCTCAAGCTCCTGTTCCAGCCCGGCGAGGAGGGCGCGCGCGGCGCGCGGGCGATGGTGGCCGCGGGGCATCTTGACGATGTGGACGTGTTCATCGGCTCGCACATCGCGCCGGACGACGGCCCGGATGACGGCGATGTGACGCCCGGAACGTGGGGTTCGCTGGCGACGACCAAGTATGACGTGACGTTCCGCGGCCTGGCCGCGCACGCGGGCGGTTATCCCGAAAAGGGAAAAAACGCGCTGGTGGCCGCGGCCTCCGCGGTGCTGGCGCTTCACGCGATTCCGCGCCACAGCGGCGGGCAGAGCCGCGTCAATGTGGGCACGCTGCATGCGGGCACGGGGCGCAATGTCATCCCGGACGAGGCGCGCATGCAGATAGAGGTGCGCGGGGAGACGACGGAGATCAACGACTTCATGGCGCGCAGCGCCGTGGATATCTGCCGCGGCGCTGCGGCGATGCAGGGCTGCGAATGCGGGATTGTGACGATGGGCGCGGCGGAGAGCCAGCACAGCGACGAGGCGCTGATTGAGCGCATTGCGGGCATTGTGCGCCGCGACCTGCCGCAGCTGCGCCTGAGCAGCATACTGAACGCGCAGAACTGGGGCAGCGAGGATATCTCGCTGATGATGAATCGCGTGCAGGCCCATGGCGGCCAGGCGACATATATGCGCGTGATGACGCCGATGGCGAGCGCGCAGCATACCGTCAGATTTGATTTTGACGAGACGGTGCTCGGCAAGAGCGTGGCCGTATTCTGCGCGGCGGCGCTCGATGTGATGAAGTGATGCGACAGCATGGAGGAAATGACCGATACATGAGGATTCTTTTTGAACATGCCCACATTCTGACGATGGATGACGCGTATACCGAGATCAGGGACGGATGGCTGCTCACGGATGGCGGGCGGATTGCCGCGCTGGGCGCGGGCAGCTGCCTGGAGGAGTGCGACGAGCGGATCGATGCCCGCGGCGGGATTCTTCTGCCGGGCTTTGTGAACACGCACTGCCACGCGTCGATGGTGCCCTTCCGCACGATGGGGGATGACTGCGCCGACAGACTGCGCCGCTTCCTGTTCCCGCTGGAAAACGAGGCGATGACGCGCGACCTGGTCTACCTGGGCGCCAAGCACGGCATCGCGGAGATGCTGCTGGCGGGCGTGACGACGTTTGTGGACATGTATTATTTTGAGGACGAGGTCGCGCGCGCATGCAGGGAGATGGGCATGCGGGGTTATCTGGGCGAGACGATCATCGGCCAGCCCACCTGCGACAGCGAGGCGCCTTACGGCGGATTTGCGCTGGCGGAGGAGATGCTTGAAAGATACCGCGATGACGAGTATGTGCATCCGATTCTCGCGCCGCACGCGACAACCACCTGCGACGAGGCATCCCTGCGCCGCGCGCATGAGTTGGCGGTGCGCTATGACACGCTCATGACGCTGCACGCCAGCGAAATGGACTATGAGATGACGTACTTTGCCGAGCGCGGCCAGACGCCCACCGGCTTTCTGAACGACATCGGGGTGCTCGACCGCCATCTGCTGGCGGTGCACTGCATCCACATGACGCAGGCGGACGTGGAGATGATGGCCGCGCGCGGCGCGAGCGTGGCGCACTGCATTGCCAGCAACACCAAGGCGGGCAAGGGGGTCGCCCCGGTGCGCGCGATGCGCGATGCGGGCATCGCGGTGGGCCTGGGCACGGACGGCCCGTCCTCCGGAAACACGCTCAATATGTTTGATCAGATGCGCTTGTTCGCGAATTTCCACAAGACGGAGGAGCGCGATCGGGGGCTGTTCCCGGCGAAGGAGATCGTCGCCCTGGCCACGCGCGGTGGCGCAAGATCATTGGGCGGCGAGGGGGAATTTGGCCGGCTCATGCCCGGCATGCGCGCGGACATGGTGCTCGTGAGCGTGGAGGGCGTGAACATGTTCCCGGTTTACAATCCGTATTCCGCGCTGGTGTACAGCGCCAACGCCTCCAATGTCGACACCGTGATGGCGGGCGGAGAGATCCGCGTGCGCAAGGGAAAGATGACAGGGGTCGATCTGCCCGCGCTGCGTGCGGCGCTCACCGCGCAGATGCAGCCGTTTCTGGCTGCGGCGTCCCGTTACGCGGACATCATCTGACGGGCAGCAGACGCCACTCATCGACAAATAACCGAACGTTCGAAAAAATAATCGAAAAAATGAAATCATTTTGGCGGGAAACTGCGGGATTGGTTGACTTTCTATACCCTGTATGTTAAAATAAATCGTCATTTTACCGAACGTTTATAAGTGAAAAGGGAGGAACCGACGGTGAGCCGAAAAAAGAACTACATGGGAATGCTGCTCGTTGTGCCCGGCGTTCTGTTTGTCGTGTTTTTCATGCTTGTGCCGCTGTTTTCGCTTTGCTTCGCGTCGTTTTTCCCGGAGCAGTCGTTTTCGCTTTCCTCCTATTTCTCCCTGTTTCAAAACATCTATTTCCAGCAGGTGTTCCTGCGCAGCCTGCGCCTGAGCTTGCTGAGCACCGCTGTCTGCGCCGTGCTGGGGTTTCCGACGGCGTACTACATTTCCAAGCATTCAAAGCACAAGGGCATGATGATGGCGTTTGCCGTCTTCCCGATGTTCACTAGCCCTGTCATCCGCTCCTTCAGCTGGATGGTCATCCTGGGCAAGCGCGGCATTGTCAACAACGCTTTGGTGGCGGTGGGGCTTTTTGCCAAGCCGCAGAGCCTGCTGTACAATGAGTTCTCCATGACGGTGGGCTTTGTGCAGCTGTTTTTGCCGCAGATGATTCTCTCGCTGATCGGCGTGATGGACAATATTCAGGATGATCTCACGCTTGCCGCCGGAAACCTGGGCGCTACGAAGCTGGGCGCGTTTTTCCACATTGTGTTCCCGCTGAGCATCTCCGGGCTGGTGACCGGAAGCGTGCTCGTCTTTACCGGCTGCATGACGGCGTATACCACGCCGCAGCTGCTGGGCGGCACGGATACGCGCGTGCTCTCCACGATGGTTTATCAGTACGCCATGAGCCTGCGCGACTGGACGCAGGCCTCCGTGGTCGCGATCGTGATGATCGTGGTCACGATGGTGGTTTCCAGCGTCTTCAATTCCCTGAGCAGAAAGATCAACCCGATGGCGTAAGGAGGAAGAAACGTGGCACTGCTTGAGCTTTCCAACATCACCGCTGGTTACGACCAGAATATCATCCTCAAGGATTTTTCCCTGAATGTGGAAAAGGGCGAGTTCGTCAGCCTGCTGGGTTCCTCCGGCTGCGGCAAAACGACCACGCTGCGTCTGATCGCGGGCTTCTCCGAGCCGGTGAGCGGAAAGATCGTCTTTGACGGAAAGGATTATACCCATGTGCCGCTGCACAAGCGCAACTTCGGCTTCGTATTCCAGAGCTACGCGCTCTTCCCGCACATGACCGTGTTTGACAACGTGGCCTTCGGCCTCAAAATGCGCAGGATGGACAAGGAGACCATGCGCCGCGAAGTGATGCACATGCTGGAGGTCGTCGATCTCAAGGGATTTGAAAACCGCTATCCGCGCGAGATGAGCGGCGGCCAGCGCCAGCGCGTGGCGCTGGCCCGCGCCCTGGTGATCAAGCCCGACCTGCTGCTCTTTGACGAGCCGCTTTCCAATCTCGACGCCAAGCTGCGCGTCAAAATGCGCGTGGAGATTCGCCGCCTGCAGCAGGAGCTAGGCTTTACGGCGATCTATGTCACCCACGATCAGGAGGAGTGCTTCGCCATCAGCGACAAGGTCGCCATCATGAACAAGGGCGTCATCGAGCAGATGGACACGCCCAGCGAGATTTTCAACAACCCGAAGACGGAGTTCATCGCCCGGTTTGTGGGCTTTGAGAATTTCTTTGACCTCACGCGGGCCGCGGACGGCCGCTACGTGACCGCGGGTGGCCAGACGATCACCGTGGCTGCGGACAGGACGGGCACGCACTTTAAGGGCTGCATCCGCCCGGAGGATGTGGCGATTGTTTCGGAGGGGGCGCAGAATGCCATCCCCGGCAGGGTCATGGTCAGCACGTTCCTGGGCAAGCACACGCAGCTGAATGTGATGACCGACATCGGCGAATTCGTGGTCAGCACGGATCAGAATCAGGTTTTCCCCATCGGCTCGGCGGTGACGCTGTCGCTGATGGCAAACAAAATTATTCTCATCGACTGATTCAGGAGGAACGAATCATGAAAAAGCTCATTTCTATCCTCATTGCGCTGCTCATCGTGATGGGCGTGGTCGCCTGCGGTGCCGCGGAGGACAAGCCGTTCGCGGGACAGACCCTGACGATCAGCACCTTCAGCTTCAATGCGGAGCTGCTCCAGAAGAACATCTATGATCCGTTTATGGAGGAGACCGGCGCGACGCTGGTGGTGGATACCGGCCGCAATGCCGAGCGCGTGACCAAGATCATCGAATCCCCGGAGGATTATGACGTGGTCATCATCGGCGACATGTTCGTCATGCAGCTGATGGAGGCCGGCGTGATCGATACCATCGATGCCGGCAAGCTCCAGAACCTTGACGCCATCTACGAGACGGCGGTTGCCCCGATGGGCAGCGACTATGGCCCGGCGTATACCTTCAACCGCCTGGGCATCGTATATGACGCGGCGTACTGCGATGTGGCGATTGAGAGCTGGGCGGATCTGTGGAATCCGGAGCTTGAGGACAGCATCGCCATCCCGGATATGACCGCCACCTCCGGCCCGCTGTTCTATTATGCGACGGCCGAGGCCTTCGGCCTGACCCCGGGCGCCGACGACGAGGCGATCTTTGCGAAGCTCGCCGAGCTCAAGGCCAACGTCGTGAAGACCTACACCAGTGCGAATGACACCATCACCATGCTCAATCAGGGCGAAATCAGCGTTGCCGTGCTGCTTGACTACAGCTATACGACCGCCAAGAACGCCAATCCGGATTACGTTTGGGTTGACCCAGTGGAGGGCTCCTTCTCCGGCTACAACATGCTCAACATCATCAACGGCACCGAGGTCAAGGAGCTGGCCGAGGCGTTCATCGACTTCTATCTCAGCTATGAGGTGCAGCTGGCCGAGGCGCTTGACGGCGTGGACAGCCCGGTGCGCACCGACATTGAGCTGACCGCGGAGCAGGCCGCCAACTTCACCTACGGCGAGGAGATCGTCGCGAACCTGCGCCTGCCGGACTGGAATGTCATCGGCGAGAACCTGGCGAAGTGGATCGAGAACTGGAACGCCATCTTCTCCGTGCAGTAAATTCGTTTTTCCGCAGGGACAGAGCAGACTAAAGGAGAGCGTGCCGCCATGAAGAAGAATAAAGCGCTGATGCTGATCACGGTTCTGGTCTATGTGTTTTTGATCGGCCCGCTGCTGGTCATCGCGGCGGCTTCCTTCAGCGATACGGCTGCCCTGAAATTCCCGGGCGAAGGATTTACGCTGCGCTGGTATGCCCAGGTGCTGACCATGAGCTCGTTCATCAACTCGGCAAAGCTGAGCCTGTTCATCGCCATCGCGGGCACGGCCATTGCGCTGGTGCTTGGGCTGCCCGCCGCGTATGCGCTCAACCGCTTCCGCTTCAGGGGGAAAGAGGCGATCAAGACGGTGTTCCTCTCCCCGGTGCTCATCCCGTGCATCGTGCTGGGCTTCATCATGCTGCGCTATGTGGTCAATCAGTACAATCTGGAGGTCATCCCCAGCCTGCTGATCGGCCATACGCTGCTTTCGATCCCATACATCATGCGCGTGGTGACATCCAGCCTGGCGAATTTCGACTTCGCCGTCGAGGAGGCGGCCTGCAGCCTGGGCGCCACGCGGCCGTACACCTTCTTCCACATCGTAATCCCAAACATCAAGTCGGGTATCGCCTCGGCGTGCATCATGGCGGTGATCAACTCGTTCAACAACGTGTCGCTCTCCGCGTTCCTGACCGGCCCGGGTGTGTCCATGCTGCCGATTGAGATCATGAGCTATGTCGAGTATCATTTCGATCCGACGATCGCCGCGCTGGCCACCATCCTGATGGTGATCACGCTGGGCGTGATGCTGCTGATCGAAAAGACGCTCGGCCTGCAAAGCGTGGTGTAAAAAAGATCGCGCAAAGGCTCTGGAAAAAAGAGGAATTCTTCACACGACGCAGAACATAAACATAAAATGAAGATGCCTGTGCTCATGCACGGGCACCTCATTTTACTTTATAGGAAATTCTCGGCCGCGTTCGCCCTCATCGGGTGATTGGCAGCGATTTTCGGAAGCGGGAGCGCGTACGGCGCGCTTTTTTGATATCGGAGAATGATTGTGCAGCCTAACTCTTTGGGCAGACTGTTCTTGGAAAGAAGTGTTTGAATTGATCGCAAAATGGATTGAGAGCCGCATCCCGGACGCGCAGAACGTGAGGGATGAGCGCGTGCGCAGCGCCTACGGCAAGGCCGCCAGTCTGGTGGGCATCGGGTGCAATGTGCTGCTTTTTGTGCTCAAGCTGCTGGCGGGCACGCTCAGCGGCTCCGTAGCCATCACGGCGGATGCGGTCAATAACCTATCGGATGCATCGTCGAGCATCATCAGCCTGATCGGCTTCAAGATGGCCGACAGGCCTGCCGATGCCGAGCATCCCTATGGCCACGGGCGCTACGAGTATCTCTCCGGGCTGATGGTTGCGGTGATGATTCTGGTCATCGGCGTGGAGCTGCTCAAGGGCAGCGTGGAGAAGATGCTTGCGCCGTCGGAGGTCATCTTCAGCTGGGCGGCCGTCGCCGTGCTGGCGGGCTCCATCGCCGTGAAGCTCTGGATGGCGATGTTCAACCGCGGCATCGGCAGAAAAATTGATTCGCAGACGCTCATAGCGACCGCCGACGACAGCCGAAACGACGTGATCTCCACGGCGGCGGTGCTCGCGGCGACGCTGATCGCCCACTTTACAGGGCTTATGCTGGATGGATATATGGGCGCTGCCGTGGCGGTGTTCATCCTGATCAGCGGCTTCGGGCTGGTGAAGGATACGATTGACCCGATGCTCGGCACGATGCCCTCCAGCGAGCAGGTGCGCGCCATACGTGAGAAGATCATGAGCTATCCCGGCGTGCTGGGCACGCATGACCTGATGGTGCACGATTACGGCCCCGGGCGCCAGTTCGCCAGCGTGCATGTGGAGATGTCCGCGCAGGAGGACCCGCTGGCCAGCCACGAGGTGATCGATACCATCGAGCGTGATTTCCTCAGCCAGGAGAAGCTGCATCTGGTGGTGCACTACGATCCGGTCGTCACCGACGATCCGCGCGTGGCTGTGATGCGCGCCGTGATCACGAGAATCGCCGGGGAAATCCACCCCGATATGACCGTTCACGATCTGCGAATTGTGCCCGGGCCGACGTTTGTGAACGTGGTGTTTGACTGCGTCGTGCCCTATGGCTTTGAGATGAGCGGTCGGGAGATCAAGGAGCGCATCTGCCGCGAGGTCAACGCCGAATATCCCAACTACTTCTGCATCATTACGCTGGAGCACAGCTTTATCAGGCTGGAGCGGTGAGCTTACGGACACGGCCGACACGGGGCGTCAGAAGGTTTTTCCCCCCGGAGGGGAGCGGAAGGAAAAGGCCGGAAGGGCAGTCGGAGATGGCGGCGATGCATGTGCCAACAGCCTGTGCTCCCCTTGTAAGGGGAGCTTCTTTTGTGCTATAATATGACGAAATACAGGCGCTCAAGACAGAGCGCCGGACGGCTTTTTGACGAAGTGAAGAAGGGGTAAGCATGAAACAGGGCAAGCTGGAAGACCGATTACAAATGCGCAGGCTGACAACGGATGATACGGCGCAGTACAACGCGCTGCTGAGATATGCGTTCCAGGTGACGGACAGCGAATTGGCATCCCTCGGCTGGAATCAGAAGGAGATGGAAAAATCCAAAAAACCCGTGCTCAAGAAGACGGAATCCTTCGGATGGTTCGATGGGGAGAAGCTCGCCTCGCAGATCAGCGTCTATCCCATGCAGGTCAACCTGTTCGGGCAGATGTACAAGATGGGCGGCGTCACCGGCGTGGCCACCTATCCGGAATACACCGGACACGGGCTGATGAGCAGCCTGATGAAGCAGGCGCTTGACAACATGCGGGAGAATCACCAGTGCGTTTCGATGCTCTTTCCGTACCTGATTCCATATTACCGCAAGAAGGGGTGGGAGATCGTCTCGGACAAGATGACCTACACCATCAAGGATACCCAGCTGCCCAAGCGGCGCAAGGTCGGCGGCATGGTCGAGCGTGTGGACATCGACAGCGAGGACATCAGGACCGTGCACGATGCGTTCACCCGCATACGCCACGGTGCGCTCAAGCGCAACGAGCTGGAGTGGGAGGAATACTGGCGGTGGGAGGCGGATGATGTGCTTGTCGCCGTCTATTACGATGCGCAGGGCACGCCGACCGGTTACCTCGTCTACTATATCGCCAACGACGTGTTCCGCATCAAGGAGCTTGTCTACGTCAATCAGGAGGCGCGGCATGGCCTGTGGAACTATATTTCCGCGCATTTCTCGATGATCGAGAAGGTCGTGGGCAACAACTACACCAACGAGCCGATGGCCTTCCTGCTGGAGGACAGCGAGATCCAGGAGGAGATCGAGCCGTATATCATGGCGCGTATCGTGGATTTTGAGGAGTTCATCCGGCAGTATCCGTTTGACATCATTTCCATCCACGACGACCTGCACTTTGTCATCGATGACCCGATCATGGAATGCAACTGCGGGGATTTTTCGCTGCGCTGGGATCAGGCGGGGAATACGATCCTGGAACGCGGCGGTACGCGCGGCGAGCTTGTGCGCTGCGATATTCAGACGCTGACGGCGATGTTCTACGGCTACAAGCGGCCGACTTATCTCAAGCGCGTGGAACGCCTGCGCGCTGGGGACACGGCTGTCCGCATTCTGGAGGACATCATCCCCATCGAGCAGCCGTATTTTTCGGATTATTTCTAAGGAGCGCTTATGCTGCAAGAAGCGGAATCTCACCTGCGCTGCCCGCTGTGTCGCGGCGTGCTGGCGCGCAGGGAAAACAGCCTGCTGTGCGCCGGAGGACATTGCTACGATGTCGCGCGGCAGGGTCATGTCAATTTTGTGCCGGGGCAGAAGGAGAGCTTTTACAAAAAGGAGCTCTTTGAGAGCCGGGCGAAGGTGTTTGAGGCGGGCGTGTTTGCACCTGTTGTGGACGTGCTGACCCGGGCGCTGGACGCGCACGTCCGTCGGGAAAATCCCGTTGTGCTTGACGCGGGTTGCGGCGAGGGATACTATACGAAAGCGGTCTGCCCCGAGCGGAGGATGACCCGCATCGGGTTTGACCTTTCCAAGGAGGCCGTGCGGCTGGCCGCGCGGGGAGAGAAGCGCGCCTCGTTTTTCGTGGCCGATTTGGCGAATATCCCGCTGGCCGACGGATGCTGTGACGCGGTGCTGGATATCTTCACGCCGGCGAATTATGGGGAGTTCCGTCGGGTGCTCAGGCCCGGCGGACTGCTGTTTAAGCTCGCGCCGCGGAGCGGATATTTCGTCCAGCTGAGGGAGGCCGCGGGCGATCTGCTGCGCCACCGGGAGTACGATAGCGGGCAGGTGGAGCGCTACGCCCGCGAGCACATGGCTTTGCTCGAACGGCAGGAGATCACCTATACGCTGCCGGTTGCGCGTGAGCTGGCGGGGCATCTGGCGCGCATGACGCCGATGCTCGCTAGCATCGACCCGGACAGCCTTGATCTGTCCGGGGTGAGGGAGATCACCATCGACGAGGTGCTCTATGTGGGCGCCGTGCGCTGACGAATAACGACAACGACCGGGGAGGAATGGGCGATGAAGGCTTTTTTTATGAATGATTACGGCGAGGGCGCGCATCCTTTGGTGATGCAGCGCCTGATGGAGACGAATATGGAGCACACCTGCGGCTATGGGCTGGACGAGTACAGCCTGCGCGCGCAGGAGCTCATCCGCGAGAAGATTGGCCAGCCGCAGGCGCAGGTACATATGATGACGGGCGGCACATCCGCCAACATGGTGGCGTTGTCCGCGTTCATGCGGCCGTACGAGGCGGTTGTCTCGGCGCAGACCGGGCATATCAACGTGCATGAGACGGGCGCCGTGGAGGGCAGCGGGCACAAGGTGCTCATCGCATCCTCCTCGGAGGGCAAGGTGCTCGCCGACGGCGTCCGCGCCGTCTGTGCCGGACACACGGACGAGCATATGGTGCATCCCCGCGTTCTCTACATCTCCCAGCCGACGGAGGTGGGCACGGTGTATTCCCTCGCGGAGATGCGCGCGCTGCGCGCGGCGTGCGACGACTGCGGGCTGATTCTGTTTGTCGACGGCGCGCGCCTGGGGAGCGCGCTCACGTCCAGCGAGTGTGACATGACGCTTTGCGACCTCGCGGCCCTGGCCGATTGCTTTTACATCGGCGGCACAAAGAATGGCCTGCTCTTTGGCGAGGCGATGGTCATCGTTAATCCCGCGCTGCAAAAGGATTTCCGCTACATGATCAAGAATCGCGGCGGCATGATTGCCAAGGGCAGGCTGTGCGGCGTGATGTTCCTGGCGGCGCTTGAGCACGACGATTATTTTGCCTGGGCGCGTCATGCCAATGCCATGGCGGATATCGTGCGCGAGGGCATGGTGCGCGGCGGCGTGGAGTTCTTCCAGAGGACGGCGACCAATCAGATCTTCCCGGTTCTCTCTCGCGCGCAGGAGAAGGCGCTGGCCGAGCGCTTCATGTTCGAGCACTGGGCCGATCTGCCGGACGGACGCGTAGCCGTGCGTTTTGTGACGAGTTGGGCGACGCAGGAGGCCGATGCGCGCCTGCTTGCGGACGCGCTCGAGGCGCTCTGATATGGCGCGGGGGGAGAGATCGCACGTCAGAAAAAGAAGACGCGGGTGCCTGAGCGGATGCCTGACCAACATCCTCCTGTTGCTGGGGGTATTCGCGGTGCTGTTCGTCGGCGCATGTGTGCTCGGGTTTGTAAAGAATGATCCGGAGACCGGCGAGCCGTCGCTGTCCCTGGAGGGCGTGGGCATCGACGGATTGGACGGAATACAGCTGCCCGGCATCGATCTTCCGGATATCGGTTCTCTCGGCATCAGCCTTCCGGATATCTCCGGCATATCGCTGCCGCAATGGGCATACGGCGTGAGCAAGACGGGCCTGACGGTGAAAACCCTGCGCGCGGGTGAAGGAGAGGCCGTGCTCGTCTGTTGTGACGGGTATACGATGCTCGTCGGTTCGGGGTCAGGGAGCGGCATACTTGTCTGTGGCCAGCTGCTGCTCAGCGGCGTATCCAGGCTGGGTGTTGCCGTGGCAACCTGCGCGGAGGAAGCGCAGATCGGCGCTATGCCGATGGTGCTGCGGCTGACGAAGCCGGATTACCTGCTCTATCAGGATTCGCAGACCAAGGGCACGGCCTATAACAGCATGATTGCGGCAGCGGAGAAGATCGAGGGGATGCATCCGCTCGTGCCCACGCAGGGCCTCACGTTCTCTCTGGGGTACGCGACTGTGACGGCGCTCGGCCCGGCGCGGACGAATCATACCGATGAGCGCGACGACGGGCTGTCCCTGCGGATAGACTATGGCGGCACGAGCGTGCTGATCATGGGCACGGTCACGGCGGCGGGGGAACGGGAGATCATCACCTCCGGCGCATGGCTTGACGCGGATGCGCTGATCTGCGCGCGCGGCGGCAGCGATGCGGCAACGTGCTCGGAGTTTGTCTCCGCCGTTTCTCCTAAGATCGCGCTGATGACGGGCAAGACGCCCGCCAATTCGGTGAAAATCCGGCTGCAGAAAGCGGGTGCGGAGGTGTACACCATGCAGGAAAACGGTGTGATGACGCTGTTTTCCGACGGGCAGACGGTGGAGATTGTGCCCTGACACGCGCGCCGTTCTGAAATAAAACCGATCGCGTGTGATGAAGCCCGGCGCCTGCCGTGCGGCAGGGACGGCGAGGCGCCCCGTACAGGGCAGAATGATGATTTCCGCATATTTCCTTTGCCATCTGCGCATCCTACGCGCGAGAAAGGCGGGATGCATATGGCAAAGGGCAGGCGGAGCGGCATGTCCGCCCGTGCGGGAGGCGTGATGCGCCGCGCGAGGGAATGGATGATGGAATACGCGTATCTGGTGACGCTGGGCGCGGTGATTGCGGTGGTGGTGGCCAGCGCGATGTATACGCAGCATCTGCGTGCGCAGCAGGAGGAGGCAGGCGTGCAGGCTGCGGCAGGTGCGCCCGAAATCGGGCAGACGCCGCAGCCGACGGTCAGCGCCAGCCCGCTGCCGACCATTGCGCCGCTGGAGGTGCATTATATGGCGGTGAAGCCCGGCGGAACGACCGTGTGGCCGGTGAGCGGCAAGGTGCTGCGGGACAGCGATGCGCAAACGCCGGTGCTCTGGGAGGCGCTTGGCTGTATCAAGGTGCACACGGGGCTCGACATCGCAAGTGACGGAGAGGAGGAGGTCCTCTGTGCGATGGACGGCGTCGTGCAGGAGACTGTCCGCGACGACCTGTGGGGATGGCGCGTGCGTGTGGCACAGACGGATGGGCAGGAGGCCGTCTACGCCGGTCTGCTGCAATGCGGCGTGGAAGCGGGACAGGGCGTGACGCGCGGGCAGGCGTTGGGCACGCTGCTTCAGGAGATCCCCTGCGAGGCTGAGCTGGGAACGCACCTGCATATGGAGCTGTATAGGGACGGAGCGGCGCAGAATCCGGCCGAAATATTGCCGGAGAGATAAAGCGCGCGGAAAAAGGGCCGTCAGGCCAAGATGCCAGGTATTCTAAGAAAAGTGAAGCATAGCGGACGAAGGTTTTAAAATCGAAAGGCCGTCGGCAAGCCCGGCGGCCTTTGATGTGCATCCGTCAGCGGCAGAGTAAAATGCTGACGTCGTTGACGTTTGTGCCGGTTGGTCCGGTCATGAGCAGGGCGTCCATCGCCCCGAGCAGGGGATAAGCGTCATTGTCGGCCAGCGCGGCGTCGATCGACAGCCCCTTGGTACGGCAGGCATCGGCGAATTCGCCGGTGACCACGCCGCCCGCCGCGTCGGTCGGTCCGTCTGTACCGTCGCTGCCCAGAGAGAAGACGCAGGTTTCGGCAAGCCCCGCAATGCCCGGCGCGGCGGCCAGCGCGAGCTCCTGATTGCGGCCGCCCTTGCCCTTGCCGCGCAGGTGCACGACGGTTTCCCCGCCTGCGATGATGGCGCATGGCGCGGCGACGGGCTGACCGCTGCGGCGGATCTCCCTGGCGATGGCGGAAAGCATGGCGCCGGCTTCGCGGGCCTCGCAGGCGAGCGTGGTGGTCAGCACGAGCGGCGTATAGCCGAGCGCCTGCGCGCTTTTTGCGGCGGCATCGCACAACGCAGTCACGTTGCCGGTGACCAGCGTGGTCACGCCGCGAAGCGTTTTGGGCGTCTCCCGCTCAAGAAGCGGGCGCAGGTGCTCCGGGACATCCAGCGCATATTTGGCGGCGATGCGCGCGACATCCTCACAGGTGGTCGTATCCGGCACGGCAGGGCCGGAGGCGATGGCGTCCAGGGGATCACCAAGCACGTCGCTCAGGATGATGCTCAGTACGCTGGCAGGCGCGCAGGCCTGCGCAAACCGGCCGCCCTTCACGGCGGACAGGTGCTTGCGCAGCGCGTTGATCTCGGTGATATCCGCGCCGCAGGCGAGCAGCTGGCGGGTGAGATAGGCGATGTCCTCAAGCGTCGCGCCCGGAAGCGGCAGCTCAAAGAGCGCAGAGCCTCCGCCGGAGACGAGAAAGATCACCGTGTCCTCCGCACCCAGGGCGGAGACGAGATCCAAAGCCCGGTGCGCGGCGGCGATGCCGTTCTCATCCGGGACGGGATGGCCGGCCTCCATGATCTCCAGCGCGGGGAGCGATCCCTCGCTGTGGCCGTACTTGGTGATGACGATGCCGCGCGCGATCTGGTCGCCGAGCACGTCGCAGGCGGCTTTGGCCATGCGCCACGCCGCCTTGCCGATGGCGACGAGCGTGACGCCGCGCGCGAATGTGTGTCCCTCGAGCGCGCGGCGCACGGCGGCATCCGGCAGCACGGCGGCGATGGAATCCTGCACGATCTTTTGTGCGTCATGAGCGATGGAAGACATGGATACCCTCCTTTGACGGTGTGAAAGCAGAAAAAAACCGGCGCTCCGCTGCCGCCCGCACGGGAAACGGCTGACGGAGCGCCGGAGGGATGCGTGAGACTGCGCAGCCCGGATGACGGGATGCGCCTGGCCCGGTTAGATGAACATGGAAATCAGCCAGATGAAGATGATGGCGACGACGCCCATGACGAGCGTGCACAGCGTCTGCGTCTTATAGCCATCCTCAGCCTTGAGGCCGCCGAAGTTGGTGACGACCCAGAAGTAGGAGTCGTTCGCGTGGGAGACGGTCATCGCGCCTGCGCCGATGGCCATGACAGTCAGTGCGGCGGCCAGCGGGGAGGTGAGGCCCAGCGCGGTCATCAGCGAGCCTTCAGCGGAGAAGGCGCCCATAATGCCCGCCGTGGTCGTGATGGCGACGGTGGAGGAACCCTGAGCGGACTTGAGGATCGCGGCGATCAGGAACGGGAAGAAGATGCCGATGCTCGAGAGCCCGGGCGCGTTTTCGGTGATATAGGTCACGATGCCGGCGTCGGAAATGACCTTGCCCAGCACGCCGCCGGCGGCGGTGACGAACAGGATCGGGCCGACGGTGCGCAGCGTTTCATCGGTCAGCTTGCTGAAGTCCTCGCCCTTGCCGGCGGAGAACAGCGTACCCACGGAGATGATCAGGCCGACGGCCAGCGCGATGATCGGGGTGCCCAGGAACTGGAGCAGCTGGGCGAAGAAGCCGGTCATGCCCGCCATGTCGACGATGGACTTGAGGGCCATCAGGATGATCGGCACGACGATCGGCGCGAAGGAGATCGCGGTGCCCGGCAGCGTGCCATACTCGGCCTTGAGCTCGTCATAGCTCTTGGCGGTCTGGTCGTTGTCGTCGGTGGAGTGCACCTTGGGGCCGATGGCCTTCGCAAACAGATAGCCTGCGATCAGCACGGGGATGGAAACCAGCACGCCGATGCCGATGACCAGCAGCATGTTGCTCTCAAGGCCCAGGGAGTTTGCCGCGGCGATGGGGCCCGGCGTCGGCGGAATGAAGACGTGAGAGGTGTACAGGCCCGCGCTCAGCGCCACGGCCATGGCCGCGCCGGAGACGCCCGTCTTCTTGATCAGCGCCTTGCGGATCGGGTTGAGGATGACGAAGCCCGAGTCGCAGAAGACCGGGATGGACACGATCCAGCCCATCAGCAGGATGGCGAGGTCGGGGTGCTTATCGCCGACTCTGCGCACGACCCAGTCGGCCATGGTCAGCGCAGCGCCGGTTTTTTCAAGGAAGAAGCCAATCATCGCGCCGAGGATGATGACGATGCCCAGCGAGGAGAATGTGCTGGAGAAGCCGGCGCCGATTGTGCCGGGAATGCTCGTGAGCGGCAGCGAGAAGAGGGCCAGCAGGAGCGAAACGCCCATGATGGACAGGAACGGATGAATCTTGAATCTGGAGATTGCCACGATCATGACAATGACCATGAGCACAAAGAAGATGATCAAGCCGATACCGGATAGCATAAGTTGTTCCTCCTTGTCTTTTTCTTTTGGTAAAAAGCTATGTCCGCGGGGTGAAAAGAATCCTCCTTTCGCTGTCTGCGGGGTGAAAAAGAAGCCGACCGGCCCGCCGTGTCGCACTGGGGCAGATCCGTCAAGTGTGTCTTCCCTACGGTTTGAAAGGGTTGACAATTTGATATGTGTATTCTAGCATAAATGCGGTGTTTTGAACAGTACATTTCATCAAAAATTGCAGAAATTATATAAGAAAAGATCGGGTCAGTGGTCAAAACCCGATCTTTTGTTGTCAATTCTGCATTTTGTTATCCCAGATACGCCTTGCGCACGTCGTCGTCGTGCATCAGCGCATCCGCGTCGCCGGACTTGACGATATTTCCGGTTTCCAGCACATAGGCGCGCGTGGCGATGGAAAGCGCCATCTGCGCGTTCTGCTCGACGAGCAGAATGGTGGTGCCGGAGCGGTTCAATTCGCCAATGATGTCAAAGATCTGCTCCACCAGCAGCGGGGCCAGACCCATGGACGGCTCGTCGAGCATCAGCAGCTTGGGCTTGCTCATCAGCGCGCGGCCCATGGCCAGCATCTGCTGTTCGCCGCCGGACAGCGTGCCCGCGATCTGCTTATGGCGCTCCTTGAGGCGCGGAAAACGATCGAACACATCCGCCAGCGAGTCGGCAATTTCCCCGGCGGGGCGGGTATAGCCGCCCATCTCCAGGTTTTCGCGTACGCTCATCTGCTGGAAGACGCGGCGGCCCTCCGGGCAGAGCGCCATGCCCAGGGAGACAATCTTGCTGGCGGGCATGGCGGCCAGGCTTCTGTCTTCGAAGGTGATGGAGCCGCTGCGGGGCTTCAGCAGGCCGGCGACGGTGTTCAGGGAGGTCGATTTGCCGGCACCGTTGGCGCCGATGAGCGTCACGATTTCGCGTTCGTTGACCTCGAAGGAGATTCCCTTGATGGCATGGATGCTGCCGTAATAGACGTGCAGATCCTCGACTTTCAGCATGCTCATCGCTTAATTCTCCTTCCTCTTGCCCAGATAGGCCTCGATGACAACCGGGTTATTCTGAATCTCCTCGGCCGTGCCCTTGGCGATGATGCGGCCATAGTTGAGCACACAGATGCCCTCGCAGATGCCCATGACCAGGCTCATATCGTGCTCGATGAGCAGAATGGCGATCTTAAACTGGTCACGGATCTTGGTGATATTCTCCATCAGCTCTTCGGTTTCGTGCGGATTCATGCCGGCCGCCGGCTCGTCGAGCAGCAGGAGGGAGGGGTTCGTCGCGAGTGCGCGCACGATCTCCAGGCGGCGCTGCGCGCCGTAGGGAAGGGAACCGGCCTGATGCCCCGCGAGATCCTGCATGTCGAAGATGGAGAGCAGATCCATGGCGCGTTCGTGCTGCTTGCGCTCTCCCTCCCAGTAGGCAGGCAGGCGGAAGATGCCGGAGAACATGCCGTAGCGCACCTGATTGTGCAGGCCGATGCGCACATTGTCCTCCACGGACATGTTGCCGAACAGGCGGATGTTCTGAAAGGTGCGGGCGATGCCCAGCTTATTGGCCTGCATGGTATTCATGCCGGCGGTGTCGCGGCCGTTGAGCAGGATAGTGCCCATGGTCGGCTGATAGACCTTGGTCAGCAGGTTGAAGACGGTGGTCTTGCCCGCGCCGTTGGGGCCGATGAGGCCGGCGATCTCGGTTTTGCCGATGATGAGGTTGAAATCCTCGACGGCGTGCAGGCCGCCAAAGTCGATGCCCAGGTTCCTCGCCTCCAGCACGGGGCGGGAATTGACGTCGCGCTCGGGAACGATGCCGTGGCTCGGCGCGGGCACCATCTTGGTGGTGGATTGTCTCTTGGGCTTCTGCGTCATGCCTGATCACTCTCCTTCCGGGCTGCGGATTTGCGCAGGCGTGGTACGATCCGATCCACGGCGGAGCGGAGCGTCGGGTTATTGGTGGCCAGCATGACCAGGATCAGCACGATGGCGTAGATCAGCATGCGGTAGGTGGAGAAGGCGCGCAGCAGCTCGGGCAGCACGGTCAGCAGCGTGGCGGCGATGATCGAGCCGCGTATATTGCCGATGCCGCCCAGCACGACGAAGACCAGCACGAGGATGGAGGTGTCGAACTTGAACTTGGAGGCGGTGACGGTGGAGAAATTGAGGCCGTAGAGCGCGCCCGCCATGCCCGCCAACACGGCGGAGGTGACGAAGGCCATCATCTTGTACTTGGTGATGTTGATGCCCACGGATTCGGCGGCGATGCGGCTGTCGCGAATGGCCATGATCGCGCGGCCGGAGCGGCTGTTGATCAGGTTGAGCACGACGAACAGGGTGAAGAGCACCAGCACGAAGCCCATGCCGAATGTGGAGAACTTGGAAACGCCCGTGGCACCCGCGGGGCCGTTGACCAGCAGCTTGCCGGGGATGTTGGGGTTGTTGAAGGCGAGGTGCAGGCTGCTGCCGTCCAGGGAGATGTACAGGCAGTTGAGCACGTTGCGGATGATTTCGCCGAAGGCCAGCGTGACGATGGCGAGATAATCGCCCCGCAGGCGCAGCACCGGAATGCCGATGATCACGCCCGCGATACCGGCGCAGATGCCGCCCACGATGATGGCCAGCACGAGGCAGAGCAGCTCGTTTTCATTGCCCATGCCCTTGGAGAGCCACATCGCCGCGACGATGCCGGAGAACGCGCCCACGCTCATGAAGCCCGCGTGGCCGAGGCTCAGCTCGCCGGAGATGCCGACGGTCAGATTCAGCGAGACCGCCATGACGATGTACACGCAGATGGGGATCAGCTGACCCTTGAGAGAGCGGCTCATGGAGAAGCCGTCGATCACGCCCGAAATGGCCAGCTGGCAGAGGAGGAAAGCCACGACGACAATGCCGTAGGTGATGAGGTTGCTCGTGAGCTTTTTGTTGCTTTTCTTCATATCGCTCACCTCAAACTTTCTCACGTACCGTCTTGCCCAGCAGGCCCGAGGGCTTGACCAGCAAGACCAGAATCAGCACGGCGAAGACAAACGCATCGCCCAGCTCGGTGGAAACGTAAGCCTTGCCCAGGATTTCGATGATGCCCAGCAGCACGCCGCCGATCATCGCGCCGGGGATGGAGCCGATGCCGCCGAAGACGGCCGCGGTGAACGCCTTGATGCCCGGCATGGAGCCCGTCGTGGGCTGGAGGGTGGGATAAGCGGAGCAAAGCAGCACGCCCGCGATGGCCGCCAGCGCGGAACCGATGGCGAAGGTCATGGAGATGGTCGCGTTCACATTGATGCCCATCAGCTCGGCCGCGCCCTTGTCCTCCGAGACGGCGCGCATGGCCTTACCGATCTTCGTTTTGCCGGTGAACTGCGTCAGCGCGATCATGATGACGATGTTGGCCAGGATGGTCACGATCGTCTCGCTGCTGATGAGCAGCTTTCCGCCCAGCAGGGAGAGGGAGCCAAAGCTCACCACGGAGGTGAAGCTCTTGGGATTGGTGCCCCAGATGAGCAGCGCGACATTCTGCAGGAAGTAGGATACGCCGATGGCGGTGATCAGAACCGCAAGCGACGGCGCCTGGCGCAGGGGCTTATAGGCCAGGCCCTCGATCACGATGCCCAGCGCCGTGCAGACGACCATGGCCATCAGCACGGAGACGAGCGCCGGCATACCCAGGTACTGCGTGGCGCAGAAGGAGATGTACGCGCCGATCATGATGACATCGCCGTGGGCGAAGTTGAGCATCTTGGCGATGCCGTAGACCATCGTATAGCCCAGCGCGATGATGGCGTACACGCTTCCCAAACTGATGCCATTGATCAGATAGGAGAGAAACAGTGTCATAGGTTTCACCTCAAAATGAAGGATTGCAAGGTAATCAACGGTAATCAGCGGTTGTGTGCGCAGCATGCATTGACTACCGTTGGTTACCTTGATAAACGGGGCGAAAACCTGCGGGAAGCGCATTCCTCGCCCGGTGAGGGGAGAAATGCGCCTCTTGGCAGGATAAGGGAAGAAACGACAAAAGTTCATGGCCCCGGAAGACGGTCCCGGAGCCATGAACGCGGTTTTCTGGCTTACTCAGCGCCGACGTACACGCCGTCCTTGATCACGACAGCGGTCGGGGTCTTGGTGACCTCGCCGGTGGAGGACCAGGACATGGTGCCGGTCAGGCCGGTGATTTCCAGCTCCTGGAAGGCGGCGATCAGCGCCTCGCAGGCATCCTCCGCAGAGGTATCCGCGGTGATGCCGGCAGCCTCACAGGCAGCGGCCAGCGCGTAGATGGCGTCGTAGCTGTCAGCCGCGAACTGGCTGGGCACGGTACCATAGGTTTCGGTGTACTTCGCCACGAAGTTGACGGTGAGCTCGTCCTGCGCGTCGGCGGAGAACGGAGTCAGCAGCATGACGCCCTCGGCCAGGGAGGTGTCAAAGCCCTCGATGGAGAGGATGCCGTCCATGCCGTCCACGCCGAAGAAGATCGGGGCGAACTCCATGCTCTTGGCCTGCTGCAGGATCATGGAAGCCGGGGTGTAGTAGATCGGAAGGAAGACCAGCTCAGCGCCGGCTTCCTTCACGGCGGTCACCTGCACGGAGAAATCGGTGGTGTCGTCGGTGAAGGTGGAAACGGCGACGATCTCCAGGCCGAGCTCCTTGGCCTTGGCGTCAAAGGTCTGATAGATGCCGGTGGAGTAGGCGTCCGCGTTGTTGTAGATCACGGCGACCTTGGTGGCCAGGCTGTGATCGAAGATGTACTGCGCGGAAGCGGCGCCCTGCGCCGGATCGGTGAAGCACACCTGATAGACGTTGTCCTTGTCCGCGATGACATCGGTGGAAGAGGCGGACGGCGTGAGCATGAACATACGGTCGTTGTATGCCTCAGCGCCGACAGCGATGCACGGGCTGGTGGTGACGGTGCCGTCGATCATCTGAGCGCCCCAGTCCCACAGGTTGTTGTAGGCATTGACGGACTTTTCCGGATCATGCTCGTCATCCTGGATGTTGAGCTCGATCTGGATGCCGCCCTTGGCGTTGATCTCCTCAGCGGCGATCGTTGCGCCGTTGGCGACGGACACGCCGTAGTCGGCGGCGGGGCCGGTCATCGGGCCGATGACGCCGATCTTGATGGCGCCCTCAGCGGAAGCGGCGCAGGCGGTCATCACGAGAACGAGCGCGAGCGCGGCCACAAGAAACTTCTTCATGGTCAAATCCCCCTATGTTGGAAGCCGGAAACCGGCTCCGAAATTGTGTCAGCAGCAGGAAAAATCGGTTCCCGTCACTGATAGTGACCATTATACAGCAAATTTTACGGGCATACAAGAGATTTGTGTTCACTTTGTTTCATCTTTGTGATGATTATTTTTCACTTTATGCATCATCAAATCAAGATTATTGCAATCATGGCGCAATATAGCCCACGAAATAACGAAAAGGTGAAGGGAGATGCAAAATATGGGCGGAATTTGCACCGCTTAGAGCGATATCAATGTGAAAACTTGGGCGATCTTACTCTATACAATGGAAGGGTTTCCTCTTATAATAAGCATGACAGAGGCCGCATGGCGGCAGAAAGAGGAAGGGCCATGAACAAAAGAAACTTTATCCCGCTTTTCGGCGCGTTCCTGCTTTGGGGCAGCTTGTATATCGTATCCAAAATTGCACTGCACACGATTCCGCCGGTGACGCTGCTGGCACTGCGCTATCTGGTGTCCATCCCGGCGCTTTTTTTGATCCTCAAGCTGCGCCGCGCACTCCGTCCGCTGGCCGGGGAGGACGCGAAGACGATCTTTGCCATTGGCTTTATCGGCTATTTCGCCAGCTTCTGCTTCCAGATGCTCGGCATCAACAGGCTTACGGGCTCGGTTTCCTCGCTGCTGGGCGCGATGAATCCGATTTTTATCCCGATCCTTGCGGCCATCTTTCTGAAGGAACGCCTGACGGCTGCGAAGGTGGTCTGCGTGGCGGTATCGATGGTGGGCGTGGTCACGATCGTGGGTGTGAACGGCACGGTCGATCCGCTTGGCGCAGCGATGATGCTTCTGAGCGTATTTCTCTGGTCGAGCGCGTCGATCATCATCAGGCGCGTCAGCGGCAAGTACGATCCCATGCAGATCGCGATGATGGCGATGCTCTTCGCCCTGCCGTTTACCGGCGTGTGGTCGCTGATGGAGCTGCAGACCAGCGCCATCACGTTCACGCGGGAAGGCGTTCTGGCGGTGATCTACATGGGCCTGATGGGCACGGCCGCGGCGCATACGCTGTGGAACACGAGCCTTTCCCTGATGGATGCGAGCTTCTGCTCGATGTTCTACCCGATGCAGCCGCTCGTCTCCTCGATCCTCGGCGTGCTGATCCTCGGTGAGCAGATCACTTCGAGCTTTGTCGTGGGCGCTCTGATCATCTGCTGCGGCATTGTGGCGGCCGTGCTCTCCGGCAGGAAAAAGGCGGACTGATGCCCTCCGCATTCGGGACAAGAGAAAACGCCCCGCGAATCTGCTTCGGCGGATTCGCGGGGCGTTTTGGCTTTCATTTTAAATAGGAAGAGGGGGTGCGGACGTCTCTGCTGGAAAAGCCCTTTCCCGTGAGGAGAACGGACGTGGGAGGCCCGGTGCTCCGGACGCGCGGGGCATCGAAGCTTGCCGCCGGCTCACATCGAAGAGGGCGTCAGCGAGAGGAGGGTGACGGTCGGCGGATTGGCCAGACGGAAAAAGAAAAACGGATAGCGGGAATCCTGAGAGCCCAGGCCGGGGCTGATGTAGACCCATGTGCTTCCCACGCGGCGCAGCCCGCTGCACAGATCCGAGCCGGGGAACAGGCCATAGTGAGGCAGGCTTTGCGACGGGATGAATACCGGGCCGAGCAGCGGCAGGCGCAGGAGGCCGCCCAGATAGTGGCCGCCCAGCAAAAGATCGATCTGCCCGACGAGGCTGCTTGGCGAAGCGGAGGTCAGCTCATCCTCGGCGGGGGGCACATGCGAGAGGGTGATCAGCACATCCTCCTCCCGGATCGCCTTGCGCGCGGCGCGTGTGTTTTCAAGCGATTGCAGGTTGTGCTTGGAAAGCTCGAGCTCGTTGTCGTCGCCGCCGTCCAGCGCGCGCAGATACTGCTGCTCAAACTGGCGCTGCATGGTGTCCATGTCCAGATTCAGCTGGGCGATCGTCGTGAACCAAAGCGACTGTTCGCCGCGTGTGACGGCCTGCGGCGAGCTGAGCAGCTCGGCGCCGCGCTGCTGTGCGCCCAGCACCCAGGGCGCGAAGGGGCTGCCGCCCGTGGCGTAGTCCATGGAGGTGGGCGTGGGATCGTCGTCGCCCGCGATGAAGTAGATGGGCGAGTCGGGCTTGAGCGCATGCAGCACATCGATCAGCGCATACAGCGGCTGTGCGTTGCCCATCGCGGAAACCATGTCGCCGGTGAGCACGACGGCGTCGAAATCCTCATTTTGCAGCGCGAAGCGGATCAGACTCTGGTCGCCGCTGAAGAGCGCGCCCTTCAGATCCGAAATCTGCAGGATGGTGTATCCGTCAAACACTTCGTCAAGCCCTTTGACCGGCACGCTGACGCGCTCGATGTGCACAAATTGGTTGACGGTGAAGTTGATCAGCAGCA
The DNA here is from genome assembly GCA_030535375.1 of Clostridia bacterium. Lineage (GTDB taxonomy): Bacteria > Bacillota > Clostridia > Christensenellales > Aristaeellaceae > Ventricola. Next base: position 3,358 of record JAUNJB010000023.1, on the reverse strand, counting down.
GCATGATCAAAGCGGCGCAGACGCCCAGAAGCGCGCGATTGGAGAGCGATCTGCGCCTGCGCGCCTCGAAGAAGTGCATATCCGGCGAGGCTGCGGTGAAATTCGCCGTGTGACGGGGGGAAAAGGAGTCATAACCGCTGCGGCTCTGCGTGGGGCGTCTGTTCATCCGGCTTCCATCCTCTTGCTGTTCTGAATGCTGTGCGCGGCAATCATGAGGCGCGCTTCATACCGTATCAGATTATAGCGTATCGCGGGCGGGGCAGGCAACTTGTCAACTATCAGATTTGGATAGGTGCTGGAAAAATCCGGCGAATTTTTTTACGGCGAAAAAATGGGAATCCGGCCCGCTTTGCTTGCGGGGGAATTTGTGATACAATAGGCATAAAGACAACAGGGGAGGAAATCCATGGCCAAGGAGAAGACGATCTATCAGTGCGCCGCCTGCGGATATGAGACGCCCAAGTGGATGGGGAAGTGTCCGGGCTGCGGCGCGTGGAACACGCTGGAGGAACAGGCCCCCGTCAGCGCGCAGACCGCGCCCGCCAAGGCAATCAAGCAGCGGCCCGGCACGGGCGCCGAGGCGCTGCGGCTTTCCGACATCCCGGAGGAGACGACGGCCAGGGCCTCGACCGGGATCGGTGAGCTGGATCGCGTGCTGGGCGGCGGCGTGGTGGAGGGATCGCTCATGCTGGTGGGCGGCGATCCCGGCATCGGCAAATCCACGCTGCTGCTTCAGGCATCCGAGTATCTGGCCAGGGGCGGCGCGCGCGTGCTCTACATCTCCGGTGAGGAGTCCGCCCGGCAGATCAAGATGCGCGCCAGGCGGCTGGGCGTCGCCAGCGAGGGCCTTCTCATCCTCAGCGAGAACGCCATGGACGCCGCCGAGCGCCGCTGGGAGGAGATTGCCCCCGATTACATGATCGTCGATTCGATCCAGACGATGTACAGGCCGGACATGGCGAGCGCGCCGGGCAGCGTGTCGCAGGTGCGCGAGTGCACAAGCCTGCTCATGCGCATGGCCAAGACGACGGGCTGCGCTGTATTTCTGGTGGGACACGTGACCAAGGAGGGGGCCATCGCCGGCCCGCGCGTGCTGGAGCACATGGTGGACGTGGTGCTCTACTTCGAGGGAGACAGGCAGCATGAGTATCGCATTCTGCGCGCGGTGAAGAACCGTTTCGGCTCTGTCAACGAGCTGGGGCTGTTTGAGATGCACGAGACGGGCATGGTACCGGTGGAAAACCCGTCGGAGATGCTGCTTTCCACCCGCGCGCGCAATGTGGCGGGCTCCTGCGTACACTGCGCGATCGAGGGCTCACGGCCCATGCTGGTGGATGTGCAGGCGCTGGCGCTGCAGACCGCCTACGGCACGCCGCGGCGCACGACCAACGGATTTGACGCGGGCAGGCTGGCGCTGCTGCTGGCGGTGCTGGAAAAGCGGGCCGGGATATCGCTGTTTAACCAGGATGTGTACATCAACGTCGCGGGCGGATTGTCGCTCACCGAGCCGGCGGCCGATTTGGCGCTGTGCGCGGCGGTGGCCTCGAGCGTGCGCGATACATGCGTGCCCGGGGATTGGGCGGTGATCGGCGAGGTTGGCCTGGCGGGCGAGATTCGCGCCGTTTCCCAGGCGGACAGGCGGCTTGCGGAATGCGCGCGGCTGGGCTTTCACACGGCGGTGATCCCACGGGAGAACGCCAGGCATCTGCGCGCGCCGGAGGGGATGCGGATCTATGGCGTGGAGACGCTGGGCGAGGCGGTTTCCATTCTGATCGGCTGACCGCGCGGGCGGTGACGGAAATAAGACGGGCTTCCGGCAGGCGGAATTCCCCAAAGACGGGAGAATTCCGGCGAAGGCCCCTTGCGGCACAGAGAGGATTACGCATCGCCGGCAGACCGGCATGTAAAGGAGTACAGGTATGGACAACGCATTTTTTCTTGAGCGCATGCGCCGGGCGATCATGCCCTCTACGGGCTGTACGGAACCGGTGGCCATCGCGCTGAATACGGCGACGGCGCGCGGGAATGCCGTGGGCGAGCTGCGCTGCCTGACGATCACGCTGGACAACTATCTCTATAAAAACGCCATGGGCGTGGGAATCCCCGGCGCGGATGAGCGCGGCGTAGCGCTGTGCGCGGCGATGGGGGTCACGGCGGGCGATGCCGGGGCGCAGATGCGCGTGCTCGATCATGTGACGCCGCAGGCGCTGGCGCAGGCCAAGGCGATGGTCGCGGACGGGCGGGTGATCGTGCGCACGCGCGAGGATGTGCATGGCCTGCTGGTAGAATCCGTGCTTGAAACGGACGAGGATACCGTGCGCGTGCTGACGCTGGGGGCGCATACCAACATCGTCCGTGTGGATCACGCGCCGTTTGAGCCCTATGTCGAGCGGGACGGGGACGATGCGCAGAGCGATGACCCGATCCGCGCATGCAGGCTGTCGGAGATGGTGGCCTTTGCGAATACCGTGCCCATCGGGGAGCTGGCGTTCCTGCAGGAGGGCATCGACATGAACCTCGCCGTCGCTCAGGAGGGGCTGAAATTTGGGCTCGGGCGCGCGGTGCACACGCTGGTTGAGCAGGGGGCCATCGGCGATTCGCCGGTTTCCCGCGCGGAGGAGCTGTGCGCTGCGGCATCGTACGCGCGCATGAGCGGCGTGAGCATGCCGGTGATGACGGCCACGGGCAGCGGCAATCAGGGCATCACGCTGCTGCTGACCATCGAAGGGGTCGCGCAGGCGCTGCACATCGATCCCAAGAAAAAGCTGCGCGCGGCCGCGCTGGCGAATATGGTCAACATCTATGTCAAGACGTTCACCGGCACGCTCTCGGCGGTGTGCGCGTGCGGTGTGGCCAGCGGACTGGGGGCCTCGGTCGGCGTGGTATACATGCTGGGCGGCGGGGAGCAGCAGATGCTCTTTGCGATGCAGAACATCCTGGGCTCCATCTGCGGCATGATCTGCGACGGCGCCAAGGAGGGCTGCGCCAACAAGGTGCAGCTCTCAAGCGGGCTGGCGGTCAAATCCGCCTTCCTGGCGATGAACGGCATGAATGTGCGCGGCGGCGACGGCATTGTCGGCAATGAGCTGTACTCCCTGTTTGAAAATCTGGGCCATCTCGTGCGCGAGGGGATGGAGAATACCAACAGCGTCATTGTGGAGATCATGAGCAAGGGAAGCTCTTGCAGGAGCCTGGCGTAAGACAAAAACGAGAGGCCGTTTTCCCGATTTGCCGGGGAAACGGCCTCTCGTTTTTTGCCTTATAGGACAGTGCGCGACAAACCGTGCAGCGAGCACAGAGATACGTGGGGGGGGTGATGTGCTTCGGGAGTGGGAGCGCGAGGGCGCGCTTGTCGCGG
>JAUNJB010000182.1 GCA_030535375.1 Clostridia bacterium | reverse complement strand
TATTGTCAATACCAGATTCCATATACGACGGCAGAAATGCAAAAGCGGCCAGTGGCCGCTCACCCCTCCCGAAAATCGCCGCAAATCGCCCGATGAGGGCGAACACAGCCGATTCTCCGCAGTTTCCTAGCGGCCAGTGGCCGCTCATCCCTCCCGAAAACCGCCGCAAATCGCCCGATGAAGGCGAACGCGGCCGATTCTCCGCAGTTTCCTATAAAACAAAAAAGAGATCCTGCGCTTTTGCAGAATCTCTCAAAATGATGAATACTCTTTACGGATTCAGCCTGTTCGGGCCGCGGAAGATGAACATCGCTTCCTTGATCGTCATGCCCAGCAGCAGCATGGTCAGCCGGTCGATGCCCAGGCCGAAGCCGCCGTGCGGCGGGCAGCCGTACTTGAAGAACTCGAGGTAGAACTTGACATCCTCCGCCAGTCCCTTCTCGTCCGCCTGGGCCTTGAGCTGCTCATAGCGATGCTCGCGCTGCGCGCCGGTGGTGATCTCCACGCCGCGCCAGATCAGGTCATAGCCCTGCGGCACTCCGTTCTCGTCGCGCATGTGATAGAAGGCGCGCTTCTCTGCGTCATAGTCCGTCACGAAAAGGAACTCGTGGCCATACTTCTTCTGCACCCACTCGTAGGACAGATGCTCCGCCTCGGTGGTCAGATCGCCCTTCTCCTCCTCGGGCGCTTTATAGCCGAACTCCTTCTCCAGTTCGTCGTACAGATCGCGCAGCTTGATGACCGGGAACGGCGTCGTCGGCACCACGACGGGCGTGCCGAACAGGCGCTCGATCTCCTCGCCATATGCCTCCTTGACCTTCGCAAGCGCATAGGTGAGCAGCTCCTCCTCCAGCTTCATGACATCGCGGAACGATGTGATATAGCTGAACTCGAGGTCAAAGCCGGAAAACTCCGTGGTGTGCTTGCTGGTGAAGGACTTCTCCGCGCGGAAAACGGGACCCACTTCAAAGATGCGCTCAAAACCGGAGGCCATGGCCATCTGCTTATAGAACTGCGGGCTCTGCGCCAGGTACGCCTTTCTGTCAAAATACTTGACCTCAAACACGTCCGCGCCGGATTCGCTGGCCGCGCCGATGAGCTTGGGCGTATGGATCTCCAGGAAATTCTTTGTCAGCAGGTATTCGCGCATGGCGGCGATGAGCGCCGTCTGCACCTTAAACATCGTCTGATTCTTTTCGGTGCGCAGGTCGATCCAGCGATAGTCAATGCGCTGATCGATCGAGGAGCGCTCATGTCCCTTGCTGGCCTCCCGGTCAATCGGCAGCGGCGCCGCCAGGGATTCAATGATGATCTGCTTGGGATAGATCTCCACGCCGCCGAGCTTGACATACTCGCTCTCCACGGCCTTGCCGATGACGGTGATCACGGAATCCAGCGTGATGGCATTGACCGCGGCGTCAAGCGCCTCGTCGCATCCCTTTTCCACGGTCACCTGCACCTTGCCCGTGATATCCTTGAGCACGATAAACGCCATGGTGCGTTTATTGCGGATATTCTCCACAAATCCGCAGACCTTGATCTGCTCCGCGCCCCTGACGTCCTTCGCATATGTTCTTTCCATAAGTCATTCCCTCCGTTGTCAATCGGTACATACCGATATTATACCTGCATTTTCCGGCAAATCAAGCCCCCAAACCCACAAGGCTGCAATTTTTCTTTGCCCTGAAGCCCGCGCGTGTGGTTGACATTCGCATCTTTGCATAGTATAATATGGAATGCGCACGCGCTCGTAGCTCAGTTGGATAGAGCGTCAGACTCCGACTCTGAAGGCCGCACGTTCGAATCGTGTCGGGCGCACCAACGAAAAGTCCCCGATTTCATTGATGAAATCGGGGCTTTTCTTTTATTTTTCCAGCTATTGCCCGGAGAATTTCGCCGACAATCTGCGATGTTCCAAAAAGCATCTGTGATCCGGAGCAACCAGATCATCTCCGAAAACAGTCCATTCCTGCCGAATCATCTCTTTTTCCCTGGACATACTACCGCGTGAGGTGATCATGATGCAAAACAAGAACAAGCAGTTTTCCCGGGCCAAAAACCAAAAAAGCGACAGGCCGATTCCCGAAGAAATCTATCCGGTCATCGATACCGATCTGGCGCGGGACAACCTGGAGAACGATCTCTCCTCCGCCGATCTCCAGGACCTGTGACGCTTTTCCTCCGGGATGATTCGTATTCTTGCAACGGACGAACCGTCACATTTTTTACGGCATTCTGCCGTTAAAACGCCACGCGCACCCCGATCCTTATCCTCATATAGAAAATCATATCTCTTTATATTTGTCTGCACAGAATAAGCATGGTATAATGAGTTCGCCGCATCACTGCCGGGCGCCATGCGCCGCTTCCGCAAGCGGCGCATGGCGTCCTTCGCCAAATCATACGAAAGGAAATCCGCAGAATGAGCGAACCAATCAGCGATCCGCAGTTCCTCAAAAGACTGTACGAAAATAACCAGCAGCTTATCTATCGTCTCATCCTCTACACCTTGCGTACACATATCAACACGGTCTCCGACGCCGACGATCTCACACAGGAGGTGTTTATCGTCGCCGCAAAGCAGATCGAGGCTTTGAAAAACCATCCCAATCCCACCGGCTGGCTGGTCAGCACCGCGTACAACCTGTGCAAGAATCACATCCGCACCGTCATCCATCGCAACGAAATCCTCTGCGATTCCCCTGAGCTGCATGCGGGCAGCGACGATGTGTTCGCCGCGTATGACATCCAGCTATCCATGCAGCAGATCCTCAAGCCGGAGGATTACGAAATCCTGATTGAGTATTGCATTCAAAAGCGCCCGTCCGACGAAATCTGCGACGAATACTCCCTCACGCCCACAACGCTGCGCGTTCGAATTCATCGTCTCCGAAGAAATCTTTTGCATCATCTCATTTTGTTGGTAACAATCGGCGCAATTCGACACATATAAGAATGGAGCGTGCAAAGATGTCAAAGAATGATGACCTCAGAATCCTGGAATACCTGGCGAATGATCAATTTTCGGAGATGATGCCCGATGAGCTAGAAGATTTGCTGAATGCCGAACTCGCCAAACCAGACACCGAAATCGACGGTCAGCTGGTTGACGAGATCCTCAAGGTTCTGGAGCCTTCTGTGCCCGCCGAGGCACAGGTGAAGCGCAGCTGGCCCCACATCCTGCGCGCCCTCCCCCATCGCCGGCAGCATCGGCGCCGCTTTTCCTTCGTTCACGCGGCCGCCCTCATGGTAATCTTCGCCGTCGTCTTCCTCTTCACAGGGCAGGACGCCGTCGCCATACCGTGGACGCTGATCCAGAAATTCCTGAGCCCCATCTCGGAAACCTTCAGCATTCTGATTAATGAGCAGTCGACGCCATCCTTTGATGACTCCGTAGTCTATTTAGATGACGATATCCAGTCCACACAGATCAACTATGCCTCGTTGTCCGACATTCCCGAAACGCATGACGGCTACACCGTGCGCCCCCAGTGGCTGCCGGACGGCTTTACGTTTTCAAGCGGTTCGCTTTTTTCGGGCATCGACACGACCTTCTACAACATGGATTTCACATCCGGCGACGCTTGGATAAGCTTTACCATTCAATTTTTCTATTCCGCTGAGAGCGTCTCATATTACGAATTCGAGTACACGCTCGAATTGCCGGAAATACGACACATCGGCGAGTACGACATCTCGATTTACAGCAACGCGCATGACCAGGTTCAATCGATCTCGTGGGTATACGAAAACGTCTACTACTTCCTTTCCGGCAAGATCACGCAGGAGGATATCATCCAGTTTGTGGAGCATCTGAATTGACCGCGTCCGCCCCTCGCTCTGCACGCCCAGTTTTGTGCCGGTCAATCGTGACTGAAAGGAGCCTTGATCATGAAACGCTTTTTGACACTCATTCTGTGTATGACCCTGCTGCTCTGTCTCGGCAGCGCATGCGCGCAGTCGGGCGGAAATATCGGCATCTCTCCCCTCGACAGCGATTACTTTAACCGCTATGGCACGACGCTTTCTCCAGCCGGTAACGGCGACGTGGAGATCACCTTCTCCTGCAGCGCCGTGGGCATTGTATCTCAGCTTGGCGTGAGCACCTACACCGTCCAGCGCCTGGACACCTCCGGCTGGACAGATGTCACCGGCCTGCTCACCGGCTCTACGGGCAGCAACGTCTCCACCTACAGCTTCTCCAAACTCTTCCACGGCGTTGCGGGCGAAACGTACCGGGTGACGTGCACGTTCATCTGCGAAAATCCGATGCCACCTCCGAAACAAAGACCCACACCTCCCTCAGCGTGACGGCGAAGGCGTCAAAGCCCTGAAAGAAAACCAATTGAAACACAGAAAAGGAAAATACACATGGAGCAAAATACATGTAATTGCGCTTTCAAGACCAGCATGACCCAACATATTCTCGATTTTCGAAGAGAGCATCCCGATTCCTCGACGAAGTGGGTGGAACAGTTGTACGGCACGGATACCGCTGCCGATTCTTCGCCGGTGTGCTGCATGCTTACATTTCTGTTCTATTATGGATACTGTCAGGAATGCACGACACCTGTGAGCGAATTCGCCGCGCAAACGCTCGCGCCGCTTATGGAGACGTCCACGTTTTGTTAAGCCACGCTCCGGACGGCAGTTGCCGCTTCGCAGACGCTATGCTGTAGGTTGCTCCCACCCGTAAAACGAAAGAAACGCTCCGACGATCCCGCCGGGGCGTTTCTATATCTGGTCGCCCGCCCGTCCTGATCGCAGCGCCAGAAACGGGCGAACCGATGCTTTGCGGAACAGGCTGGACACCCCTGCGCAAAGCCGCACAGCTGCACTCCGCCAGAGGCGCAGATCACAGCAATCCCTCCCTGGAATAACACGCATACGGCCATGACCAAGCCCCACGGTCGGTCTTTCACACCTGCGCTTTGAAACCGGCGATGCGTCACAGGTCAAATTCCTACGCAAAGCCGTACAGCTGCACGCTGCCAGAAGCGCGGATCACAGCAATCCATCCCCGGAATCAGACGCATACGGCCACGACGAAGCCCCATGGGCGGTCTTTCACGCCTGCTCTTTCCGTTACCGGTGTGGTGCTTTGAAACCCGCGATATGCCACAGGTCAAATTCCTACGCAAAGCCGCACAGCTGCACTCCGTCAGAGGCGCGGATCACAGCAATCCGTCCCCAGAATAGAACGCATACGGCCATGACGAACCCCCGCGGGCGGTCTTTCACACCTGCACTTTCCGTCACCGGTGTGATGTTTTGAAACCCGCGATATGCCACAGATCAATCTGGTCGAGCCGATTTCGACTCTCATCATCCAATTTGGGTCGTACAAATCCGTAAGCGATTCCCCTGCGATGCGCCATGCAGCGATTGACACCCTTCATCTTTTGATGTATCCTTGAATCACCGAGAATTCACTCAGGAGGCCGCCCATGAAAATCCGATTCTTTGTGCTACTTGCCGCCGTCATGCTGATACAGACGGCGCCCGTGCTGGCCGATCAGGCGCCTG
>JAUNJB010000181.1:2953-5533 GCA_030535375.1 Clostridia bacterium | reverse complement strand
CACGCCAGCGGCGCGGGCGGACAGAACGTCAACAAGACCAGCTCCGCCGTGCGCATGACGCATTTTCCGACGGGCATTGTCGTCTCCAGCCAGACCAGCCGCGATCAGGTGCACAACCGCGAGAACTGTATCCGCATGCTGAGGGCGAAGCTGCTCGAGCTGCGCGAGCGTGAACGCGAGGAGAAGATGGCCGACATCAAGGGCGAGATGAAGAAGATCGAGTGGGGCAGCCAGATCCGCTCCTACGTCTTCCATCCGTATTCCATGGTGAAGGATCACCGCACAAGCTATGAAACCTCCAACGTGGACGCCGTGATGGACGGCGAACTCGATGGCTTTATCACGGCATATCTGCAGATGCAGTGACGCTTTCGGAATGTCCGGCGTGGGCGCGTTGCCCCCTTTCGAGTCGCCACATCGGGAAAGCGAAGCGCGGTTTCTGCGGAGAAGAGGTTTTATACTGTTTTCTGATGAATATTTTTTAACTGATAGGAAATTGCGCGAAAAACCGGGCGGCGAGCGCGGAAACACTTTGGAAGTGATAAGGAGCGCTTGCGTGATGATTTCGTTTCCTGGGCAAGCAGCCCAGCATTTCCCTATGTGATGATTGAATTTTCTAATCAAGAAACAGGATTACACCGGGGCGGGCGCATTCGCCCGCTCTTTTCGGCCTTTTGGGGGATGAACGATGATGAGAATGTCCTTTATCACGGGCCTGCTTGCGGCGCTTATGATTGTGCTGATCGCTGCTGGCGCGCTTCTTGGCACGATATATGACATGGCATCGGATCAGACGCTGTACGCGGCGCAGTCCCGCGCGGCCGTCGCCAAGGAATTCGGGTTTGCGGATGACGCGCAGGTTACCGCGTATATCGGCCTGACCGAGGCGGATCAGGAGAGCGTGGCGACGGACATTGCGCTGTATATGGCATTTGCCTCGGAGGATCAGACGCTCGATCTGCCCGTGCTCAGCGAGCGGGAGCGCCAGCATATGCAGGATGTGCGCGGGCTGATCCGCCTGGCGCAAAACGGCTACAGACTGTGCATTCCGCTCGCAGCGGGCCTGGCCGTCATCATCGCCTGGACGGGCGCACAGCTGCGCCGGAGGCATCGTGCGGTGCTGGCGGGGGCGGCCTGCGGCGCGGGCGCGCTGATCCTTGGCGCGCTGGGGCTGATGCTTGCGCTGAAATTTGCGGGATTTGAACGATTGTTTGTGGGCATGCATCGTTTGCTGTTTACCAATGATCTGTGGCTGCTGAACCCGGAGACGGATATCCTGATTCGAATGATGCCGGAGACGCTGTTTGAGCACGCGCTGGGCGCGCTGCTTTTGCAAGCGGCGAAGGTATTTGGCGTCGCGCTGGTGATGCTGACGGCTGTGTACGCGGCGATCAGCGGCATCATTCGTCGGAATGTATCGGAGAGGAAGGAAGCATGAATTACGAAGAGAGGGCCCGTGAGCAGGCGGAGGCGCTTTGCCGCGCGGGCCATGCGACGATCCTGGCAATCGAGTCGAGCTGCGACGAGACGGCCGCGGCCGTCGTCAGGGATGGGCGCGAGGTGGTCTCCTCGGTGATCTCCTCGCAGATTCCGCTGCACGCGATGTACGGCGGCGTTGTGCCGGAGATTGCCTCGCGCAAGCATGTGGAGAGCGTCGATCCGGTCGTCGATGAGGCGCTCAAAAAGGCGGATATGCGCCTTGAAGATGTGGACGCGGTAGCCGTCACCTACGGCCCGGGGCTGGTGGGCGCGCTGCTCATCGGCGTATCCGCGGCCAAGGCGCTGGCCTATGCGGCGGGCAAGCCGCTGATTCCGGTCAACCATATCGAGGGGCATGTGAGCGCGAACTATATCGCGCATCCCGATCTCACGCCGCCGTTTGTGTGCCTGGTGGCCTCGGGCGGTCATTCGCATATCGTGCGCGTGGAGGATTACGGCGTCTATACGCTGCTCGGGCAGACGATGGATGACGCGGCGGGCGAGGCGTTTGACAAGGCGGCTCGCGTGCTGGGGCTGCCGTATCCCGGCGGGCCGCTTCTGGATAAGCTCAGCCGGGAGGGCAACCCGCAGGCGCTGAAGCTGCCGCACGTGCAGACGCCGGGGCGCTACGACTACAGCTTCTCCGGGCTCAAGACGGCGCTGATCAATGCCGTGCACAAGCTGCGCCAAAATGGGCAGGAGGTGCCCGCGGCGGATATCGCGGCGAGTTTCCAGCATGCGGCGGTGGAGCTTTTAAGCGACAAGGCCGTGCTCGCGGCGAAGGAGACCGGCGCAAAGACCATGGCGCTGGCCGGCGGCGTGGCCAGCAACTCCGGCCTGCGCAACACCATGAATGACAAGTGCCAAAGAGCCGGCATCCGCCTGGTGATGCCGCCGCCGATTCTTTGCACGGACAATGCGGCGATGATCGGGAGTGCGGCGTTTTACAGGCTGATGCGCGGGGAAATCGCGGGATTGGATTTGAATGCCATGCCGTCGCTGAGGCTGGTGTGATGTGTGGGGATTCTGTGGAAAACTGGGCGCGGTGTTCCGAGGATGGTTTTCCACAGCCGATGGAGAATGACAAATGAGACCGCCGAA
>JAUNJB010000181.1:0-2853 GCA_030535375.1 Clostridia bacterium | reverse complement strand
GGAAATTGCGCAAGAAAACCGGGCAGCGGGCACAGAAACGCTTTGGAATGTGGTGTGCTTCGGAAGAAGGAGCGCGCACGGCGCGCTTTTTATGGAATGATTTTCAGCAGAAAATCGAAGAGACGACATACAAATCTATATGAAATAAGGAAAAAATGAGGCGGAATCGCGTCAATTTTGTTAAGGAAATGTAATAATTTGGAAAGCAAACGTCACACTTTTTACACTGTGGAAAACATGAGTTATCCACAACGCAGGGGAAAACCGGGTGGGGATGCATGTGGAAAACCGGGGAAAAGTGTGGGAAAAACCATTTTTTCCTGTGATTTCATGGAAAATCTCTGTGGAAAACTTTGGGGATAACTGGGGATAACCTGTTGGAAATCGTGGGAAAACGTGTGGGGGAATTTGTAACATTTGTTTGAGCGGAATGATAATTGTGAACATATATCTTCTATGCTGTGAACGCATGTTTTGGGGCCGATTTGCATAAGCCTGTCGGCAGGAGGCGATGAGCATGGGGGATCGGGTGCGCAGGGGCGCGGGCATGCTGCTGGCGACGGCTGCGCTGTGTACGGCGGCGCTGTTTGCCTGCGCCGGAAACAACGCGGTGAAGACGTTTGCGCAGGCCGCGCAGGAGGAAGCGGCCGCGGCCATGCCTTCGCCTGTGCCGGGGCCGCTGGCGGGGCTGACGGTGGCCGTGGACGCGGGGCATGGCGGTTACGACGGCGGCGCCGTGGGCCGGGTCAGCGGCACGCCGGAGAAGGGGCTTAACCTCGATGTCGCCCGGCGCGTGCAGAGGATGCTGCTTGAGCAGGGCGCCGGCGTCGTCATGACGCGCACGGATGATTACGCCCTGTGCGATGAAAATCCGCCGATTCGCAAGAAGCTTCAGGATATGCAGCGCCGCGCGGCCATTATCACGGAGGCGCAGGCGGATATGGTGCTTTCCATTCATATGAATGAATATGCAGGGCGCTCGCAGAGCGGCCCGCAGGTCTTCTATCGGGATGATTGCCCGGCGGGGCGCCTTCTGGCCGGAGCGCTGCAGGAGGCGATGATCGAGGGCCTTTCGCCCAGCCGCAGGCGCACGGCCCTCTCCGGGGATTATTACATCCTTACGCTCGGCGTGCCCAGCGCGCTGGTGGAGTGCGGCTTCCTGTCCAATAAGCAGGAGGAGGCGCTGCTGCTGACGGAGGAGTATCGGGAGAAGGTGGCGCGCTGCATCGTGCAGGGGGTGATCGACTGGGCGGCGCTGCCCGGGGAGAAGCCGGAGCCGCTCGAAGCGGTTGACCGGTCGGACGAACCGCGGGCGGAAGCCGATGGCGGGGAAAGCGAGGAAAAAACGGGCAAAGGCGAATGAAACGCCTTTACCTTTTTTTATTTTGATGATATACTGGAGTGTAGTACACTGGATAAAAAGGCTATTTTATCCGGTTGTGACTTCCAGCGGGCAAAAATGGAGGAATGACCCCTTTGCAGCGACAATGGCTTGACGCGGTGCACAGTGCATGCGGCGCGCGTGACCCCCGGGAAATGAACCCTCTTCAAATGGCATATATCGGCGATACGATACATGATCTTTACGTGCGGAGCATGCTCATCACACAGGGAACAAGCGTGGGCGCGATGCACAGGCAGGCTGTGCGCATGGTCAGCGCCTTTGCACAGGCGCGGATGCTAGAGGCGATTGAGCGGGAGCTCACGCCCGAGGAGGCGGATATCGCCCGCCGCGGGCGCAACGCGCAGGCCAAACACGCGGCTCCGAAGCACGCTGATCCGGCGGATTACGCGCATGCCACGGGCCTGGAGGCGCTGTGGGGGTACCTGTATGTGACGGGACGGACCCGGCGGCTGGAGGAGCTCATCAGCATGGCGCTTTTGCGCACGGAGGATATATGGCTAAGACGGCGCTCAAAGTGATTTTGCTGCGTGCGACGCCCGACCCGGATGAGGTGGTGGCGTTGGGGGCGCGGCTTTGCTACGCGCAGGCAGATGTGGAGGCGCTGCGTGAGCGCGTGGAATCCGCCGACCAGCGCGCGTTTGTGGAGCGGGTGATGGCGCGGGGGCACCTTTCGGTGACGGAGCACGCGAGCTTCACCTTCGCGGTGGAGGGTGTGAGCCGGGCCCTGCTCGCGCAGCTGACGCGCCACCGCATCGCGTCCTTCTCGGTGCAGAGCCAGCGATATGTTTCGATGGCGGACGGCTTTGATTACGTCATTCCGCCGTCGATCTCCGCGCTTGGGGAGGAACAGGAACAGGAATTTATCCGCCAAATGGATACCATGCATGCATGGTATTGCCAATGGCAGGAAAAACTGGGGGGCGCGGGGGAAACGGCCAATCAGGATGCGCGCTTCGTGCTGCCCAACGCGGCGGCGACGCGTTTGGTGATGACCATGAACGCGCGCGAGCTGATGCACTTTTTCGAGCTGCGCTGCTGCAACCGCGCACAGTGGGAGATCCGCGAGATGGCCTGGCAGATGCTCGCGGCCTGCAAGCGGGAGGCGCCGGCGCTGTTTGCGCATGCCGGGCCCGCGTGCCTGCGTGGAGCGTGCCCGGAGGGCAGGAATACATGCGGCAGGGCCGATGAGGTGAAGGCGCGCGCCGCGCAGATTGGATGACGGCTTTTCCGGATTTCCGGCGAAGCGAGGCAATAGAAAGAGGGATGTACGATGGCATACTACGATAAATTCACCAAGAAACCTCACAGCAAGCGCGATGATTGGCGCGACGACGAGATGACCCGGCGCCCGGCACGCGACGAGGGCCGCGCGGTGAGCGCGGAGCACCGGGGCTACGGTGAGCGCCCGAACGGAGGAGAGCGCCGGGGCTACGGCGAGCGTCCGAACG
>JAUNJB010000180.1 GCA_030535375.1 Clostridia bacterium | reverse complement strand
AGCCTTCTTGGGGACCAATCTTTTCCAGTTCCTTGCGAAGCTGGAGGAATAAAAAGGGCAGTGGTAAAATTAATATTGCCCGCGCAAAGGGGTGTAAAGCATAATGGGCCAAATCTTATAGAGTCTTATTGAGTATGTTTTTCGTAGTCGGCGATCGCCTGGATTGGTGGCTTAACGGAATTGCTGGGGGTGGTGATAATTTCGTAAACCAGTAAAAAAATGGACGCTGTATGATTGGATATCAGCCAGATATCTTCGTTAGTTCCGCAAGGGCGATAGCATTCCCCGGCAATTAAAGAAGTTTTTTTAATTTGCTGTATCTGTGAGCGGGATGAAACACTTTGGCAATATTTTTTTGCTATACTGATTCACACTTCACGGTATAGGAGGAAACTGCATGGTGCATGTGCTCGTCGTCGAGGATGACGCCCGGCTCAACCAGATTGTCTGTGCCAGTCTCAGGGCAGCGGGTTATACGCCGCATGGCTGTCTGAATGCTCAGCAGGCGTTTGAAGCGCTGTATGATGGCAATATCGATCTGATCATTTCGGATATCATGATGCCTGGAACGGATGGATTTGAGCTCGTTTCGAGCGTTCGCAGCATTGACAGGCAGATTCCTATACTGCTGATGACGGCCCGCGACGATTTGGCGGCCAAGCGCCGCGGTTTCCGCGCGGGTATCGATGATTACATGGTCAAGCCGATCGATGTGGACGAGCTCCTGCTGCGGATCGAGGCGCTTTTGCGCCGAGCGCGCATTGAGGCGGAAAAGAGATTGACGGTGGGGGCAACCGTGCTGGATGCCGAGGAGATGAGCGCATATGTCGGCGGGGAGGAGATCGCGCTTACGGTGCGTGAGTTTAACATTCTCTATAAACTGTTGTCGTATCCGCGGCGCACATTTTCCCGCGCACAGCTGATGGATGAATTCTGGGGCGGGGAATCGAGCGCCAGCCTGCGCGCGGTGGATGTGTATATCACGCGAATTCGCGATAAATTTTCGAGCTGTCAGGATTTCAAGATTGTCACCGTGCACGGGCTTGGGTATAAGGCGGTGCCGTCTGTATGAGAATACCTGGTCAAAGCCACTCCCGCCGGCAGGAAGAAGACCCGCGCGTGCGAAAGAGGCTGTTTTCCTGGCGAATGTTTTTCCTGATTCTGCTGCTGCTCTGTGTGCTGAGCGCCGGGAATGTGCTCATTCTGGAAAAATTCCTCAATATGGAAGTGTTCAGTATCCTGGCAAGCATGGGCGTGGGCTCCTATTGGATATTGATGGCGCTGCTCGCGGCGATGGTGATTTATCTGTTCAGCTGTGCCAAATTCGACCGGCCCATGCGCAGGCTCAGCCGTGCGATGCGCGCGGTGGCGGAGGGCAATTTCACCGTTCGGGTGGAGCCCGTGCACGCGCGCAGCAAGTTTGATTACATGGATATCATGTTCGAGGACTTCAACCGTATGGTGCAGGAGCTGAGCAGCATTGAGACGATGAAGGACGATTTCATCGCCAATGTATCCCATGAGATCAAGACGCCGCTGGCTGTCATCAGCAGCTATGCGGATGCGCTTTCACGCGGCACCCTGAGCGAGCAGGAGAGAAGAGAGTATGCCCGCACGATCGCCGCGGCCAGCGAGAATCTCAGCGCCCTGATCAGCAATATTCTGAGGCTCAACAAGCTGGAGAATCAGGAGATTGTCCCCAACGCAAAGCCGTATGATCTCACGCGCCAGCTTTGCGACTGCGCGCTCGTTCATGAATCCCGGTGGGAGGAGAAGCGGATCGAGTTCGATGCCCAGCTTGAGGAGCGCGTGATGATTCTGGCGGACGAAAGCATGCTGGAAATCGTGTTCAACAATCTGATTGCCAATGCCGTCAAGTTCACGGAACCGGGCGGCAGGATTGTCCTGCGGCAGGAGAAGGACGGACCGGACGTGCTGGTCACCATCTCGGATACCGGATGCGGCATGGATGAGGAGACGATGAGCCACATCTTTGACAAGTTTTACCAGGGAGACACCTCTCACTCCGGCGAGGGAAACGGCCTGGGATTGGCGCTGGCCCGCCGCGTGCTGGAGATTTCCGGCGGCAGCATCAGCGTGAAGAGCCAGCCGGATGAGGGCGCGGAGTTCACCGTGCGCCTGCGCAGAATCATGGAGCCGTGATAAAAGCGGAGAAAAACGCAGCACAATAGAAAAGACCCGGCCGCCTGTGATCCCAATAATGGATCAAGGCAGCCGGGCCTTTTGGCGTTGCTCAGCCGGTTTTTCTGCATGCGTCGCAGTTGCCGCCGCATGCCTGGCTTTGTTCGGCTTCATCCTGCGCGATGAGCAGCTCCTGCTGCTGGCGTTTGAGTTCGGCGTCGTGCGCGACGGCCAGCATCAGGCGGATGCGGTTCTCCTGATTGACCTTGGTGGCGGAGAGGTCATAGTCGATGGGAACGATGTTGATGCCGGGATGCACCTGCGTCAGCCGGCGGATCATGCCCTTGCCGCAGATGTGGTTGGGCAGGCATCCGAACGGCTGGGTGCAGATGATGTTTTCATAGCCGTTTTCAGCCAGCTCAAGCATCTCGGCGGTCAGCAGCCAGCCCTCGCCCATTTTGCTGCCGTAGCCGATGACGCCCTTGACCAGCGTCTTGGTGTGCGCGAAAGCGGACGGGGCGACGAAATTGGGATGAGCTGCAATGGACTCGATGAGCATCTTTTCCATCCGCTGCACATAGCGCATGAGCGCCGTGCAGAAGAAGAGCTTGAGCGGGTTGCCGCCATAGAGGTGGATGTCCTCGATGCGGTTGTCGATCTTGAAGAGCACAAAGCCCATGATGCCGGGGATCATGTACTCGCAATCCTGCGTGCGCAGGAAGGACTCCAGGCCGTTGTTGCCGAGGGGCGAATACTTGACATAGATTTCGCCGACGACCCCCACGCGCGTCTTCTTTTCGTGGCTTCGCTCGATGGCGTCAAAATCGGCGACGATCCTGTCGAGATTCTGGCGCATCTCCTTCTGGGAAAGCCCCTTGCCCCGGTTGAATTGGGCGATCAGGTCGTCATTCCAGCGCTCGATGAGCGCGTCCGTCTCGCCGGTGCTGAATTCGTAGGGACGGGTCTGGTTGGAGAGCTGCATGATGCAGTCGCCGTAGACGAGTGAGGCAACCACCTGGCGGATCAAGGGAACGGTCAGCTTGAAGCCGGAGGAGCTCTCCAGGCCGCTCATGTTGATGGAGATGACCGGGATGTGGGAGAGGCCCGCCTTTTTGAGCGCCTTGCGCAGAAGATGAATGTAGTTGCTGGCGCGGCAGCCGCCGCCGGTCTGCGTGATGGCGAGGGCGACCTTGTTCAGATCGTATTTGCCGGAGTGCAGCGCGTCGATGAACTGGCCGATGACCAGCAGCGCGGGCACGCAGGTGTCGTTGTGCACGTACTTGAGGCCCTCGCTCATGACGCCGGAGCCGCTGTTGTGCAGCACCTCGACGTTATAGCCGTTCAGATGGAGCACCTTTTCGATGAGCGAGAAGTGGAACTCCAGCATATTGGGGACGAGAATGGTATACCCGGCTTCCCGCATTTCCTTGGTGAATTCAACGTGTTCGCTGGGCATAAAATCACTCCTTCTTTGAGA
Source organism: Clostridia bacterium (assembly GCA_030535375.1). Lineage (GTDB taxonomy): Bacteria > Bacillota > Clostridia > Christensenellales > Aristaeellaceae > Ventricola. The sequence goes on along the minus strand of JAUNJB010000180.1, from coordinate 1,970 downwards.
GCGCCTGCTGCTGCTCGATAGCCGCGAAGAGCGAGCGCAGGCGGATGCGCACCGCGCCGAGGTTGGTTATTTCGTCGATCTTGATCTGGGTGTAGATCTTGCCTCTGGATTCGAGGATATCGCGCACTTCGTCGGTGGTGATCGCGTCCACGCCGCAGCCAAAGGACACCAGCTGCACCAGGTTCATGTCATCCTGGCCGGTGATGTAGCGGGCGCTGGCATACAGACGGGAATGGTATGTCCACTGGTTGAGCACGCCCACGGGCTCCTTGCGCATGTGCCAGGAGAGGGAATCCTCGGTGACCACCGCCGCGCCGAAGCCGGCGATGAGCCTGTCGATGCCGTGGTTGATCTCGGGATCGACGTGGTACGGACGGCCGATGAGCACGATGATGCGGCGCCCATCCTTGCGCGCCTGCGCGATCATCTCCTCGCCCTTCCTGCGCAGATCGTCCATGTAGGCGTCATATGCGTCGTAGGCGGCGTCGCTTGCGCGGCGCACCTCCCTGGCGGTGATCTCGGGGAAGTGCTTTTGCAAAATAGCGGTCAGCTTCTTGGGGAAGTCCTTGCGGCGGTCGATGCCCACATAGTCGTGGATGAAATCGATCTGGCGCACGGCGGGCATGTTCGCGGAGATGACCTCTGGATAATATGCGACGACGGGGCAGTTGTAGTGGTTGTCCCCCAGATGTTCGTCGATATTGTAGCTCATGCAGGGATAGAAGATGGTTTTGACGCCCTGCGCGATGAGGTAATCGACATGGCCGTGCATCAGCTTGGCCGGGAAGCAGACCGTGTCGGACGGGATGGTGGCCTGCCCCGCGATGTAGAGCTTGCGCGAGGAGAACGGCGAGACGACCACGTCGAAGCCCAGCGAGGTGAACAGCGCGTGCCAGAAGGGCAGCAGCTCGTACATATTGAGGCCCATCGGCAGACCGATCTGTCCGCGGGGGGCGTTTTCGCAGCGTGCGTCCATCAGGGCCTTGAGCTTTTCCTGCTTATAGGCGTAGAGGTTGAGCCCGCTGTTGTTCTTGTTCCCGGAAACGGGGCGGTCGCAGCGGTTTCCGCTGATGAAGCGGCGGCCGGAGCCGAAATCGTTGATCGTCAGGCGGCAGTGGTTTTCGCACAGGCCGCAGCGCGTCTGCTTGACCTGGTGGGCGAAGCCGTCCAGCGCGTCAAGGCTGAGCACGGTGCTTTCGCCGGGGAAGAGCCTGCGCTGCTCGCGGGCGTGCAGCGCGGCGCCGTAAGCGCCCATCAGACCGGCGATGTCCGGCCGGACGACATCCACGCCGAGCTCATTTTCAAACGCGCGGAGCACCGCGTCGTTGAGGAACGTGCCGCCCTGCACGACGATGTGCGAGCCCAGCTCCTGCGGACCGGAGCAGCGGATGACCTTGTACAGCGCGTTCTTGACGACGGAGATGGACAGGCCGGCGGAGATGTCGGTCACGTCCGCGCCGTCCTTCTGCGCCTGCTTGACGGAGGAATTCATGAACACCGTGCAGCGGGAGCCAAGATCGACCGGCTTGCGCGCGGCCAGGCCGAGCTGCGCGAAGTCCGCGATGTCGTACCCGAGTGCGTTGGCGAACGTCTGCAGGAAGGAGCCGCAGCCGGAGGAACAGGCCTCGTTCAGGAAGATGTTGTCGATCACGCCGTTGTGAATCTTGAAGCACTTGATGTCCTGACCGCCGATATCGATGATGAAGTCGACGTCGGGCATGAAGGCGCGCGCCGCGGTGAAGTGCGCCACGGTTTCCACGAGACCGAAATCCACGCCGAACGCGCTGCGGATCAGATCCTCGCCGTAGCCGGTGACGGCGCCCGCACGCAGGTTCCAGTCCGGATGCTCGCGGCGAAGGTCGGTCAAAAAGCCGCGGACATGCGGCACGGGATCGCCGGAATTTGACTGATAGCGGGTGAGCAGCAGCTCGCCCTCCTCGGAGATCACGACGGATTTGATCGTCGTGGAG
>JAUNJB010000179.1 GCA_030535375.1 Clostridia bacterium | reverse complement strand
TGCAAATTCTTTCACGTTTTTTTCCATGGCCGTATCACTCCATATATCCCGGTTTAAGCTATTGATTCCCCAGAGCCCTCGCGTCTGCAACCCTTAAATCCCATAATCATTCCTTCATGAATGGCAATTTAACCTCGCCTGTATATCTGACCGTAATGCTCTTTTGCATTTTTGGTCTGTTCGGTTACAAAATTCGTTTTAGCAGACGTATATCCGTCCCTGTCATGTTCAAACCTCTTCCAAAGAGAGAGCTTTAATTCTTCATACTGCTTTGCCAGCAAGGGGTTTTCATTCAGATAGTCGCGAAAATAGAGTTCATCGTTATCCCCCTCATAGCGAAGATGAAGATGAAATACTTTTTCTGCAAATCCCTCACTTGTATAGCCGGAGCTGAAAGATTTCCTGTCTTGATTTTCCGACATACATAGATAGCCGTTACAGACTAAAAGCGCCTTAATCTTGTCCATCGGCAAGGATTTTGGGATTTCCACAAGAATGTCGATGATTGGTTTTGCCCATATCCCGTTGATAGCCGTGCTTCCAACGTGATTGATGATCACATTCTCTGCGGGCAATAGGCTGTATAGCCTTATTTGTTCGTTCTCATACCACTTATTCCATATTTCATTATGCGCGGTAAGGAATATCGGAAACAGTTTCCACAATTCCTCCAATGTCATATCAGATAAGGCTTTCCCCATAATTGCTGCCCTCAAATTTTGATTGGTCTCTCGGTTGCCTGGGTTAAGTATATCATGTTTTCCACCGATTTCCTATATCGTTTCTCTCTGTTTTTACGGAATAGCGGGGCCGCTGTCCGTCAAATTCTTATATGTTGCCTGATGGCACGTGAGCATTGGCCGCGGGCTTGGCGGAAGAACGTTAAAACAGGCTCCGGCAGAATTCGGACTTCTGGAGGATATGGAAGGGCAGGGGCCCTTGTGCGGAATCCGCGGGACCGCACGGGGGAAGAGGTTTCGTTTCCCGCTGACGGGAGAACGCGGGGCAGCGCGTGCGATAAGCCGGGATGGACGGCCTTTTCGTCTTGACGGCGCGGGAAAAACACGGTATCATAGGGAATGAAGATTGTGATGGAAGGACGCGGCCTGATATGGAACATGAGCAGATTGAACGCATCAACGAACTGGCGCGCAAGAAGAAAACCGTCGGCCTGACGGCTGAGGAGCTTGAGGAGCAGGCCATGCTCCGCGCGCAGTATCTGAAGGAGTTTCGCGCGAATATGGAGGATACGCTCAGCCGTGTGCGCGTGGAGCAGGCGGACGGCAGCTATAAGCCGCTGGTCAGGAAGAACGGACTCAATTGATTTTGACAAATCCGGGAAGAAAAACGGGTGTTCTCCCGTCTTATAAGCACAGGATAACAGGTGGGGTGAAATACATGAGGAAGAATGTGGTGCGCCTGCTGGCCGCGATCATGCTGATGCTGCTGCCGGTGCTGGCGCTGGCGGAGGGAAACAGCTTTGCCGTGGTGAAGGGCGGTAAGCTGAATCTTCGGGAATACGCCAGCAGCTCGAGCCGCAGCCTGGGCAAGTACAGCACGGGGTCCTGGGTGCGCATTGTGGGCGGCGGCTCCGGCGGCTTTACCGAGGTGCGCACGATGGACGGCAAGCACGGCTATATGTCCGACAGCTATCTCGACTTCGGCGCGGGTGCGAACAGCGGCACGGTGAGATATGCCAACGGCGGATATGTCAATCTGCGCAGCGGCCCGTCCCTGAACTACAGCGTCGTCGTCCGCGTGACCTCCGGCTCGACCGTCTATATTCAGGATGAGAGCTACGAGTGGAATTATATCACCGTGTGGCAAAACGGCTACACATACACGGGCTACATGCACGAGTCGTTCATCAACAAGTCGACGTCCACCGCGACCGTCACCACCCGCAACGGAGGCAAGGTCAACGTGCGCTCCGGCCCGTCCTCTTCCTACAGCAGCGTGGGATCGCTGGCATCGGGAACGAAGGTGAGCGTGCTGCTCAAGGGCAACGGATGGTATCAGATTTCCGCGAACGGCATCGTCGGCTTTATGTCCACGCAGTACCTGTCCGGCACGGGCAATACGGTGGGCTCGAACACGGGCTCCGCCACGACGTCAACCCAGGTTGCCTATGTCAACAATCCGCGCAGCACACAGGTGCTCAACCTGCGTGAATCGCCCTCCCAGACGGCGCGCTCCATCGGGCAATACCGCAACGGCACGCAGGTGAAGGTCGTCTCCAAAGGCGCGACGTGGTGCGAGGTTTACGTCGGCACGCGGCATGGCTATATGATGACGAAGTACCTCAGCTTCAACGGCAGCTATGTGCAGCCGACGTATACGGCCACGCCGGTCTATATCTACGTGACGCCCACGCCGAGCCCGACGCCGCTGGTGCAGCTGGTTACCGCCGTGCCGCCGGCAGGGCCTGCAGCGGGCACAGCCGTGTCCCTGGTCACCGCCGCGGGGGCATCGAATAACCTCGTCAATGTCTACAATGATTCGTCGCTGACCTCGCTCAAGGCGGTATATGAGCATGGCAAGCAGGCGACGATGCTGCAATATGGCGCGAGCGTCTGCATGGTTCTTGTGGACGGCGGCGTGGCGTATGTCTCTACCGGAAATGTCAACTATTGAACGCGGTGCCCTTCCTCAAAATGGGAGCAGACCGCCGGCAGAGGGTTCTTCTCCCCCCGGTGTGGAAGAAACAATAGGGGCAGAGGAGCGGCCTCTGCCGTAAATCCCGGCGATGTATATGCTTATGGAGCTGTCAGGCTAAGAATGACGGCTCCTTTTTGATTGTCGGGGAATGGCGGCATGCGGCGGCGCCTGCAAATCCGGAGGACGAGGGCTTCGGGGGAATATGTCATATTTTTTGGTGAATTTGTGAAAAATTTGCGCGGTCTATTGACAAATGCTTCAAACGGCGTTAAAGTATCAGCAGAAGTTAAAACTGAATGGTCTTTGGGGCAGGGTGAAAATCCCGACCGATGGTGATAGTCCATGAACCGCCGCCGCGCTGCGTGAGAAGCGTGTCGGAGGCCGATCTGGTGTGATTCCAGAACCGACGGTAAAGTCCGGATGGGAAAAGACATGATATCCTTCTGAGCACGGCTTGGCGCTGCGCCGCATGGATTGCGGATCGCATCCGTGCCGCCCGGAAGATTTCCCGAGGCTAATCTTGATTTTAGCTTCGGGAAATTTTTGCTTAGGAGGCATTTTTATGAACCGTTCCAATGTCCGTCGGCTCACCATGGCCGCTCTGATGGGCGCAGTTGCATTCATTCTCATGTATTTCAACTTCGGCGTGCCGTTCCTCTCGCCGTTTGCGGAGTTTGACGCTTCCGCACTGCCGGAGATGATCGGCGGCTTCATGCTGGGCCCGGTGGGCGCGATACAGATCATCGCGGTCAAGATCCTGCTGATCCTCGTGTTCAAGGGGACGAGCTCGATGTTCACCGGCGAGGTGCAGAACTTTTTGCTGAGCGTGGCCTATGTGCTTCCGGCGATCCTCTATTACCGCAGGCACAAAACCCGCAGGGGTGCGGCCATCGGTCTGGCCATCGGCACGGTCATCAGCGTTGTGGTGGCCATTTTCACCAATCTGTACCTGATTTTCCCGGCGTATATCTATCTTTACGGCATGAGCTGGGAATCCATCATCCAGATGTGCAGCGCGGCCAATCCCTGGATCACCGATATCCCGACGTTTGCGGCGTTCTCCGTCGTGCCGTTCAATCTGGTTTCAAGGATCGCGACATCGCTTATCACGATGCTCGTCTATAAGAAGATCAGCGTTCCGCTCAAGAAGCTCATTCAGTGACAGAATCAGGAAAAACTAGAGGAGGAATTCATCATGAAATTCAGTGTGGACAAATCGCTCTCGTTTGAGCAGGCCGTCAAAATCATGTTCGAGAAGCTGGGGGATTGGAAGATTATGGCTCTGGCCAGCTCCAAGGATGATTACGTGATGGTGCGCAATGTCAGCTGCCTGTTCTACGACGAGAGGATTTACTTCAAAACGGACAGGGAATTCCGCAAGACGCAGCAGCTGTTTGCCAATCCGCACGTCGCGCTGTGCTGGAGCGGCGTGCAGGTTGAGGGCCTGGCGCACAACAAGGGCCTGGTGGTGGACGAGCCGGACCGCCGGTTCGAAAAGCTGTACAAGCAGTTCCTCTGGGGCAGCTACAACAAGTATTCTCATGAGGAGACGGAAATCATCATCGAGGTCGAGCCGAAGTTTGTGGAGATTTGGGATACGAGCGAGGACAACTACGCCTATCAGATCTTCATCGATTTTGACAAGCGCTCGGTGGAGGTCAAGCAGTACGATCACGAGTGATATGCATATTTGATCCGTCCATGCGCATACTGTTTCCCGGAGGGATGGTATGAAAACATGGAGGATTGGCTGGCTGCTGGCGACGTGCCTGCTGCTGGCCGGATGCGCGGCAAAAGGGTCCGGGCTAGATACACCGGCCCTGCCGCAGCCGGAAAACACGAGCGCCGCAGCATCGCCGGGCACATCGCCCGGACGCGCGGCTGCCGATTTGGTTCCTGAACGGCTGACGCGCAATGACGAGGGCGTGCCCGTGCTCAGCGTCTACGACGTGAAGAGCGAGACGCTTGAGAAAATGTCGGTGGAGGAGTATCTGCCCGCTGTGCTGGCCGGGGAGATGGCGGGCGATTGGCCGCTGGAGGCGCTCAAGGCGCAGGCGATCCTGGCGCGCACGTTTGTGTTGCAATTCGTGACGCAGAAGACATCGATGTACGACGGGGCGGATATCTCCACGGACATCAAGGAGGCACAGGCGTACGACACCGCGGGCGTGAACGACCGCATTCGTCAGGCCGTCAGCGAGACGCGAGGCCAGGTGCTCAACGCGGGCGGAGAATTGCCGTATGCGTGGTTTCACGCGCATTCCGGCGGGCTGACGGCGCGGGCGAAAGAGGGGCTTGACTATGAGAAGGACGAGCCCGGCTATACCCAGTGTGTCAAGGGCATGGAGAATGACGAAGCGCCGCAGGATGCAGCTCAGTGGGAGGCGTCCTTTACTGCGGATGAGGTGCTGGCGGCCGCGAAGGACGCGGGCGCGAGTGTCAGCGAGCTGACGAGCATCTCCATCGGTGAAAGAGGCGAGTCCGGCCGGGCGAAGACGCTGCTGATCTCCGGCAAGGAGGTTTCCGCCCCGGCGTTTCGCATCGCGATCGGCTCCACGAAGATGCGCTCCTGCCTGTTGGAGAGCCTTCGTGTGGAGGACGGCCAGGTGCGCATGAGCGGCAAGGGCTATGGTCATGGCGTGGGCATGAGCCAATGGGGCGCCTACGCGATGGCCAAGCAGGGCAGTACCGCTCAGGACATCGTGACGCATTACTTTGCCGGTGTGACCCTGGATCAGGCGTGGGAGTGACATGGCACTTCCGTAAAGCAGCCTGTCGTGATTGTGCGCAAAAATTGGGAAAAAGAGAAAAAAAGTGTTGACATCTGCGTGCTCCTGAGGTATAATACATAACGTTGACGGGGCATTAGCGCAGTTGGTAGCGCGTTTGAATGGCATTCAAAAGGTCAGGGGTTCGACTCCCCTATGCTCCACCA
>JAUNJB010000178.1:2216-5616 GCA_030535375.1 Clostridia bacterium | reverse complement strand
GGCCGTTGGGCCTGAAAAAGAAAAGATGCGAGCAGGGATTCTCCGGCTCGCATCTCTTTTGCTTTATAGGAAATTGTGTAAAAACCGGCCGCGTTCGGTCCAATCGGGCAATTTTTGGAAGCGGAAGTGGCCAGTGGCCGCTTTTTGCCGCATGATTTGGAAAAAGGCTGCGGGATCAGACGGGTTTGACGCGCGGCCCACAAGCGTAAGGAGCCATCAGGATCATTCCGGCTATTCGAAGTTTTCTAAGCAAATCGAGGCTTTGTGATGGAGGCTCTATCCGGGAAACTCGCATGGCCCCGCTTTCACAGCGCTCCTTGCGTCCGCGAAGCCGGCGCGTTGGCCGCAGGCCGGGGAGAGCACCCTTCGCGACATTCCTCCTGCCTTCATCCGCTAACCTTCGGGTCTGTGACAGGCTCCAGTTCCTCAAAGCCCCACTAAAGGGCTTTTTGTTTTCATCTGCCTGTTTCCGTCACTGACGGCGACAGGTGATTCCTCTTTTCAAAATACTCAGTCTTTTCTTAGAATATCCGGATTCTTATCCTGACAGTTCCTTGAGTATTTCGCTGCAAAACGGGTTTAGTCCGTAAAGCTTTCCACGCCGCGCAGCAGCTCGAGCTCGCGGATATCGCGGGCATTGGTGAACGCGGAGCGGGAGAGAAGCGCGCCCGATCGCCAGTAGAGGCAGAGATAGGGCATGTCCTGCTCGAATTGATCCTGAATCAGACTCATGGTGCTGCGATAGCTCTCCGCGGTGTAGCTGGAGCGCAGCTGGGTGAGCAGATTGTTCATGTCGTCGGAGCGATAGCGGGTGTAGTTGCACGCGCCGGTCGATGTCACGGTGAAGCCGGGATCGGGGTTGACGTCGAAGTTGAAGCCGCACATGGCGATAAAGTAGTTGCCGTTGGACAGATTCTTGAGGACATCGTCACGGGAGAGCGTGGCGACGGAGACGGTGAAGCCCACGGCCTCCAGCTGCTCCTTGATCTTGTTGGCGGCATTGGTGCGCACGGTGGAGCCGGGCTCGTCGTACACCTGCAGGCGCAGGCCCTCCAGCTGCTTGCCGTCCTTGTAGCGCTTGCCGTCGTCGGCCAGCTTGTAGCCCGCGCTGTCCAGCAAAGAGGCGGCCATGAGCGGATCATAGATGTCGTTGATCGTCGATTCGTTGGAGATCCACGTGCCCGCGGGGACGGGCGTGTAGGCCACGGTGGCCATGCCCTGGTAGATCGAGCTGATGATTTCGCTGCGGTTGATGGCGTAGGCGATGGCCTCGCGCACGGGATTCTGGCCGTTTTCGTCGCTCTTGAACATCGACTGCGCCCGGTTGACGAGCAGCACCTCCAGCTGGCGCGTGCGCGCGGAAAGGGAGAAGGAGCTCAGAGAACCGGAATAGCGGGAGGCGTTGATCGAACGGCTCATGGCGACGTCGACATCCTGCAGGTCAAAGGCATTCAGCGCCTTTTCGGAATCCTTATAGATGCTGGCGCGGATGTTGCGGATCTGCGGCGTGCGCTGCCACCAGGAGGTGTTGGCCGTCAGCCAGATGGCGCTGCCCTGCTCGTAGCCGTCGTATTTGTAGGGGCCAGTACCGGCGGGCATGTCGCTGTTCACCTGGGAGGCGGGCAGGATGGGGAATGTGAAGGCGTACAGGGAGCCGTAGCTGGCGCGGCGCAGCGTGAAGAGCAGCGTGTAGTCGTCCTCGGCCTCCCAGGATTTGAGAGAGTAGAACGTGGAGTAGTACAAGCCGCGCTCGGTGAGAGCGACGTCGGAGTTGAGGTTTTCGTCGAAGCCGGATAGCGCGTACATCTGGTTGAGCGTGGCGATGACGTCGGCGCTGGTGAGCTGCTGGCCGTTGTGGAAGGTGACGTCGCTGCGCAGCACGACGCGCAGACGGCGGCCCTCGTTGGCAAATTCGTAGGAATAGGCCAGCTTGGGCTGGGGCATATAGTTATCGTCCATGGAGAACAGCCCCTCGTAGACCAGATCGAGCACGCTGACCACGTCGCGCTGGTTGAGCTCCAGCGGGCGCAGCTGCAGATCGTCTGTGGCGACGATGGCGCAGGTGAGCGATGTCGTCGAGGCCAGGGACAGGGCCGGACAAAGCGTGAGCACGAGGGACAGCATGGCCGCGGCGGCGCGGCGCAGATGAGAGATCGATATGCGCATGGGGAAATCTCCTTTATTGGACGATATGGGTTTGATCGGAAACGGGCTCCGGTGTGGCGGCGGGGAAATAATACTTCTGGTAGACCGCCTGCGCGCCGAGCACGCGGGCGGCGTAGGTGGCGGTATCCTGCGTGGGGATGACGTCGAGCGTCACGCCGTCGCTGGAATACTGCGGGTTTTTGAGCCAGCTGTCCACGTTGCCCTGCCCGGCGTGATAGGCGCAGACGATCTTCGTCGCGTCTCCGTCGAAGCGGCGGGAGAGGTAGCCCAGGTACCACGTGCCGTAGCGGATATTGGTTTCGGGATCGTAAAGCTTGTCAAACGTGTACGAGGCATCGTCCTCGTCGAGCTTGTGGGCGACCCAGGAGGCGGTGTCCTCCATCAGCTGCATCAGTCCGCGCGCGCCGAGGCGGCTTTCCGCCTGCGGGTCAAAGCTCGACTCACAGAGGATGACCGCGGCGACCAGCGCGGGATCAAGCTCCTGCGTGCCGGCGTATTGTTGGATATAGTCGGCGTAATACAGCGGATGCTGCGCCCGCTCGGCGGCCTCGGCCTCCAGGCGGCGGCGTTCCTCCTGCTTGGCGAGGTAGCTGCGCGTGACGGCGACCGTCGCGGTGAAGAACAGCGCGACGCACAGCGTCAGCAGCACCACGCGCATGGGCGTGGGCAGCCGGGAGAGAAAGGCATCCTGCCTGCGTGCAGATGCGCGCGGGGAGGCGGCACGGACGGGGCGGGAAGGGGTCCCTGCGGCCGGGCGGCGCCTGCGGGAGGGGGCAGTGTCCTCCGCCTGCGCAGCGGATACGGCGTCGGCGGGCGATTCTTCCGCCGCGGGAACGCGCCTGCGGCGCATCGGCGCGGGAGATGGCGTATTCATGCCTGCCTCCTTTCTGCGGCCCTGAGCAGCGCGCGGATCTGGCCCTGCGTTTGCTCGACGGAGCCGTCGGTGTGGATGACCGAATCGGCGCGGCGCTCCTTCTCACAAAGGGGCATCTGCGCGTCGATGCGCTGCGCGGCCTCATGCGCGCTGAGCCCGTCGCGCGAGATCAGACGATCGATCTGCATGCCGCGCGGCGCGCTGAGCACCCATACCCTGTCAAAGCTGTTTTCCATGCCGCACTCGTAGAGCAGGGGAATGTCCGCGAAAATGAGGCGGTTCGGCGCGTCAAGTGCTGTGAGCTGCGCGTCGATTTCCGCGAGAATCATGGGATGGAGCAGCGCGTCGAGCCGAGCGCGC
>JAUNJB010000178.1:0-2116 GCA_030535375.1 Clostridia bacterium | reverse complement strand
GCCGAGCGCGCGGCGGTCGAGCGCGTCGCCGTCAAACACGCTGTCGCCAAAGGCCGCGCGCAGCGCGGGCAGCGCCGCGCCGCCCGGCGCGGTCAGCGCGTGAGAGATGGCGTCCGCGTCGACGACCGTGTAGCCGAGCTGGCGCAAATAATCGCTCACGGTGGTCTTGCCGCAGGCGATGGAGCCGGTCAGACCGATTTTCATACGTCCTCCTGATATGCGTGGAGATAAAATGACTCCTATATAGACGAATGACGGGGCGAAAACCCTGCAAGATGTGCGAAATTTCTGCCTTCGGGCTTACTTGGTGTCAAACCAGGAGTGCCCGGCGTGCACATCCGCCACGAGCGGAACGCGCAGCTGCGCCGCACCCTCCATGCAGCTGGCGAGCAGGGCGGCAACCTGCGCTTCCTCCGCCGCAGGCGCCTCGACGATCAGCTCGTCGTGCACCTGGAGGATGAGCCGGGCCTCAAGACCCTGGCGGCTGAGCTGCTCGTGCACGGCGTTCATGGCGATCTTGATGATGTCCGCCGCCGCGCCCTGCACGGGCGTGTTCATCGCGGCGCGCTCGCCGAACTGGCGGCGGTTGTAATTGGAGGAGGTGAGCTCCGGCAGGGGACGGCGGCGGCCGTACATCGTGACGGAATAGCCCTCGGCCTTGCCCTGCGCGACGCAGGCATCCATGAACCGGCGCACGGCCGGATAGCGGGCGAAGTAGCGCTCGATGAACTCGGCAGCCTCCTTGCGGGAGATGTGCAGGTTGCTGGCCAGGCCGAAGTCGCTGATGCCGTAGACGATGCCGAAGTTGACGGCCTTGGCGCTGGAGCGCATCTTGGGTGTGACCTCCTCAAGCGGCACGCCGTAGACCTCCGCCGCAGTGCGCGTGTGGACGTCCTGGCCGAGGTTGAACGCCTCGCACATCGCCTCGTCCCCGGAGAGGTGGGCCAGCAGGCGCAGCTCGATCTGGGAATAGTCCGCATCCACGAGCACGCAGCCCGGCCTGGCGATGAATGCGCGGCGGATCTCGCGGCCCATCTCCGTGCGCACGGGGATGTTTTGCAGGTTTGGCTCGCTGGAGGAGATGCGGCCCGTGGCGGCGATGGTCTGGTCAAACCAGGTATGGATGCGGCCGTCGCGCCCGGTCAGGCGCAGCAGGCCGTCGATGTACGTGCTGTTCAGCTTGGATACCTGGCGGTAGAGCAGGATTTTATCGATCACGGGGTGCAGGGAAGAAAGCTCGGCGAGCGTATCGGCATCCGTGGAATAGCCGCGGGCCGTCTTTTTGCGCGCGGGCAGGCCGAGCTTGCCAAAGAGCACGTCGCCCAGCTGCTGCGTGCTGTTGAGATTGAAGGGCGGCACGCCGCACAGCGCGAAGATTTCCTCCCGCAGCGCGGCGATCTGCGCATTGTACTGCGCGCCCAGGCGCGTCAGCTCGTCGCGGTCGACGAGGAAGCCCTCGCGCTCCATGGCGTAGAGCGTGTGCAGCAGCGGAAGCTCGATTTCGCGGTAGAGGCGGGTCATCTCCTGCGCGTCGAGCGCCGCAAGGCCGGACAGATACTGCTCGTAGAGTGCGGCGGCGTGCTCCGGGGCCTCGTACTTGCCGCTCTGCGGGGCGAGCAGGTAGGCCATCAGCTGCACGTCTTCAAACGGGGCGCTCACGGCGATGTCCCAGGAGGCAAGCTGCGTGATCAGCCGCTTGGCGCCGAAGAGGATGAGCGTGCGCCCGCCGGAAAGCAGCGGCGCGAGCGCCTGCGCGGCCAGAACGGGGTCAAGCCCGTCGCCGATGAGCCCCTGGGCGAAGGGGGCCTGTGCACGCGTGCCGTCCGACGCGGCCAGCGTGATGCCCGCGTCGTGCATCATCAGCGCGACCAAGGCGTCCTGTGCGAGCGCATCCGCCCAGGAGGAGAGGGCTTCACAGCTGCCAAGCAGGCTTTCCTCCTGCCAGACGACGGCGGGCGCCGCGGCCTCCTGCGCCTGCGGGGCGAGCTGGGAGAGGCGCGCCATCAGCGTGCGCAGGCCCAGGCGCTCAAAGATGTCCATCGCGCCGGACATGTCGCTCAGGCGGCAATCGTCAAGCGACACGTCGTCAAGCGGCACGTATCTTGTGATCGTGGCG
>JAUNJB010000022.1 GCA_030535375.1 Clostridia bacterium | reverse complement strand
GTCGTAAGCGATACGGCATCATATGACAAAGAAAAGAACGGCCCTTTCCCCGTGGTGGGGAAAGCTGCCGTTCTTTTTTGACTTATAGGAAATCTCGCAAAAAACCGGGCAGCGGGCACAGAAACACTTCGGAGTGTAAAGCGCTTCGGAAGTGCGAGTGCGTACGGCGCGCTTTTTACCCTATAAGGAATTGTGTAAAAATGGCTGCGTTCGCCGTAATCGGGCGATTTGCAGCGATTTTTGGAAGTGGGAGCGCGTCCGGCGCGCTTTTTGAAAAGGAAATCCACCGGCTGTATCTGCGGCAGTTTGGTGACACAGGCATGGATGCCGTTCATGGCTGGGCTTTTCCGGCTATTGCCCCCGAGTATGTTTTCTCTCTCCTGTGCTGGGAAAAAAAGCCCTGTTTTCGTCACTGACGGCAGATGAAGACCGCCAATACTCGGCTTTTTTGAAATATCCGGATTCTTAGTCTGACAGATCCAATGCGCGTCAAGTATAGAATCCATCACTCGGAAACGTCCTCGCTGCAGAGGCCAAAGAGCACATACAGCGCCTGCCGTGCGACAGGCAAAAGGTCGAAACTGCCGTCGGATACACACCAGTCAATCACGGTGCTGGTGACAAGGCCTATGGCGGCCTGGGTAAGCTGATCGGAAGGCGCAGGGTTGAGGATGAGACCTTCGCTTTGTGCGCGCGCAATGAGTGCCTGCGCGGCGGCATGCTCTTGCCTGTGAGAGGAATCCAGCGTGTCCGCGCCTTTATCCAGCCGTCGCTTATAATACTGTGTAGTGAGCGTACAGCCGTGGCGCTCGGCGCGCGCCGCGCACATGGTGCAGGCGGTAAGCGTCTGCTCCATGAGATCGGGCATGGTGAGAATGCTGAGTAAATCGTGCTCCATGGGATGCTCGTCCCTGGTGCGGAGGCAGTCCATCAGCTCCTCCTTGGTTTTGAAGTGATAATAAAATGTGCTGTTGGCCACACCTGCATGCCGGCAGATTTCCTTGATGGTAACCTGCTCAAAGCTGCGGGTGGAGAAGATATCCCGCGCGCTGGCGAGGATTAAGTCCCTGTTTTTGCTCATGAAGCCTCCCTGATTTATGGGGCGAAAAAGCACCCTGTATAAAGAATGTGTCCGTCCGCATCCACTGTGGAAGCGGAGAGATAGGCGGAATCGTCCAACGAGAGCTGGGAATCCGGCATATTGGTGACGACCTCAAGCGCCGTTTCCCCGGCCTTGTATGCTGCGAAGACGACGGAGTCATTTTGCATATGTTCCGAAATATAGGCCATGGCTTTCTGCGGCCCCATGACGATAAGGGCGGTGCTCATGGCGTCGTTATAGGCGGCGCTTTCGCCCAGCAGCGTAAGCGAGGCGATGCCGCGCTGTCCGCTGTCCCCCGCAGGCGTGTTTACCGGCCAGCCGGTGCGCGGATCGATGAGGTGGCAATAAAGCGTGTCATCCTGTATGAAGCTGTGCAGGCTGTCGCTGCTGGTGGAGAGCGTGGTATCGCGAACCTGGACGGATGCGTAATATGTGATATCCGCGGCGCCGGCGCGCGGCTTGCCGAGCGTGATGGTGTACAATCCGTCGCCGTCCGGCCGGGAAAGGATCGCCATGGAGCTGCCTCCGCAGACAAAGTGACCCATTGTATAGCCCTGCTGGCGAAAGTATTCGGCGACGCGGTCGCATGCGTATCCCTTGGCAATGCCGCCGAGATCGAGCTGAGCCTGAATCAGCTCGCCGTCAATGGTGACGGGAGGTGTGTTCTTGTGCAGTGTATAGACGCCGTTTTCCTCCGTAAGCGTGATTCCGCTCAGGCCGACGAGGGGAAGCAGCGCCTCAATGTGGCGCTCGTCCGGCATGGGGAGCCTGCCGTCGATATAGGCGCGGTCGTAGGGCAGTGCGGGCGAATAGGTATTGCGGTTAAAGCGCGGAGAGAAGCCCCACAGATCGACCAGGGGATAGACGGTTGGATCATACAGGCCGTCTGTTTCGGCGTAGACGTCGTATGCCGTGCGGAGTATATCGGCTGTGACGGAGGAAATCGTGCAGGATTGCCCGGACGAAAGAGCGTTGAACCGCGCGATGTCCGAATCCGGGTTCGATATGGAGACGGCCCGTTCAATTTGGGAGAGAATCTCCTTTGTGCCGTTCCACGTTTCCTCGAAGGAGGAAGCGCCCTCTTCTTCATAGAGAAACAGTGCGCTGACCGTGGAAAAGTATGCGTCGGTCTGCCGGCTCAGCAGCGTATGAGATTGCGCCGACACCGGCGCGGCGAGGAGAAACAACCCCACCCAAATGAAAAAGATACGCTTGCACATGAATAAACCTCCAATCAGATTATATCGTACTCGTAAAAGAATGTAAAGGTGACACGCGAAATTTGATGGTATCTAACATCATCTATTATACACAACAAAAAACTATAGTAAACTACAAAATTAATGAATTGACATCGTATTAACGATACGGTATAATGAAAAACAATCAGGAAAGACATTCCTGGCAAAAGAAAGGAGCTTTTTCCATGAAGAAGCATATCGCATTGCTCGCGCTGGTTCTGGCGCTGGCGACGCTGCCTATACTGGGCATCGCCCAGGAGAGCGGCTTTGATCCGACCGGTCTCATCGACTGGTTCAACGAGAGCGACATGTGGATGACCGTTGCTAACGGCCACTGGTCTTCTGATCCGGCGGATCAGATCACGGATGAGGAGCTGGCGCAGGTGTTCAGCATGACCACCAAACAGCAGAACGCCGTGCATTGGACGCCGTGGTACTTCATCGTCGTCAAGGATGTGGAGGAGCAGCGCAAGATCATCGGCGATGCATGGGGTGACCCGAACGACATGGCGACCGAGGGCACTGTGACCATTCTCGTGATGGCGGATCAGCTGCTCACGCAGGATCAGGGGCATGTGTCCACTTACGAGGGCTACTACATCCCGACGGATACGGCGCGCTATGACTCCGGTCTTGCTTGCGGCATGCTGGGCGTGGCGGCGGCTTCGCTCGGATATCAGACGCATTATTTCGGCACGATCAATGGCGAATATGCCCCCAAGGATCTGGCCGATGGGCAGTATCAGTCGATGAGCCGGTATGTGAAGGACGAGTATCAGCGCGTTTGGGGCTTCCGCAGCCCGTATAACGGCGAGATCAATGAGGAATTTGTCTATCCGGTCGCGGGCAACTGCGTGTTCGTCGCGGCGATCGTCGTGGGCAAGCCCATCGAAGGGGAGACCATTGAGACGTGGGGCACAAACCATGCGCGCCCGGACAACTGGGTGATTTGGGATGGCGTCCCGAACGAGGAACCTTCTCCGGCGGCCAATGCCTCCGTGGCGGCTGCGCCTGCCGAGCAGGAGGAAGAGGCCGCTGTGCAGATTGAGCTGGGCGAGAATGAATATCTGGGCGAAGGCAAGGGCATGGGCGGCCCTGTCAAGGTGAAGATCGCCGTGAAGGACGGCAAGCTGGAAAGCGTCGAGGTTGTCGAGCAGAATGAGACAGAGGGCGTCGCGGACCCGGCGCTTGAGACGATTCCGGGCGCGATCCTTGAGGCGCAGTCCGTCGAGGTGGACGATGTGTCTGCCGCGACGATCACCTCTCAGGCGATCAAGAGCGCTGTGGCGGACGCCATGGCACAGGCCGGCCTGAACTGAGAAGAAATTAAAAGAGGGAACGCAAGGCTCGTTGCTTTGCGTTCCCCTTTTTGCTTTAAAGGAGTTGTGTGCAATCCGGCTGCGTTCGCTCAAACGAGGCGATTGCAGACGGTTTTCGGGAGCGGCCACCGGCCGTTCTTTGGCATCGGGGCGATTTGCCGGCACGCCGCAAGGGCGGGGGATGCGGCGCGGCACCGCTTAGCCCAATTTGCGGTAGCCCAGCTTCGCGCCGCAGCTCTCGCGGACGATGAGCGACGCCTCGCGCATGAGGCTGAAGGACTGGCCGCTGTTTTCGCGCGCAAAGAGCAGCTCGCGCACGGCGCTGCGCGCCATATCCTCCGGGTGAAGATCGACGGAGGTCAGCGGCGGATCAGTATAGGGGCAGAAAAACTGGTTGTCGCAGCCGATGATAGCCATGTCCTCCGGCACGCGCAGGCCCATCTGCTTGAGCTGCTTGAGCGCGCCGAGGGCCATCAGATCATTGAAAGCGATCAGCGCGGTAGGCCAGCGCTTGCGCTCCAGACGGGAGAGCATGCGCATCACGGCGCGCTCACCGCTCTCCGCGTCATATCCGCAGTCGACATGGTAGGCGGGATCGTCCGGCAGATCGAGGGCGCGCAGCTGCTGCAAAAAGTTTTCGCCGCGCTTGCTGGAGTCCTTGAGCTGCATGGAGCCGCCGATAAACGCGATGCGCCGGTGGCCCAGCGCGTGCAGGTGGCGCACGGGCAGGCGGGAGCAGCTGACCAGATCGCTGTAGATGCAGATGCAGTCAAGCTCCGTGGCGGGCGGGCAGATGGCGACGACCGGCATGTGATGCTTGAGCCGGACCAGCGCTTCGCTAAGGCCGGAGCGCGCCGTGCTCCAGATGCCGCCGGCGAAGATGACGCCGTCCAGCCTGCGGCGGATCAGCTCGTCGACCAGGCTGGCGGGGATGGGCTGGCGCTCCGCGATCTGGAAGAGCCAGGCATAGTAGCCGTTGGCCTCGGCTTCGTCGTAGGTTGTATCGTAAATCCGGGTGAAATAGGGGTTGGTGACGGCGGGCATCACGATGCCGATGGTGTGGGTTTGTCCGCGCTCCAGGTCGCGCGCGGCGGCGCTTGGGGCGTAGGCGTGCGCGTCGATGATGCGCTGGACGCGGTCGCGCGTCTCGGCCTTGACGCTTGGGTGACCGGAGACGACGCGGGTGACCGTCGCCGTGGAGACGCCCGCCTCCCTGGCGATATCGTAAATGGTGACGTTCTTGCCCATGCTTCCTCTTTCCCGGCGCGCGAATCATCGGACGCCCTGTGCTGTTCCCATTATACAGGAAGGAGAGGAAATGCGCAAGAGTTAATTGTTATCGATAACATTATTGTGAAGAGTTGGAAAAGCAAAACAATCCCTTTTTCGAAAAAAAGAAAATGTGCATAAAGTGTTGACAATCTTTTGAGTGTTATGTATAATATGGTCAACAGGAGGGCGGCGAAAGTGATAGAATCAATCCCGAAAATTGGGAGAGAGAAAATGTTATCGATAACATCACTGGAACGCCTGAAAACGAAAAGGAGGACCTGTACAATGAAGAAACTGTTTGCTGTGCTGATGGCTCTGCTGATGGTGGCCATGATGGCGACCGCGCTGGCGGAGACCACGCTGACCGTGGCTGGTTGGGATATTTCCACCACCCCGTACTATGCGGCGATCAAGGAAGCGTATGAAGCCGCGAACGAGGGCGTCACGATCGAGTGGGTCGATCTCGCGTCCCAGGACTACAACGTCAAGGCCAGCACCATGCTCGCCGGCGGCGACACCACCGACCTCTACTGCGTCAAGGAGCTCTCCGACATGCAGAACTGGGCGAAGGAAGGCCTGATCGTCAGCATGACCCCCAGCATCGAGGCCGACGGCTACGACATGACCAAGTATGCCGGCATGGATTCCTGCTATGTCTACACTGGCGACGGCGAGCAGTATGCGCTGCCGTTCCGCGCGGACTACTGGGTTGTGTTCTACAACAAGGATCTGTTCGACCAGGCTGGCATCGCGTATCCGACCAACGACTGGACCTGGGATGAGTATGCGGCCATCGCCCGTGAGATCACCGAGAAGACCGGCGCTTACGGCACCCACTATCACACCTGGTTCTCCGACGTGGCCAACTGGGCTGTCTGCGGCGTCGATTACACGCTGGCCGACGGCAACTACGACAATCTCCGCTACTTCTACGAGCTGGTGCTCGGCCTTGAGGACGAGGGCGTCTGCATGAGCTTCGACGAGCTCTCCGCTTCCGGCCTGCACTATTCCGGCGCGTTCGCGCAGGGCGACATCGCCATGATGCCGATGGGCTACTGGTATGCTTCCACCCTGATCGGCTACATCAAGGACGGCACCGCCTCCATGAACTGGGGCATCGCCGCCGTGCCGCACCTGGAGGGTGTTGAGGCCGGTTCTTCCTTCGGCTCCCCGACCGGCATCGCCATCAGCGCCGCCAGCGCGAACCAGGAGGAAGCCTGGAAGTTCGCCGCCTGGATGTGCTCTGAGGAGGGCGCGAAGGCTGTCGCCACCACCGGCACCCGTCCGGCGTACGTGAGCGACGCTGTGGCCGAGGTCATGGCCTCTGCCGAGGGCTTCCCGACTGACGAGACCAGCCTGGCCGCGCTGCTGCCTTCTGGCATTGCGCTGGAGTGGCCGGTGGGCGATGACGCTGTCAACGCCGTCAAGACCGCTGTCAACGAGGAGCATACGCTCATCATGACCCGTGAACTCACCGTTGATGAGGGCATCACGGAGATGAACGAGCGCGCGGCCGAGATCCTCGGACTGTAATTCCTTGCATGGACAGGGGGAGGGCGCATGCCGCACTCCCCCTTTTCCTTTCATAATGCCTGCCGATGCGGGCGGGCGATCTTTTGCTCTCTACATCAATGATGAAAGGAAGGTTTTGCCAGATGATACAGAGTGCTTCTGCCGGACGGCACAAAATGAGCAAGCTGGAAAAGCGCAATACGCTGATCGCCTACTCATTTTTGGCGCCGAATTTCATCGGCTTCGTCGTCTTCACGCTGATCCCCGTCATCTTCTCCATCGTGCTGGCCTTCATGAACTGGAGCGGCGGCTCGAATATCACCTGGGCGGGGCTCGACAATTTCCGCACCATTTTTAAGGATTTCAGCTTTACCAAGAGCAACCTGGGCATTTCGCTCAAAAACACGGTCTGCTACACGGTGGCGACCGTGCCGCTGACCATCGCCTGCTCGCTCGGCCTGGCGCTGGTGCTCAACAAGGGCGTCAAGGGCGCTAAGTTCTTCCGCGCCGTGATCTTCTTCCCGTATGTCGCCTCGCTGGTGGCCATCTGCGTCTGCTGGAACTTCCTGCTGATGAAGAACGGCCCCGTCAACCAGTTCCTGCGCATGTTCGGCCTGAATATGAACAAGAGCTGGACATCGAGCACCAATCTGGCGATTTGGGCGATCATCATCGTGAGCGTCTGGCGCAACGCGGGCTACTACATGGTCATGTATCTCGCCGGACTTCAGGGCGTGCCGGCTGAGCTTTACGAGGCCGCCACGATGGACGGCGCGAACGCGTGGCAGAAGTTCACCAAGGTGACGCTGCCGATGCTCACGCCGACCACGTTCTTCTGCTCCATCATGATGGTCATCTCCTGCTTCAAGATCTACGACGTCGTCGCGATCATGACGAAGGGCGGCCCGGGCCGTTCCACCAAGATGCTGGTCACCTACATCTTCGAGCTGAGCTTCGGCGGCGAGGGCATCGCGACCTCCGCGCAGTATGGCGTGGCGAGCGCCGTGTCCATGGTGCTGCTGGCGATCGTGCTGCTGGTGACGTTCATCCAGTTCCGCGGCGAGAAGAAATGGGTCAATTACATGTAAAGGAGGTGTCTGTCCATGACTGCTGCAACTGTTTCTAAGAGCCATCATAAGCCGGTGACCGCCGGCCAGATGATCGTCACGATTCTCAAATACGTGCTGCTGGTTTGCCTGACCATCATCGCGCTGGTGCCGTTTGTGTGGATGATTTCCTCCTCGTTTAAAACGAGCATCGACGTGTTCTCCATCCCGATGAAGTGGATTCCCGCCGAGCTGCACTGGGAGAACTATGTGCAGATCTGGGAGCGCGTGCCGCTGGCGGCGTATTTCAAGAACACCGCCATCCTGGCCGTGATCGTCACATTCATGCAGATCCTGACCTCGTCCTTTGCGGCCTATGCCTTTGCCAAGATGAACTTCAGGGGCCGCGATCTGCTGTTCATGTGCTATATCGGCACGATTGCGGTGCCGTGGCAGGTGTACATGGTGCCGCAGTTCATCATGATGCGCTCCATCGGCCTGTATGACACGATCTGGGCGCTGGTGGCGCTGCAGAGCTTCTCGGCCTTCGGCGTGTTCCTGATGCGCCAGTTCTACATGGGCATCCCGAATGACCTTTCCGAGGCGGCGCGCATCGACGGCCTCTCGGAGTACGGCATCTGGGCGCGCATCATCCTGCCGCTGGCCAAGCCGGCCATCGCGACGCTGTGCATCTTCACGTTCGTCAACACCTGGAACGACTACATGGGCCCGATGATCTACCTGACCACCGACGTCAAGAAGACCATCCAGGTCGGCCTGCGCCGTTTCATCCAGGCGTATTCGGCGGATTACAACCTGATCATGGCGGCCTCGCTGTGCTCGCTGCTGCCGGTCACCATCGTGTTCCTGTTCCTGCAGCGCTACTTCATCGAGGGCATTGCGACGACGGGCATGAAGGGCTAAACGAAATTGACCGACTGAACCCTCTGGGGGTTGCAAAAAGGATATGTTTCGAGAGTTTTTAGACGAAAACGATATTCGCGCGCTCCTGTCCGCGCCGGGGGCTTACCGCCCCTTCCCGCGCAGGCAGGAGCGCGCGCTCTGGATGGGACTCGCGCAGGAAAAGCGCGAGGCGCTGCTTGCCTGGGGAGAGGAAGCGGCACAGGGATACCCGATGCTGACGGCGACGCAGTTCCTCGCTTTTTCGCGGACAGGCAGCCGTCTGGCCTATGAAACCCCGTACTTTGACCGGCGCGTGAAGCTCATGGGCGCGGTGCTGGCCGAGTGCATGGCAAACGACGGCACATATCTGGACAGCGTGATCGACGGCATGTGGTGCATCTGCGAGGAGAGCGCCTGGATGGTGAGCGCGCACAACGGCAGCGATCATCCCGGCCAGCGGCCCATGAACGAGCGCCCTCTGCCCGACGTGACCAACCCGTATGTCGATCTGTTTGCCGCGCAGACGGCGGCCGCGCTGGCGGATATGCTCTATCTGCTGGAGGACAAGCTCGATGCGGTCAGCCCGCTGATCGCGCGGCGCGTGCGGGCGGAGATTGAGCGGCGGGTGATCCGGCCGTTCATGACGCACGACGATTTCTGGTGGATGGGCATGATCCGCCGGGACGTGTGCAACTGGACGCCGTGGATACTCTCCAACGTCATCGAGGTGCTGCTTCTTCTGGAGCGCGATGCGCAGCGGCGGGCGGAGGGCATCGCGCGCGCCATGCGCATGCTGGACAGCTATCTGGCCGTGATGCCCGCGGACGGAGGCTGTGACGAGGGCGCGGGCTATTTCAACATGGCAGGCGCGGCGCTGTTTGACTGCCTGGAGAGCCTGTACATGGCGACGGACGGCCACGTGAGCTTCTACCATGAGCCGCTGATCCGCAATATCGCGGCGTTTCCGCTGAAGGCCCATGTCGACGGCCCGTACTTCCTCAATTTTGCCGACTGCGATGTGCAGCCGCAGCTGGACGGCGAACGCATCTATCGCTTTGGCGTGCGCACGGATAACGCGGCGCTTGCTTCTCTGGGCGCCTGGCTGTACGAGCGCCGGGAACACGCCTGTTCCGTGCGGCCCGTGGATACACCGCAGATGAGCCGCGTGCTGCAGGCATTGTTTGCGGATATTCCGCGGGGCATGATGCAGGAGCCGCCCGCGCACTGCGCCCTGCCGGATCTGCAGGTCTTCTCCTGGCGGGAAAGCGGGCTGTATGTGGCGATCAAGGGCGGGCACAACGGCGAAAACCACAACCATAACGACGTCGGAAGCTTCATCGTCTATGCGGACGGACAGCCGCAGATTGTCGACATGGGCAACAAGGTCTACACCGCGCTGACCTTCGGGCCGCAGCGTTATACGCTTGACAACACGCGCGCGAGGAACCATAATATTCCTCTGGTGGGGGGCTTCGAGCAGGCGGCCGGCCGTGAGCATGCCGCGCGCGACGTGCGCGCGCACGAGCATGGCGTGCGCATGGATATCTCGGGCGCGTATCCCGCGGAGGCCGGCGTGCAGGCCCTGCAAAGGGAGCTGACGATGGAGGATGGAAGGATTCGCCTGACCGACCGCATCGGGCTGGCCGGGGAGCAGCGCGTGACCTGGGTGTTCATGCTGCGCCGGAATCCGTCGCTCACGCCCGGGGAGGTGCGCTTGGGGCCGATCACGCTGCGGCACGATCCGGCGCTCGCGCAGAGCGTGGAGGAGATGCCGGTCACGGATGAGCGCATGCGGCGCAATTTTCCGGGGAGCTTCTGGAGGCTGACGCTGGAGGCCGTCCCCGCCGCAAGTCACGAACAGACATTTTTGATCACAAGGAGCTGAAATCATGGGCAACTGTGTCAAGCTGAATCCCCTGATCTCGCGCGCGGACGTCGAGCGCGCGGCCATCCAGCTGATTGAGCCGCTGGTGCCGCTGATGAGCCCGGGCAAGGCGCGGCTGCATTTGGGCGATACCGGCGCGGTGTATCCCGATGAGATCGCGCAGATGGAGGCGTTTGCCCGTCCGCTGTGGGCGATTGTGCCGATGCTTGCGGGAAACTGCCCCGGCGTGGAGCCGCTGTGGAAGGTCTGGCGCGAGGGCATCATCAACGGCGTCGATCCCGAGCATCCCGAGTATTGGGGCGAGGTGGCCGACTACGACCAGCGCCTGGTGGAGATGGCGGTCTTCGGCATGGGTATGGCGCTCGTGCCGGACAAGTTCTTCTTCTCGCTGCCGGAGCGCGCGCAGAGGAATCTGCACGCCTGGCTCGATCAGATCAACCGCCATGACATGCCGAAGAACAACTGGACATTCTTCCGCGTGCTGGTGAACATCGGCTTTATGATCTGCGGCCTGCCCTGCGACGCCGGGCGCCTTGAGAAGGACCTGGCGATGATCGAGGAGCATTATGAGGGCGACGGCTGGTACTTCGATTACTTCAATCAGCGCGAATACTATACCATGTGGGCATTCCACTATTACGGTCTGGTCTATGCTGCGGTGATGAAGGAGCGGGACCCGGAGCGCAGCCGGGAGTTTATTGAGCGCGGCAGGATGATGGCTTCCGATTTCGCCTGCTGGTTTGACGGCACGGGCGAGGCGCTGCCCTACGGCCGCAGCCTGACGTACCGCTTTGCGCAGGGCGCATTCTACGCCGCGCAGGCGCTGGCCGAGGCTGAGACGGAGCAGGTGCCTTACGGCGTGATGAAGCATTTGCTGCTTTCGAACATGCGCAGGTGGTTCTCAAAGCCCATCTTTACCCGCGACGGCGTGCTGACCATCGGCTACGGCTATCCGAATCTGCTGATGGCGGAGGGCTATAACGCGCCCGGCTCACCCTATTGGGCGATGAAGGCGTTTGCCTGCCTTGCTCTGCCGCAGGAGCATCCGTTCTGGACGGCGCAGGAGCAGCCTGCGCATGTGCCGGCGCTTTCTCTTCAGCCGCATGCCCGCATGCTGATCGCCCGCAGCGCGGACGACAGCCACGTGATGGCGTTCACCGCGGGCAACCGCGCGCATGAGCACAGCCATGACGAGGCGAAGTATGAGAAATTCGTCTATTCGACGGTATTCGGTTTCTCCGTCTGCAAGGCGCAGAAGCTGCTCAAGGACGGCGCGTTTGACAACATGCTTGCCCTGAGCGAGGACGGCGATACATATCATCCGCGCTATGGCTGCGATGCGTACAGCGTGGAGAAGGACCGCGTGCGCTCCGTGTGGCATCCTTTTGCCGGAGTCACGGTGGAAAGTGAGATCATCCCGATGGGCGAGTGGCATGTGCGCGTGCATCGCATCAGCAGCGACCGCGTGCTCTGCGCCGCGGAGGGCGGCTATGCCATCGGACGCGATCCTCAGAAGGACGCGCAGGTGCTGGAGGCGGCGGACAGCGCCGCGGTCATCGCCCCCTGGGGCGTGAGCGGTGTGCGCGCGCTGGCGGGCTATGATGCGGGCATCGTCGTGCTCCCCGAACCGAATACGAATCTGATGACCCCGCGCACTCTGCTGCCGACGCTGACGGCGAAGCTCGCGCCCGGCGTCCATGTGCTGATCAGCGCTGTGCTGGGCACGGCGACGGGCGGACGCGAGGCGTGGGAGAATCCCCCGACGGAGGTTTTGGCGTATGGAAAAATGGATTGACGAGGCGTTTGAGCGCGCGGCGGAAAAGTTCGCGCGCGGCGCGAAGCTGGCGGCCCGGCAGGGCATTATCCCTTATAAGAGCGAGGGCGGGCACTACGTTCCCTCCCCGTTTGACGGAAACAGCTGGTGGACGGGCGGCTTCTGGCCGGGCATCATGTGGCAGCTGTACCATGCGACGGGCGGGAAGGTCTACATGGACGAGGCGCTGCGCGCCGAGGAGATGCTCGCCCACGAGCTGATGACCTTTGATCTGCTCAATCATGACGTGGGCTTCATGTATCTGCTCTCCACGGGCGCGCATTACAGGCTCACGGGCGATAAGACGGCACACACGAACACGATGCACGCGGCTACGCTGCTGGCCGGCCGGTTCAATCCAGCGGGCTTTATCCGCGCCTGGCCGCAGCGCGAGCGCGCTGGATACGCGATCATCGACTGCATGATGAATCTGTCGCTGCTCTATTGGGCCAGCGAGCAGAGCGGCGACCCGCGCTTTGCGAAGATTGCGCGCATTCATGCGGACACGGCGATCCGCGAGTTCCTGCGCGAGGATGGCAGCAGCTGCCACATCGTGATCTTTGACCCGGAGACGGGCGAGGCGCTTGAGCGTCCGGGCGGACAGGGCTACTGCGCGGGCTCCAGCTGGAGCCGCGGCCAGGCCTGGGCGCTGTATGGATTCACGCTCAGCGGCATCAACTCGGGCGATTCGAAGTATATCGACGTGGCGCGCCGCTGCGCGAGGTATTTCATCGCGCACATCCGTGAGGATGGCCTGACGGACAGCGACTTCTGCCAGCCCAAGGATGAGGAGCGCATCGACAATATCGCGGGCGCCTGCGCGGCCTGCGGCCTGCTGGATCTGGCGGATGTGGTCGGCGGGGAAGAGGGCGAGGAATACCGCGCGGCGGCGCTGCGCCTGCTGCGCGCGCTCTACGATCTGTGCGCCGACTGGAGCGAGAACACGCCCGGCATCCTGCAAAAGTGCACGGCTTCCTATCATGATGACGGCGCGGGCCGCCATGTGAATATCCTGTACGGCGATTACTTCTTTGTGGAAGCGCTGTGCAAGCTGCGCGGCACGGACGCCCGGCTCTGGATGGCGAGGTGAGCGGCATGAACAGCATCAGCATCGTGCGGGACGGGCGGACGCTCGCCGGCGCAAGTGGAGAGTCGGAGGTATCCCTGCTCTATCAGGGCGCGTACGAGGAGGGCGACAGCATCGTCTTTGCGTCGGACGCGCGGCAGGCTGTCGTACAGGTGGATCAGATGGTTGCGCCCGCGAGGGTCTATCTGCCTACGGGGACGTTCGCCTATCGTCCGCCGCTGGCGGGAGACGGGCTGGCGGTCTATCCGCCGCACGCGTTTGACGGGGAGAAGCACCTGATCTCGCTGCGCCCGGCGCATGGCAACGCCTACCGCAACCTGGCGGAAAACCCGGCCGACCAGCGGGGCGATGTCAGCGCCTATCCGCACGCGACGGCCAATGTCGAGACGCGGAACGAGAGCGTCTTCGCCGCGCGCAATACCATTGACGGCCAGCACATTGCCGCGGGCCACGGCGAGTGGCCGTATGGCAGCTGGGGCATCGGGGCGCGCACGGACGCGGAGCTGACGATCGATTTTGGCCGTGAAGTCGAGATCGATGCGCTGGTGCTCTATCTGCGCGCGGATTTCCCGCACGACGCACACTGGATTTCCGGCACGGCGACGCTGAGCGACGGCTTTGAGATCACCTTCCCCCTGGAGGGGGTGGACGGCCCCCAGCGCGTTGAGCTGGGCACGCACCGCGTGCGTTCGCTGGTGCTGCACCGGCTGATCAAGTGCGATATGCCTTCGGCGTTTCCGGCGCTGCGGCAGATCGAGGTCTACGGCGTGGATCTGTGACAACTGCATGATACGGGGCGGATACCTGCGCGGTGTCCGCCCCTTTGCGCGCGCCGGATGCGTGGAAAGTATGACGGATTTTCCTCCTGATGCGGGGCGGAAAAGCGCTGTATAATATCATTATCGGCATAGAATGGTGCAGGTTTACGGCAGAAAGGATATTTCAAGATGAAGGGTAACTTGATTCTGATTCACGGCGGTGGGCCGACGGCGGTGATCAATGCCTCGCTCTATGGGGCGATCCGTCAGGCGCGGCGGGAGGAAGACGTGGGCCGGATTTACGCGGCCATCGGCGGAACGGGCGGCCTTCTGCGCGGCGAGGTGAAGGATATCACCGATTGGCCGCAGGAGGAGCTTGAATTGCTGCTCACGACGCCGGGCAGCGCCATCGGCACGTCGCGCGATGCGCTGGAGGCGGAGGATTATGCGAGAATGCCGCGGATTTTTGAGCAATACGGCATCCGGTATGTGCTGCTCAACGGCGGAAACGGCACGATGGACACCTGCGGGCACATCTACGAGCAGTGCCGCGGGACGGACGTTCGCGTGATGGGCATCCCCAAGACGATGGACAACGACATCGCCGTCACCGACCATGCGCCGGGCTTTGGCAGCGCGGCGCGCTACATCGCCCAAAGCGTGGCGGAGGTGACGGCGGATGTGGCGGGCCTGCCGATTCACGTGGTGGTCATCGAGGCCAGCGGCCGCAATGCGGGCTGGATTACGGCGGCATCGGCGTTGGCGCGGCAGGCCGGTGTGGACGGCCCGGATCTGATCTATCTGCCGGAGCGCCCGTTTGACGAGGAGGCGTTCCTCGAGGATGTCCGGGCCCTGATTGAGAGGAAGCGCGGCGTGGTTGTCGTGGCCAGCGAGGGCCTGAAGGACGGAAATGGCGCGCCCATCGTGCCGCCGGTATTCCAGGTGGGGCGCGCGACATACTTTGGGGATGTATCCGCGCATCTGGCACAGCTGGTCATCCGGCGCCTGGGCTATAAGGCCCGCAGCGAAAAGCCGGGCCTGCTCGGCCGCGCGTCGATGGCGCTGGTCTCGCCTGTGGACAGGGCGGAGGCCGTGACGGCGGGCGAGGAGGCGGTGCGCGCTGCCGTGGCGGGGGAAAGCGGCAAGATGGTCGCGTTCATCCGCGGGGAGGGCGAGCCGTACCGCGTCAGCACGCGCCTGGTGGATGTACACGAGGTCATGCTGCACGAACGCACGGTGCCGGATTCGTTTATCAACGCGCGCGGCAACGGCGTGACGGAGGAATTCATCCGCTGGTGCGCGCCGCTGATCGGGGAGCCGCTGCCAAGGCTCGTCTCTCTGCGGTGAGGCAGCCGCAATCCCGGAGCACGGGGAGTGCGCCGGACGCGGCAGGATGACAAAAAATCATACTTTTTTTGCAGCGTTTTATGCTTTATAATGATGCCATGAGTATAGGAAATGTCATATTTCCCTAAAAATGAGCTCGTTGTTGAAGAGAGGATTGCCTATGGACAAGAGAAACAAAAACGGCAGTCTGGCGGATCGAATTCCCGCCAAGGTGTGGCTGCTGATCTCCTTCCTGGCCGCGATGCTGCTCTGGTGGATACTCTCCATCATTCCGGCAACCTCGCGCGCCTTCCCCAATGTGACGAAGGTGCTTGCCAGCGTCAAGACGATGATCGACCGCGGCGTCCTGTTCAAGGATTTGTCCTCCAGCCTGATCTCCGTGATCTCCGGCTACGTCCTCGGCTTTGTCATCGCGCTGCCCATGGCCATCCTGATGGCATGGTATAAGCCGGTGCGCTACATTGTGGAGCCGTGGATTCAGTTCATCCGCAACATCCCGCCGCTGGCCTACGTGCCGCTGATCGTCATCGCCGCCGGCGTGGGCCGCCGCCCGCAGATCATCGTCATCACGATTGCCTGCTTCCTGATCATGTGCGTGACGATCTACCAGGGCGTCATCAACGTGGACGAAACGCTGATCAAGGCCGCGCGCGTGCTCGGCGCGGGGGACAAGGATATCTTCATCCGCGTCATTGCCCCGGCGACGCTGCCCTTCATCCTCACCGCAATCCGTCTGGGCGCTTCCGTCGCCCTGACCACGCTGATCGCCGCGGAGTCCACCGGCGCCAACGCCGGACTGGGCATGCGCATCAGAAGCCTGAACAACAGCTTTGAATCCGCCCCGATGCTCCTGTACATCATCATCATCGGCATCCTGGGCATCACGATCGAGAAGCTCATCAAAACGGCGGAAAGGAGGCTGACGTCATGGCAGGAGAAGCGAGAGATCTGACGAATCCAACAAAGGTCAGGGTGCGCATCGACAATGTGCGCAAGGTGTTCAACACCCGCAACGGGGAGATGGTCGCCCTCAACGGCGTCAGTCTGGATATCCATGAGAACGAGTTCATCTGCGTGGTCGGCCCGTCCGGCTGCGGCAAATCGACCCTGCTCAATATCATCGCGGGCCTCCTGGAGCCGACGGACGGCAAGGTCTACTGCGACGGCAAGGAGGTCACGGGCACAGGCACGGAGCGCGGCGTGGTCTTCCAGCAGTACGCGCTGTTCCCGTGGCTGACGGTGCTGAAAAACGTCATGTTCGCGCTGGAAATGCGCGGCATCAAGGGCAGGCAGGCCGAGGAGGAGGCCATGAAGTACCTGGAGATGGTCGATCTGGCGAAGTTTGCCGGCCATTATCCCAAGGAGCTTTCCGGCGGCATGAAGCAGCGCGTGGCCATCGCCCGCGCCTATGCAGCGGAGCCCGAGGTGCTGCTGATG
The DNA here is from genome assembly GCA_030535375.1 of Clostridia bacterium. Taxonomy (GTDB): domain Bacteria; phylum Bacillota; class Clostridia; order Christensenellales; family Aristaeellaceae; genus Ventricola. The sequence goes on along the minus strand of JAUNJB010000022.1, from coordinate 11,589 downwards.
GACGAGCCCTTCGGCGCGCTGGACGCGCAGACCCGTACCCAGCTGCAGACAGAGCTGCTGGAGACCTGGGAACGCGACAAGAAGACCTGCTTTTTCATCACCCATGATGTCGAGGAGGCCATCATCCTGGCGCAGCGCGTGATCATCATGAGCGCCCGCCCCGGCCGCATCAAGGACATCATCGATATCGATATTCCCTATCCCCGCACGCAGGAGACCAAGCTGACTCCTGAGTTCAACGAGCTGAAGAACCGCATCTGGAGCCAGGTGTATCAGGAGTATCTGGAGGTTCGCAAGTAAGGCGGACGCTCCGCTGACCGATGGATTTGAGCGGCGCGTCCGCTTGAAGAACGATATTTATATCCAACAACAAGGAGGAACAACCATGAAGAAAATGATCACTTCCATTCTTGCACTCGTGTGCATCCTGCTGGTTGCCGGTGTGGCGATGGCCGAGCCGGTGACCCTGAACGTGGCATATATGCCCAACTACGGCAGCCTGTGGAGCATTGAGGCCGCCATTCAGAAGGGCTATCTCGCTGATGAAGACATCACCGTCAATCTGGTCGAGTTCGCTGACGGCCCGACCATCATCGCCGCCATGGAATCCGGCTCCATCGATGTGGGCTACATCGGCCAGGGCGCGCATAAGCTGTGCATCAACGGCCGCGCGACCATCTTCGCCCTGAGCCACATCTCCAACGGTGACGCGCTCATCGGCGGCAAGGACATCACCTCCGTCGAGGATCTCAAGGGCAAGAAGGTGGCGTATTCCTCCGGCTCCTCTTCCGAGGATATCCTGCTCAATTCCCTGACCAAGTACGGCATGACCATGGATGATATCGACGCGTTTGACATGGATGCCTCCGCGATCGTGACCGCGATGCTTTCCGGCGGCGTGGACGCCTGCGCCACCTGGAGCCCGAACAGCCTCAAGATCCTTGAGGAGATGCCGGACGCCACCAAGCTGACCGACAACATGACCTTTGCCGACGAGACCGTCTCCCTGGCGAGCTGGATCTGCATGCCCAAGTACGCCGAGGAGAACCGTGACGTGCTGGTCCGCTTCACCCGTGCGCTCTTCAAGGGCATGGATTACGCGGCCGACGCGAACTATGAAGAGGTCAGCGAGTGGGTGTCCGCGCAGACCGCGACCGATTACGAGAGCGTGTACAACCAGCGCGGCGACGCCGAGTGGCTGACCGGCGCTGAGGTTGCCGCGGGCGCCGCGGACGGCACCGTCGAGGCCTATTACCTGCTCCAGCGCGATACCTTCGTGGCCAACGGCGCGGTGGAGAAGGACCCGGTACCTGAGGTGGCTGAGTACGTGATGCTGGACGTCATGATCGAAGCCGGCAAGTAATCTTGAATCACCTTAGGCCGTCATGCGTTGGCGGCCTAAGGCTTTTGTCTGTCTGGCGGAAGGGAGGAGCGCGCTATGCTGTTTTTGCTGGTGGTGCTGATGCTGATCGCCTCCGGATGCGTGCTCTGTCTGCGCAAAAATCAGGAGTCGCTGTTTTTGCTGGGAATGTGCTGCAGCCTGATGGTGCAGCTGTCCGGCACCCTGATCTTTATCGCCAAAAAGGGCGGCTATACGCAGGATATCCTGCGCTTCCTCTACTTCTCGCTGGAGCTTAAAAACCGCGTGCAGTATCTGTACATCACGCTGGGGCAGATGGGATATATGATCGCCGTGGGGCGGTATCTGTTTCCGCTGTTCCTCATGGAGATCGCCCTCCAGTATTCCATGCTGCCGTTTGTGCGCAGTCATCCGCGGATCAAGTGGTACGCCGCGATTTTGCCGCTGGCGGCTCTGGTTGTCTACATTCCGGCGGTGTTCCGGGGGCTGACGGATCAGTGGCCGCAGCTGCACAATGTGATCGTCCAGTTTTCCTACGTTTGGATTATCGCGTATGTGGCGCTCGCGCTCGTGCTGCTTTTGCAGGAGCTGCGCTCGATCACCATCCGCTTTTGCAGGCGGCAGTTTGCGTGTATCCTCGTGTGTCTGGCGGCGCTGAGCGGCCTGTACATCCTGTATTGCGGGCAGGACCCCGCGCAGGTATATCGCTTTTACAGCTACGACTATGTGTGGAATAAGGGGCTGGGATACCTGCAGTACGCGCCCGGAATGGGCGGATATGTGACGCTGGTCGTCGTCAATGTGATCTGCGGCGTGCTGGGCATCGTCAGCCTGCTGCGCTATACGCAGGACAACCTGATGACCGACCGCGAGGAGATCGGCCTGGAGCGCAAATTCGACGTCGCGCGTTCGGGCGCTTCGGTGTTCGTGCATTCGATCAAGAATCAGCTGCTCGCCAACCGCGTCCTTGAAAAGCACATCTACCAGGAGCTGGACAGCGGGCATCCGGATATGGCGCGCGTTCGGGCGTATGTGGATCAGCTGCATGAGAGCAACGAGCTGCTGCTCTCGCGCAGCGAGGAGCTGTACCGCACGGTGAAGAGCAAGTCCGTGCGGCTCACGCCGACGCGGCTTGACGCCGTGGAGGAGACAACCATGCACCGCTTCAGGCGGAAATACCACGATGCGCGCTGCGAGGTGCGCATCGACGGGGATATCCGCGTGATGGCGGATGTCAGCTATCTGAGCGAGGCGCTCTATAACCTGATGACGAACGGATGGGAGGCCAATGTCGCCGCCGGGCGCGCAGACAGGCCGGTCGTCATGGTCAGCCGGCAGGAGCGGCTCTATACGGTGATCGAGGTGCGCGACGAGGGCGTGGGCATTGCGCGCAGCGAACAGAAGAAGATCTTCGAGCCGTTTTATTCCTCCAAAAACAGCAACTATTCCTGGGGCATGGGGCTGTATCATGCCCGGATGATCGTCAAGGCGCATCTGGGCCAGCTGCGGGTGGAGAGCACGCCGGGGCGGGGAACGAGCTTCTTCGTCATGCTGCCCAGGTGCGACAGATAAAGGGGCGACCGTGATGATACGCATCCTGATTGCGGAAGATTTTGACCTCCTGCGGGAGGACGTGCGCGAGACGCTGGGCAGGCAGCCGGATATGGAGGTTGTGGGCGAGGCGGCGACGGGCGACGGGCTTGTGCGTCTGGCGGAGAGCGTCGATTTTGATCTGGCGCTGGTGGACATTGAGATGGAGACGACCACCGCGGGCATCAAGGCGGCGGAGCAGATTCTCGCCGCGCATCCGCAGGCGCTGATTCTGTTTCTGACGGCGCACGAGACGGAGAATATGATCCTCATGTCCATGGGCGCGGGCGCGGTCGATTACATCGTCAAGGGCTGCTCGGAGGAGGAGTTGCTGCGCCATATCCGCTGTGCCTACGCGGGGGAGCCTCTGCTCGACGCGCGCGTACAGCATACGGTGCTCAAGGAGTATTCCCGGCTGCGTCGTTCAGAGAGAAGCCTGCTGTTTTTCATCAACAACGTCTCGCAGCTCACCCCGGCGGAGCGCGCGCTGGTGCGCTGCCTGCTCGACGGGTTTAAGGTGCGGGAGATTGCGGAGATCCGCTGTGTGGAGGTTGTCACGGTCAAGACGCAGATCAAGGGCCTGCTGCGCAAGTTTGGCTGCACGCGCACGAAGGAGATCGTGCAGATGATCCGCGAACTGAACGTGGAGCATCTGTTTTGACCGGAGCGGTCAGTAAAGGAGACTGATTATCATGAACATGGACTATTATCAGATTTCTGCCGAGGAGCTGGGCAGGGGCGCGAAGATTCCGCTGCTCAAGCTGGGGGATTCCGGCGAGGTGTTCTATGAGCTGGCGCTCACTATGGTGCGCGAGATCGAGAAAAACAACGCCGAGGGCAGGCGCACGGTGTTTATCTGTCCGGTGGGCCCGGTGGGCCAGTATCCTATCTTTGTACGCCTGGTGAACGAGCGGCGGCTGAGCCTTAAAAACTGCTGGTTTATCAATATGGACGAGTACCTCACGGACGAGGGCGAGTGGATTGAGGAGAGCAGCCCGCTGTCCTTCCGCGGTTTCATGAAACGGAATGTGTATACGAGGATCGACGAGGAGCTGCTGATGCCCGAGGAGCAGCGCGTGTTTCCCGATCCGCATGATGTTGCGTATATTCCCGGGCTGATCGAGCGGCTGGGTGGCGTGGATATCGCGTTCGGCGGCATCGGCATCAACGGTCATCTGGCCTTTAACGAGGCTCAGGATGAGCTGACGGCGGACGAGTTCGCGCAGCTGCATACCCGCGTGCTGCCCATCAGCCGAGAGACGCGCGTGGCCAACGCCATCGGCGATCTGAACGGCGCGATCGACGCGATGCCCAGGCTCTGCGTGACGGTCGGCATCGCGGAGATTCTCTCCGCAAGGAAGATCCGCCTCGGCGTTTTCCGCGACTGGCACCGCGCCGTCGTGCGCCAGGCCGCCTACGGCGAGGTGAGCGCGCATTTCCCGGCGACGCTCGTGCAGCGCCACCCGGATGCGATGATCATCGTCAACGCGAATGCGGCAAAGCAGCCGTTTTAAGGGCATAGAGCGGATTTGTGACGGAGGGATGAGGATGGACAAGCTTTTGCTGCGCGGCGGTGAGGTGTACCAGGCGGGGCGCTTTGTGCGCGCGGATGTGCTCTGCGCGGACGGGCGCATTGCGGCCGTCGCGCCGGGGCTGTGTGCGGATGACGCGCGGACGATCGATGTGACCGGGCTGCGCGTGGCGCCGGGCTTTATCGACGCGCATACGCATGGCGCGGCGGGCGTGGATGTCAACGCGGCGGACGCGGACGGGCTGCGCAGGATTGCCGCGTTTTTTGCCAGCCAGGGCACGACGGCGTTTTGTGCCAGCGTGCTCACGGACACCGAGGAGACGACCCGCCGGTGTCTTTCCGGGATTCGGACGGTCATGGGAGACAGGGGGCGCGGCGCGCAGCTGCTTGGCGCGCACCTGGAGGGGCCGTTCCTGGCCGGCGCCTACAAGGGCGCGATGCCAGAGTATCTGCTGCGCGAGGGGGATGTTTCGCTGCTGCGCCGCTATCAGAGTGAGTTCCCCGGCGTGATCCGGTATATCACCGTCTCCCCGGAGGTGCCCGGCGTGCCCGAGATGATTGCACAGATTGCGGAGGACTTGGTCGTCGCCATCGGCCATTCCGGCGCGGACTACGATACCGCCTGGCGGGCGATCCGCAGCGGTGCGCGCTGCATCACGCACACGTTCAACGCCATGCGCCTGTTTCATCAGCATGAGCCCGCCATCATGGGCGCCGCGCTGGAAAGCGACTGCTTCTGCGAGGCGATCTGCGACGGAAGGCATCTGCATCCCGGCACGGTGCGCATGCTGCTGAAATGCAAGGGATGGGACAGGGTCATGGCGGTGACGGACAGCATCATGGCCGCGGGCCTGCCGGACGGCGAGTATAAGCTGGGCGTCAACGACGTGGTCGTCGTGGACGGCGACGCGAAGCTGGCGACGACCGGCGTGCGCGCGGGCAGCACGCTGACCACGGGCCAGGCGCTGGTCAATCTGGTGCGGTTTACCGGCCATCCCGTGGAGGATGTCATCCCGCTGCTCACGCGCAACCCCGCCAGGGCGCTGCGCCTTGCGCACAAGGGCGAGCTTTTGCCGGGTATGGATGCGGATATGGTCGTGCTCGGCGCACGGCTGAACGTGCTGCGCACGATTGCGGGCGGCATGAGCGTCTATGAGGTGGAGGAAAAATCATCCCTGTAAGGCAGGATGATTCATGATATAATGGTTGAGAACATTTGGAACGGGCCAATTGGCCGGACGAACGGAGGATACGAATATGCTGGTACCTATGAGAGCGATCCTGGAGGCGGCGGACAAGTACCGCTACGGCCAGGCTGCGTTTAACATGAACAGCGTCGGCCAGATTGAGGCGGCTGTGCATATTCACGAGCTGCTGCGCTCCGGCGCGGTTTTGCAGGGCGCGGAGGCGTCCAACGCCTTTATGGGCGGCGAGCTGGACTTTATGCACGGCTCCGCACCGGCCAAGCGCGTGGGTGCAAAGAACATCGGCGACGCGGTGAAGAAGTACGGCGGGAGCAGCAAGGTGCCCGTCGCGCTGCATCTTGACCATGGCAAGAGCCTGGAGATGGTGAAGGCGTGCATCGACGGCGGCTACACCTCCGTGATGATCGACGGAAGCAGCCTGCCGTATGAGCAGAACGTGGAGCTCACGCGGGAGGTTGTCAAATATGCGCATCCCTATGGCGTGACTGTCGAGGGCGAATTGGGCGTGCTGGCGGGCGTGGAGGACCACGTGTTCAGCGCCACGTCCACCTACACCAATCCGATGCAGGCGGTCGACTTTTTCAAAAAGACCGGCTGTGATGCGCTGGCCATCAGCTATGGAACATGCCACGGCGCCAATAAGGGCAAGGATACGAGGATTCGCCGCGAGATCGCTATCGCGACCAAGGAATGCATGATGCACGAGGGCATTCAGGGCTTCCTGGTCAGCCACGGTTCCTCCACGGTGCCCCAGGAGTATGTGCAGCAGATCAACGCTATGGGCGGCCGGCTTGAAAATGCGTTTGGCATCGACGTGCAGCAGCTGGTGGATGTGGCGAAGGCCGGCATCAACAAAATCAATGTCGATACGGACATCCGCCTGGCCTGCACACGCAATATCATGGAGCTTTACCGCGACCATCCCGAACTGAAGAACAGCCCGTCCATCGGCCGGCTGTACAGCGATCTGACCGCCAATCCGAAGAACTTTGATCCCCGCAATTACGTGGGCAGCATCATGGATATGATCATGTACGGCCGCGTCGCGGACGAGGATCTCGAGCGGATCAACGATTGCATGAAGGATGGCGTGATTGAGTCCATCGCGCCGCTGCTGGTGCAGTTCGGCAGCTATCGCAAGAGCCACCTCATCGAGGCCGTGACCTGCGATCAGATGGCGGACCGCTACAAGAAGGAGGGCATCTGATGAAGCATATTTTTCTGAACCTCAAGCGGTTTGACATATCCCCGGCCCGCGGCGGCGTCAACCGCCTGGCCCCGATGCGCCAGTGGGGCGCGGCCATCGTGAGCGCCACGCAGGACAAGCTGGCGGAGTATCCCGGGGCGGAGTTTGTGATGTACATGCCGGAGGCGCATCTGCTGGGCGCGGCCGCGGCGAGAAAGCAGGGAAGCCCCGTGCAGCTGGGCAGCCAGAGCGTCTATCGTGCGGATACCGCGGTGGGCGGCAATTTCGGCGCGTTCACGACCAACCGCACCGGCAACGCCGTGCGCGAATTGGGATGTGAGAGCACGCTGATCGGCCATTGCGAGGAGCGCAACGACAAGATGGGCATTCTTGCGGAGGCCGGCGTCACGGGTGAGGCGGCGACGGCGGCCGTGAACCGCATTCTGAACGCCGAGATCAAGGCGGCGCAGGCCGCCGGACTGACGGTGCTCTACTGCATCGGCGAAAAGAGCGAGGAGCAGGACGCCTGGCAGCAGGTGCTTGGCGCACAACTGGATATCGGTCTTGACGGTGTGGACAGGAGCCGTGTGGTCATCGCTTATGAGCCCATCTGGTCCATCGGCCCGGGGAAAACCCCGGCGGACAAGCCCTATATCACCAAAATCGCGCGCTTTGTCAAGGAACACACCGGCGGCATGGACGTGGTATACGGAGGCGGGCTGAAAAAGGACAACGCGCAGATGCTCGCCTCCATTGAGGAGATCGACGGCGGCCTGATTGCGCTCACGCGGTTCAGCGGTGAAATCGGGTTTTATCCCGAGGAATATTTGGAGATCATCCGCCTGTATCTGGGCAAATGAGGAGGAAGACCATGAAATTGGATTTTGAATACGGCAATGGTTTTATGACGGCCGACCTGCCGGAGAACACCGATGTGTTTATCCCCGGGGAGACGGTGCCGGACCCTGAGTGCCTGCCGCAGGACTGGGACAGCCTGTACAAGGCGACGATGGATTCCATCCGCCACCCGATCGGCATGCCCACGCTGCGCGAGCTGGCGAAGCCGGGCAGCCGGGTGGTGATCGTGATCCCGGACATCGTCAAGGGCGGCAACCAGCCCACCAGCCACCGGAAGGTTTCCATCCGCGCGTGCCTGAATGAGCTTTACGCCGCGGGCGTGAAAAAGCAGGACGTGCTGCTGCTGTTCTCCAACGGCCTGCATCCGCGCGCGACCGTGCCGGAGATGAAGACCATCCTGGGCGAGGAGCTGTTTGGCGAGTTCTACCCGTCCGGACAGATCACCAGCCACGATTCCGAGGACTATGAGCACCTGGTTGATCTCGGCTTTACGCCGCAGGGCGATCACGTGATCATGAACAAGTACGTCTACGACGCGGATGTCGCCATCCTCATCGGCCACACGCAGGGCAATCCCTACGGCGGCTACTCCGGCGGCTACAAGCACTGCGCGACGGGCATCACCCACTGGAAGTCCATCTCCGCGCACCATGTGCCGCAGGTCATGCACCGGGACGACTTTGTGCCGGTCTCCACGTCGAGCCTGATGCGCGATAAGTTTGACCAGCAGGGCATGTTCATGGAAGAGCGGATGGGCAAGAAATTCTTCTGCTGTGATGCGGTGCTGGATACCAGGTCCCGCCAGATCGAAATCAACTCCGGTTGGGCGAAGGAGATGCAGCCGGTCTCCTGGAAGATGGCCGACAAGCGCACCTACGTCCACTGGGCGGAGAAGAAATACGATGTGGTCGTATTCGGCATGCCGACCAACTTCCACTATGGCAACGGCATGGGCACCAACCCCATCCAGATGATGCAGGCGCTCTCCGCGCAGGTGATTCGCCACAAGCGCGTGCTCTCGGATCACTGTGTGTTCATCGTGTCGAGCATCTGCGACGGCTGGTTCCACGAGGAGCGCTGGCCGTATCTGCGCGAGCTGTACGATATGTTCCAGCACGATTACATGCAGACCCTGCCGGATATGAACCGCTACGGCGAATACTTCGCGACCAATGAGGCATATATCCGCAAATACCGCTATGCGAATGCGTTCCACCCGTTCCACGGCTTCTCGATGATGAGCTGCGGCCACCTGGCGGAGCAGCATACCAGCGCGATCTACATCGTGGGCGCGAGGGAGCCGGGTATCGCCCGCGGCATGGGGCTCAAGACGCGTGCGACGTTTGAGGAAGCGCTGGAGGACGCGAAGCGCAAGATCGTCGGCCCGAATCCGAACATCCTTGCGCTGCCTAAGACATTCACCACCGCGTCCGTCCATCTGTGTATGAAGGACCCGGCGGAAAACAGCCGCTACCGCGACGACGCGCCCGCGCACCCCTGCGGCTGCTGAGCGGCCGCGTTCCTGCGCGGGGCGGAAAACGAATAAAAGCGAATAGAAAAGGGAGGAAGATATGGAGATTGTCTGCCTGCTTGTGTGCATGGCGAGCACCATGATCGGCGCGATCAGCGGCATCGGCGGCGGGGTGATCATCAAGCCGATGCTCGATATGACGCTGCCGCTGGACATGTCCAGGATCAGCCTCATCTCATCGCTGGCGGTGCTGTCGATGTCTCTGTTCAGCGTGGGTAAAAATTACGTGAAAAAGCAGAGACAGGCGCTCGATCTGCGCATCGCCGTGCCGCTTGCCGCCGGCTCTGCCGTGGGCGGCACGGTCGGAAAGGCGGCCTTCAACGCGGTTACAGCGCTGCTGGCGGCGGATGCCATGGTCAAAATCGTGCAGAATGTGCTGCTGTTTGCGCTGATGCTGGTGGTATTGATCTCCGCGCTGCGCAAAAAGGAAAAAAAGGAACCGCCCAGGCGTGCGCCGTGGACGGGTCTGGTGGTGGGGCTCATTCTCGGTATTCTGGCCGCGTTTTTGGGCATCGGCGGCGGGCCGCTGAACATGCTCGCGCTGACGGGCTTCTACGGGATGCTGCATAAGGAAGGCGCGCTCTATTCGCTGTTCGTCATCATCTTTTCGCAGACGGCGGGCATCACGACGGCGCTGGCGAGCGGCAGCGTGATGCCGCAGGCGGCGCTGATCATCACGGCCTGCTTGGCGGGCATCCTCGGCGGCGTGATCGGACGCCGGCTCGCGGCGGGAATGAGCAACAGGGCTGTCAAAAGCCTATACAATGGCGCGCTGGTGTTTATCCTGATCATCTGTGGATGCAACGTGATGCAGATTTTGCTGTGAAACAGGCGAAGCGTTCGCACACAGATGGCTTCGCGGAATCAGAAGACCAGCTCACCCGGGCGGTAGCCGTGCGGCAATTCCTCCTCGACAAGGAATGTGAAGCCTTCATCGCGCAGGGTGGGAAGAAAGAACTCAAACGGCGTGCGGGTGAACTCGCAGGCGTAGCTGCTTGCGCCGAACCAGCCGCCCTCTTTGCTGCGCAGATTCAGGTCGCGGGCGAACTTGGTGTGGTTAGAACAGTCGTGCACGACTGGCCTCCACCCCTCGTCGTCCGCGGCCTTCATAAATTTCAGCGTCAATTCACGGCTCCAGATGGGGGAGATGTAGCCCTGCCGGGCGATGTACATGTTTTCTCCCTCGTAATTCCCAATGTTGTTGGCGTTCAGATGCAGCTCTGCGCAGTTGATGAAGTCGAGATCTGTCTCGAGAATCCGTTCCTTCTTTTTGAAGAAAACGTCAAAGAACTCGGGCGTCATAGGCGTCTCGATGCCCACATAGGGGATATAATGCTTTGCGATGCCGATATTTTCGATCACTCTGTCCGCACAGCTGCTGGCGCCGAGATTGAAGCGCAGCTCATCAAGCCCGGCCTCGCCCAGCGCGCGGAGCGTTTCCTCGGTCGCCAGGGTGCCGTTGGTGTACAGATGCTGATGGATTCCGGCGGCGTGGAATTTGCGGATGACCCCGTAATACTTCTCAATCTCCATGAACGGTTCCAGATAGACGTAGGAGATACCGGTGGGCTTTTTCTGGATGGAGAGCAGCAGATCGAGATCCCGCTCATAGAACTTGGTGCCGCCGATCTCCCACATTCCCTCGCCGATGGGCGGAATGCAGTCGAGTTCCCCATAGTTGTAGCAGAAGCGGCACTCCAGATTGCACTTATTCGTCTTTCGGATGGCGCTCAGCCCCGTGCCCAGCAGGCAGGAGCGGCAGCCGCGCGGGAAGCGGTTTTCATCCCCGACAAAATAGGTGCGTCCCTCCAGCGTTTTGAGGTGCTTAATCTGTGCCATGAGCTGTTTGCGGCGATGCTCGACAGCCTCTTCGATCTGGGCAAAGGTGGCCAGAATGATCTCCTGCTGGTGAATCTGTATTTCCTCATCCTCCGGAAGCGCTGCAAAAAACTCGAACCAAGTCAGCGCGTCTTTCTTTGAAATCCTCATATGATCCTCCTGATCGGGCGCATGCGGGGCTGCGCCGCGCGATTCTTCAGTTTGCCGCTATTCATTATACACAACGACGCTTTCGGAGTAAAGCGAAAGAAACGGAAAGACCGAAAATTGTGCGGGTTGAATTTTTTTCAAAATTTCGCAAAAAGGGACTTGCAATTTCTTCCTCACCGTGGTATACTAAATGACGTTCTGAGATAAGTTCAAATGATTTGGGGCATTAGCACAGTTGGTAGCGCGCTACATTCGCATTGTAGAGGTCACCGGTTCGAATCCGGTATGCTCCACCACAATTTGTCCGAAAACGCTAAGTTTTCGGACTTTTTATTATCT
>JAUNJB010000021.1:10866-28336 GCA_030535375.1 Clostridia bacterium | reverse complement strand
CGTCAAAACCGTCCATCTCGGTGAGCAGCTGGTTGAGCGTCTGCTCGCGCTCGTCATTGCCGCCCATGCCGCCATTGTCGCGGCGCTTGCCGATGGCGTCTATCTCGTCGATGAAGACGATGCACGGCGCCTTCTCGCCCGCCTGCTTGAACAGATCGCGCACGCGCGCCGCGCCCATGCCCACAAACATCTCCACGAACTCCGAGCCGGAAATCGAGAAGAACGGCACCTTGGCCTCGCCCGCGACGGCCTTGGCCAGCAGCGTCTTGCCCGTGCCGGGAGGGCCGACAAGCAGCGCGCCCTTGGGCAGCTTGGCGCCGATGTCGCGATACTTCTGCGGATCATGCAGGAAATCGACGATCTCCTGCAGCGCGTCCTTGGCCTCATCCTCACCGGCAACGTCGTCAAACGTCTTTCCAGTCTGTGCCTCCACGTAGATCTTGGCGTTCGACTTGCCGAAGCTCATCGAGTTTCCGCCCATCCTCTGGCTCATCTTGCGGAACATGAACGAGCCCAGCGCATAGAAGATCACCAGCGGCAGCACCCAGGAGAGCAGGAATTCGATGATCGGGCTCATCTCCTCGGGCACGACCTGGCCAAACTGCACGCCTGCCTCTAGCAGACGGTCGACGATCTTGTCATCCGCCGTCACGCGGTTGGTGGTGTAGTATGTGGCCTTGCCGTCCTCCAGCTGCTCCACAGGCGTGAAGGCGATCTGCGTATCGTTGATCTGCACCGCCTTGATCTGCCCCTCTTCGAGCATCGTCAAGAACTCGGAATACTCGACCTGCTTGACGCTGTAGCGCTCAATCTGCGGGAAGAGCAGCGCATTGAGCAGCATGACCACGACCAGCGCGATAATATAATAAATGATCAGAGGTTTGCGCGAATCTTTTTTTTCATGCATATGCTTTCCTTTCAGGGACGTCGCCGCGTCCCGTCTTATGATGGCTCCATCATACGCCGAACATGTGCAAAAGTCAATTGAAACCGTTTCAAACATACATTTTTCGCGGCGGAATGTCGTTTTCCAGCGGGCCCCATTTCCGGCGCAAAAGCGCGATGTGCGCGCTCCCACTTCCGAAGCGCATCACACTCCAAAGTATATCGCGCAATCTTCTATACGTCATAAAAAGGAGCCGCGGCAACGCGGCTCCCTTCATTTGATCGCGGATTACTCAGCGTCGGTGACGTCCAGGCCATCTTCAAAGTCAAGGCCCTGCACCTCGGCGTTGTAGTCGACCTCCTCGGTCAGCGCCTCGCGGATGGACAGGCTGATGCGCTTGGCCTCGGTGTCCACCTTGAGCACCTTCACGCGAACGATCTGGCCCACCTGCACGGCGTCCTCGACCTTCGCGATGCGCTTGAGCGCGCACTGGGAGATGTGCACAAGGCCGTCAAGACCCGGCTCAAGCTCCACAAACGCGCCGAACGTGGTGATGCGCACCACCTTGCCCTCGACGATGGAGTCGACCGGATACTTCTCCTCGGCGACATCCCACGGCTGCGGCTGAAGCGCCTTGAGGCTGAGCTGAATGCGCTCCTTCTCCTTGTCCACGCCGATGATCTTGACCTCAACCTCCTGGCCGGGGGTCACGATCTCGGAAGGATGCTTCACGCGGTGCCAGGCCAGATCGGTCACATGGATGAGGCCATCCACGCCGCCAATGTCGACGAACGCGCCGAAATCGGTCAGGCGGCGAACGATGCCGGTAACAACCTGATCCTTTTCGATCTTCTCCCACGCCTTCTTCTTCTCGTCCAGCAGGTACGCCTTGCGGCTGGCGACAATGCGCTTCTTCGCCTTGTCGACCTCGATGATCTTGACGGTCATCGTCTTGCCCACGAACTCGCCGATGTTCTCGACGAAGCGGCGGGACAGGTGAGAAGCCGGGATGAACGCACGAACACCCATCACGTCGGCGATCAGGCCGCCGTTGACGGCCTCACGGCCGGTGGCCTCCACGCAGGCGCCGGTGTCGTATTCAGCGACGAGCTTCTCCCAATTCTTGGTGGCCATGACTTTGCGCTCGGAAAGGAGCACATAACCCTCGCCATCGTTGAGCTTGACGACTTCGGCCTCGATCTCGTCGTCGACCTTGCAGTCGGTAGTGACCAGATCGTTCTTCTTGATGTAGCCATCAGCCTTGCCTGGGATGCTCACGACAACACCATCGTCGCTCACCTGGGCGACGACGCCTTTGACAACCTGACCGGGGCGGAACTTGATCATCGTTTCCTCCAGCATCGCGGCAAAATCCTCGGTGCCTTCGGAAACCAGATTCTTTTCCATGTCGTTCATGCGGGTACAACCTCCTCAAGTATCTCTGCCGGGGAATGCCCGGATATGATACATACTTTATTGAATCACGGCGGAATGCCGCCGGGATACACTATGCTTTTGCGCCGTCTCGGCGCACATCCTGCATCACGCGGTCGCGCACCTGATCGAGCAGCCATTGGGGTGTGGACGCGCCGGCCGTGATGGCCACGCGATCCGTCCCGCGAATCGCGCCTTCGGGCACATCCTCAGGCGTCTCCACCAAAATGGAGCGCCCGCAGCGGAGACGGCAGGTCTCCAGCAGCTTTTGCGTATTGGAGCTGTTGCGTCCCCCCACGACGATCATCACATCGGCGTTTCTTGAAAGACGCTCGGCCTCCTGCTGGCGCTGGCTGGTCGCCGCGCAGATGGTCATGCGCACGGTAAGCTCCGGCACGCGGCCTCTGATCACCGCGAGCACGCTCTCAAATCTGTCCCGCCTGATGGTGGTCTGCGCCACAACGAGCGCCTTGCCCGGCAGCGCCGCAAGCTCGGCCTCCTCGCGCGTGGGCAGAATGAAGACCGGGCCATGCGCCCAGCCGGCGATCCCCACAACCTCGGGATGCTCCGCCTCCCCGACGATAATCACCGCGTCGCCGGAGGCGCTGTACGTCTCCACCAGCTGATGGATGTGCGCCACATGCGGACAGGTCGCGTCGATCACAGGGATGCCCAGCTTCTCGCACTGCGCATACACCTGCGGCGTCACGCCATGGGAGCGGATGATGACGGTCTGCCCGGGCTTCACGTCGCAAAGCGCTTCCACGCTGCGCACGCCGGCCGCCTCAAGCCGCGCAACCTCCTGCGGGTTGTGAATGAGCGGCCCCAGCGTCACGCAGGAAAGATGATGATCCGCACAGTCAAACGCCTTATCCACCGCGCGCCGCACGCCGAAGCAAAACCCCGCGTGCTCCCCGATCGTCAATTCCATACGCACCTGACCCATTGTCCGCAGCTTACAGGGAAGCTCAAAAACCGCCTTTTCGGCCCCTCAAAAGCCTACTCCTCCGTATTACCCATCTTTATGAATTCTAGGCCGCTTTCCATATTCCTGCCGGGTTTCGAAAATTTTGAAAATATTTTATAAAAACCTTTTTCGGACAGGCGGCCTTTTTACGCCTCGCGTCCCGCGGGAAGGGATTTGCCGCCGCTCAGCCTGGCAAACGACGCCTCCATGCGCCGGGTGAGCTCGTCGCACGTCTCTTTGTTCATGCGGCCCGCCCGCAGATCCGCCATCTCAATCGGCTCGCCCACATAGACGCGCATCCTGCGGAATGGCTTGTAATTTCCGTCGATGTACACCGGCACCACGTCGCATCCGCCCTTGAGCGCAATCATCGACGCGCCGCCTAGCAGGGGCAGCATGTGCCCGTCCCTTGAGCGCGTGCCCTCCGGGAAAATGCCCAGCGTATCGCCGTCTTTCAGCACGCCCAGCGCCGTGCGCACCGCGCCCATATCCATATTGCCGCGATCGACCGGGAAGCCGTGCACCTTGGTGAATACCCAAGCGGATACCTTGTTTTGGAAGAGCTCCTTCTTGCCCATGAAGTGAATCTCCCTGTCCGGCACGCACAGCGCCAGCGTCACCGGGTCAAGGATGCACTGATGGTTGCCCATCAGCACGCAGTTGCGCCCGCGCGGCACATTCTCCCTGCCCTCGATCTTCATGAAGAAGACAAGCTTCACCATGATCGCATAAAGAAACACGATCAGCGTGTACAGGAACGTGCGCTTGTGCCGGGCGGCCTTGGCCGGCGTTTTCTCATTTTCCATAGACTTCCTCCACAATTGCCACGATGGCGTCCACCACCTGCTCCGGCGTCATTCGCGTAGAATCCACCAGCACGGCATCCTCCGCCTGCCGAAGCGGATCGGTTTCACGGTTCATATCCTGCGAATCCCGTTCGTTCAGCGCAGACAGCACCTGCTCATACGGCGTCGTGTCGCCCTTCTCCATCTGCTGCATATAGCGGCGGCGGGCACGCTCCTCCGGCGTGGCGGTCAGGTAGATCTTCACCGGCGCGTCGACCAGCACGTTGGTGCCGATATCGCGCCCGTCGATGAGCATATCCGCCGTCTTTGCCAGCTCGCGCTGCGCGCGCACCATCCTCCTGCGCACCGCCGGCCACTTGGACACATGGCTCGCCGCCGCCGAAACCTCCTTGGTGCGGATGAGGCCGGTCACGTCCTCGTCCCCCAGCAGCGTGCGCTGGGCGCCATTTTCGTATCGCACGCGGACATCCGCCTCCTCGCAGACGCCGGCCACCGCTTCACCGTCCCGCGGGTCAATCCCGCTGCGCAGCACGTCAAGCGCCACGGCGCGATACATCGCGCCCGTATCCAAGTGCAGAATATGCAGCCTTTCGGCGACCAGATCGGCGATCGAGGATTTTCCCGCGCCCACCGGCCCGTCGATGGCAATGTTCATCGGCATGTTGTTCCCTCCTGTGCGCCTAAAACGCGCGTTTCTTCCCATCAATTTCTATATTATACGCCACGAAACGCCCTTTCTTCAAGTCTTCGCCCGGATTTGGGCGTGATTCTCCACTTTTCATCCAAATTCCGCACATTTCTTTCTCCCCATCTCCACAATAGCATCCTTTTTCTCTTCTTTTGGTACACTTTACCCCATCCGCATGTTGTGCTATAATGAGGGTACGAAATCTTTTCCCTTGACTTCAAGGAGGCTTTACAACATGTATTCCTTTCAAACCGGCGCTGGTGGACGCAAAAACAGGCAGCGCATCCGGCTGCTTTCCATCATCATATTCATTCTGGCTGTCGCGCTGCTGGGCGTCACATTCGTCTACATTCAAAGCCGCGGCGTGAGCGAGTCCACCGCCGAGGCGCTGCTCGCCCGCGCGGTGAGCGAGGCATCCGAGGCGCAAAGCGCCGTCTACCGCCTTACCCAGTCGAGCGGCACCAACACCATGACGCTGCTGGCCAACGTGCGCGCGCACATCTACGCGCTGCAATGTCTCAACACGCTGACGGCCAATATCTACGGCGCGGGCACGATCCTCGTCGACGGCGACCTGCTCACCGCCTGTACCGGCACGCTGGATCAGTGCGAGGCCAGGCTTCAGGCGGGCAGCGTGCTGACCGATCTGTACACCTCCCTGCGCGACCAGGTCGACCAGGTCGTGACCGCCTTCAGCCTCATCACCGAATGACACCGCAAAACAAGAGCGCCCGCTTCCGCAAGGGGAAACAAGCGCTCCTTTTCTGTCAGAATCCAATCTCCAGCGCGCCGCATATGCCCATCCGCGCCGAGATTTCCCGGGGCACCTGCCGCGCCCCTTCGATGCTCAGCGCCGCGAGCACGTCGCACATCGCCTGCTGCACGGGCGCCTTGCCCGCGACAAAGATGCGCGCATTCTCCGCGTCATTCAGGAACGCCTGCATCGCCTGCACGTCAAGCGCCAGCGTCGCGCCCAGCAGATAGGACTGTATCGCCCGCTGATCCCTGCCGCCCAGCACGCTGAGGATGCGCCCCGCGAATGCCGCGCGTCCCAGGCCGCTGCGCGCGCACTCCCACGCCCCCTCGCAGGCCATTTCACTGTCGTACTCCCCGGCGCCGACGAACGAACGGCCGGCCGCATCCGCGAGAATCGTATGATGCGTCACCGCGTCGAGCAGTTCCCCGGAGATCGAGGTCATGCAGCCGGCAATCTCCCCCGCGGCGCCCATCCGCACGAACTTATTGTGCGAGCCGGGCAGGATGAATACCGCCGGGCCGGGCGTCTCAAGCAGGCGGTAAAGGCCGACGGCCTCCGTCTCCTCGCCGCGCATCATGTCCATCCCGGCGAAATTGTCCATGTTCACCTCGCCCGCGAAGTTGCGCACGCCCGGGATAAACGCGATGGGGAACGGTGCGACATCGGGAAACACCTGCTCGCGCATCGCCGCGCGCAGATCGCCGGGCGAAGCCGGCGCGATCACGTGGGGAATCTCCAGCAGGCCCACGTTGCTTGTGATCATGCCGTAGGCCACGCAGCGCGCGACGTCCCCGGCGTCATATCCGTGCGCCGCCAGCAGCGTATTCACGCTCTCCCGCAGCGCCGCCTTCAGCCTGCCGTTGTGTCCGTCGATGGCGGTATGGCGCACCCCACCTTCCGCCTTGACGCTGTCCACCACCTGCCTGCGCTCGTCAAGCAGCGTCACGCGCAGGTTGGTGGTGCCGCAGTCGACAATCAGATTGACCTTGCTCATCGCTCCGCCTCCCACTGCGCAATGGCCTGCGTGAACTGCCTCGCGCGCGCCTCAATCGCCGCGTCGTCTCCGCTCCTGACGGCGCTGCCCAGCACAAGCTGGCCGCCCACGCCGAAGCCGCAGACGCCGGCATCGAGAAAGTCCTTCACATTTTCCGGCTTCACACCGCCGACGGCGCTCATCGGGATGTGCTCGAGCGGCCCGCGCACGGCCTTGATATATCCAAGTCCCAGCTCGCCCGCCGGAAAGAGCTTGACGATATCCGCCCCCATGTTGTGCGCCGCGACGATCTCCGTCGGGGTGAGCGCGCCGGGCATGGACACCATGTCAAGCTGTCTGGTGCGGCGGATGACAGCCATATCCACATTCGGGGAGATCACCAGGCAGGCGCCCGCGTCGTGCGCGGCCTCAACCTCCCCGACGGTCAGCGCGGTGCCGCAGCCCACAAGCACCTGATCCCCAAACCGCTCCACCGCGCGCCGGATCTTTGCGGCATTCTGCGCCACATAGTCCGCGCCCTCATGGTCAAAGGTGAATTCCAGAATCCGCACGCCGCCGCGCACCAGCGCGCCCACCACGCCGTCGAGCCGCGCCATCGGCACGCCGCGCAGAATGGCAACCAGCTTTTCTCTCCTGAGCACAGACAGCACCTGATCATGCGTCATGTTTTTCACTTCCTCCGCATTTTAATCTCTTTCCTGTTGTAACGAGGGCACAAGCCCTATATGCAGCATGCCCATCGGGCCGCCGCGAATCTCTCCCATCCGAAATGCGCCTTTCCTGCGTTCCGGCCCCTCCGCGGGGGAAGGGCCGGGTTCATCGCCGCTTTTATGCGGCTCCACGGCAGGCGCCGCCGGGACGGATTTCTCCCGTCAGCGCTCGCGGGATGTCCATTACGCGCACAGCGCGACGATCGCATAGGCGTAGATGCGCGCGGCCTTCACAAAATTGGCCACGTCAATGCTCTCGTCCGCCTGATGCTCCAGCTCCAATTCGCCTGGGAAGAGCATGCCGTAGGCCACGCCCTCCTTGAGATGACGCGCATACGTGCCGCCGCCGATGGCAAAGGGTTTGGCATCCGCGCCGGTGATGCCGTTGTAGACATCCATCAGCTTGCGCACAAGCTCGGAGCTCTCCGGCACATGGTGCGGCTGGCTGGCATGCGCGGGCTCAAGCGCGTAGCCCGCCGGGGCCAGACGCTTTTCAACCGTGGCGCAGATGGTGCGGTCGTTGAAGAACACCGGATAGCGGCAGTCGAACGTGACCTTGATCCTGCCGTTTTCCGCGAAGAGCAGGCCCAGGTTGATCGTCAGCGCACCGGAAACGGCGTCGCTGCCCGCAATGCCCAGGTTCACGCCCGCCGCGCCCTCGTAAGTCGCATCGTAGAGCAGCGCAACCTGTTCGCCGCCAAGGCCCAGATTCTTGAGCACGCCCAGCAGCATCTTCGCCGCGTTTTTGCCCTTTTCCGGGGTGGATGCATGCGCGGGCACGCCCGTCACGGTCAGGCGGGTATTGCCGTCCACGAGCTCGGTCTCGATCTGGCAGTCCTCATCGTCCACGCTGAAGGCGTCGGCCGCGGCCTCGCGCCAGTCCCCGGCCAGCACGGCGGTCGCCACGCCGGGCACGACGTTGGGACGCGTGCCGGAGGCAATGGACAGCACGCGCGCGTCCGGCATATCCGCCTCGAGGTTCATCTGCATGATGCCCTTCTCGGTATTGATCAGCGGAAAATTCGCGTCGGGCGAGAAGCCCATCGCCGGCAGGCCGATCTTCTCCTCGTAATACTCGAGATCCTGCATGCCGCACTCCTCGTCGCAGCCCAGGATCAGGCGGCAGCGGCGGCGCAGCGGGATGCCCGCATCCATAATCGCCTTCATCGCAAAGAGCGCGGCCACGCCGGGGCCCTTGTCATCGCTGGTGCCCCGGCCGATCATGCGGCCATCGATGATCTCCGCGCCGTAGGGATCGTGATGCCAGCCGTCGCCCTCGGGCACAACGTCCAGATGCGCCAGCACCGCGACGACATCCTCCCCTTCGCCGATCTCAGCGTCGCAGCAATAGCCGTCCACGTCGCGCGGCTGCATGCCCAGGCGCGCGATATCCGCCATCGCCACGTCGAGCGCGCGGCGCACCTCTTTGCCAAAGGGCGCGTTGTCCGCGCTCCTGTCCGCGCGCACGCTCGGCACGCGAATCCAGCGCGCCAGCGTATCGATCATGTCGTTTTCAAGCGCAGAGAGCGCCGCGTCAAGCTTCGGATTGAATTCCATGGGAAATTCTCCTTTCTTTATGGTCACACAATTGACCTGTCCAATCAGCCAAGCACGGTTTTGAGCCGCTCGAGCGCAGCCCTGACCTGCGCGCGCGGGCAGCCGATGTTCAGGCGGACAAATCCGCGGCCCTTCTCGCCGAAGAACAGCCCGTCGTTCACCTTGACGTGCGCGGCGAGGATGCGCCGCATCAGCTCATCCTGCGGGATGTTCAGGAACCGGCAGTCAAGCCACATCAGGTACGTCGCCTCCAGCGGCGTCACGCGCACCCCGGGCATATTCTCCCTCATGTAGGAGACGACAAAATCCCGGTTGCCCATCAGGTACGCCTTAAGGCCGTCCGCCCACTCGTCGCAGCCCGTATAGGCCGCGCGCGTCGCCGCCAGCGCAAAGGCGTTGCCGCTCTTCACGCCGCTTGCGGTCATCTCCCTGCGCAGGGCCTCGCGCATTTTCTCGTTCCGGCAGACAATGGCGCTCTGCTGGAGCCCCGCGACGTTGAACGTCTTGCTCGCCGCGCAGAGCATGACGGCGGCGTCCGGCGCGCCCTCAATGCTCAGAATGCCGTGATGCCGTGCCGGCTCAAAGACGAAGTCCGCGTGAATCTCATCGCAGATCAGCGGCACGGCATACTTGCGGCACAGCGCCACCACATCCGCCAGCTCCTCCCGCGTCCAGGCGCGGCCGCAGGGATTATGCGGTGAACAGAGCATGACGGCCTTCGCCTCGCGCGCGGCGAGCCTGCGCTCCATATCCGCCAGATTCATCGTATAGCGGCCGGAGGCGTCCGGCTCAAGCGGGCTCTCCACGATGCGCCGCCCGCTGTCCCGGATGGAGGCGAAAAACGGGCCGTACACCGGCGGATTGATCAGCACGCCGTCGCCCGGCTGCGTCAGCGCGCGCACGGCCACGCGCAGTCCCGTCACCACACACGGGCTCATGAGCACGTCCCGGGTTTCAAAGTGCACGTCGTGGCGCCGCGCCCAGTAGCCGCACAGCGCCCCGGCATCCTCCTCC
Organism: Clostridia bacterium; assembly: GCA_030535375.1. Taxonomy (GTDB): domain Bacteria; phylum Bacillota; class Clostridia; order Christensenellales; family Aristaeellaceae; genus Ventricola. The sequence continues at coordinate 18,523 of JAUNJB010000021.1, read as the reverse complement.
CCGGAGATCGTATATCCCCAGGTGCCGCGCGCGAGCACGGCGGCCAGCGCATCCCTGATGGCGGGCGGGGACGGGAAATCCATATCCGCCACCCACATGGGGATCATGGTTTCATCTCCGGTTTCCTCGATCATGCCGTCCCACTTTTCGCACTGCGTGCCCACGCGGGGGATGCCCGCATCAAAATAGGCCTCGTCAAACACCATATTTGCGTTCCTCCTTGATGATTTGTCTGTCGTCTTTTCTCTTACAGCCGCCAAAGCTGCCCAACAGGGCCGGCAGCATGCACACAAACGGATAAAGATATCTGCCCTGCATGATGGGCCCGAGCAGGTAGGTGCCCCACAGCATCACCGCCAGCAAAAACACGCCAAATGCCGCCCAATCGCCCGCATACGCCGCGCGCAGCACGCAAAAGAGCATCAGCCAGACGATCGCGCCGCTGTTGAACAGCCAGCGTACCACGGGCATCTCATCCGCGCCGGTGGCCCAGATATGCTCATACAGCCAATTGCGGATCGCCTCAAAGCGGCGCGGCTGCTGAATCGGGTCCTGGCCATACGGCGCGGTCAGCACGCCGTTTTGCAGGCCGGTCTCGATGTACGGCGCGGACACGCGGTATTCCCCGTAGGGATACAGGAAGGGCAGCGCCGTATTCAAAAACGCGTCCAGATAGATGCCCGGGCACTGCCTGCCCACCGAAAGCCACAGCTCCAGCGCACGCATCGGGTCCGCCTCAAGCGCATCGACGTTCAGCCACTGCTTCACCGGATCGGCGAGCGTGGGATCATAGGCCATGTAGCTCTGTCTGTCAAAGAGCACATCGAGCGTCTCCTGATCCTCCTGCGTAAAGCACGCGTTGGCATAGCGGTACGCCCTGGCCAGCTGCTGCATCGGCACGCAGAGCATCTCCCCCACGCTGCCGTTTTCCGCGCCCGTCGCCGCGATAAGCCCCCTGTTCACGCCGAACGCCGTCACAATAACCAGCAGCGCGCAGACCGCCAAACGTCCGAACCTCCTGTGCCCGATTAAAAGGAGGATCAGCCACGCCGCCATCGCATAAATCATGTTGTTGCGCATCAGGCAGGAGAGCACCCCGCTGAGCACGAGCATCGCGCGCCGCCTCCGGCTCATGCCCGGCGAGCGCACCGCCTCCAGGCAGTATGCCGTAAAGAGCGCGAAAAACGCGGCGAACAGCCCGTCCTTCGTGCAGTTGCTGGCAAACGCCATGTGCGCGGGATACAGGCAGAAAAACGCCGTCGCCGCGCGCGCCACACGGCGGGAGCAGCTCCTTGAGAGCGAGGCGCACGTGAGGGCAAAGCAGCCCGCCATCAGCGTCATCTGGATCACGCTGTACAGCGCCGCGCACCGCTCAAGCGACTGAAGGATATCGTAGGCCGAAAGGCACATCCCCAGCAAAAGCGTGTGCAGCAGCGGATGGAACGCGTCGTACTCACCCAGGGCGACCTGGAACACCTGCCGCTGCGTGTCGTAGACAAATGAACCGGGATACTGGATCAAAAACATCGGCACAAAGCAGAAAAGGATCAGAAAAAATGCGCCGGGCAGGCAAAAGGGCTTTTCCATCCCGTCCTTCGCCTCTCTCCTCCCCAGCAGGGGAAGGGCGCCCTCCAGCAGCGCAAAGAGCACCGCTCCCGCCGCCGGCAGCGCCAGCACAAAACGCACAAGCGTCCTGACAGGCTCCGTCTCTCCGCCCGCGTCAATCTGGGAGCCCAGCGCATACATCAGCGCATACATCAGCGCCCCGGCGCACAGCACCGCCAGCTGCCTTCGACCGCATCGTACCTTCATCGCTAACTTCCTTTTAGTATGGTTCTCCTCTTCGCGGGGACCGGACATCGCTCACACCCTGCACGCGATGACCCAATATCCGCCGTCCCTCTCGATGACCTCCGCCCCGGCATAAAGCCCTTTGAGGAACTTGAGCGCGCTGGGTGCGCCCTGCTGCTTGCGGATGACCAAATACAGCGCGCCGCCGGGCCGAAGATGCGCCCTGGCATCCTCAAACATCCCGTAGATGACCGCCTTGCCCGCGCGAATCGGCGGATTGGTGATCACCGCGTCAAACATGCCCTCAATCTGCGCAAATCCATCGGAGAGCAGCGCCCTTGCCTGCATGCCGTTTTTCTGCACGTTGCCCACCGCCAACGCGAGTGCGCGCTCGTTGATATCCGCCATGGTCATGCGCACATCCGGGTGCGCGGCCAGCGTCATCACCGTCATCGCGCCCCAGCCGCAGCCCAGATCGAGCACGTCTCCGGCGAGATCCTGCGGCAGGCTCCTGCACAGCAGCTCACTGCCGGGATCGATATGCTGTTTGGAAAACACGCCCGCATCCGTATCAAAGGCGAGCGTCCTGCCCGCAAATACGGCGCGGAAGCTGCGCTCCTCGTGGGCGCTCGTCGGATTGGCCGTATAGTAATAATCAGGCATGCTCATCCTCCTGTTCCTTCCTCTTTGGCGCGGATCGTGCCCGTTTCGCAGACCGCGCATTCCTTCACGAAAGCCGGCTCCTGCTCAAGCAGCGCGACCTCCCCGTCCGTCATCTCGCGCCACTGGCCGGGCGCAAGGGATTCGTCGAGCGCCAGCGCCCCAATCGCCTCGCGTTTGAGATAGAGCACCCGGCGTCCGCGCGCGGCGAACATGCGCTTCACCTGGTGATACTTTCCCTCTCTCACCAGGACGGAGGCCTCGCTGCCGTCGTCCGAGTTCAGCCAAAGCACCGCGGGCCTCGCGTCAAACTCGCCGTCACCATCGCTGATGTGCAGCCCGGCGGCAAACGCCTCCGCGTCCGCCTCGGTCAGCGGGCCGTCCACGCGGGCAAAGTACACCTTGCCCACGTCATGCCTAGGGGAGATGATCCTGTGCGCCAGCTGCCCGTCGGATGTGATCACCAGCAGCCCCTCGGTGTCCTTGTCGAGCCGTCCGGCGGGCATGCATCCCATGGCGGCATACATCGGAGGCAGCAGATCCATCACCGTCCTTTGCCGGGGATCGCGCGCCGCGGTCAGCACGCCCTGCGGCTTGTTCATCATGACATGGCGCACGGCCTTGTAGGAAAGCGCGTGTCCGTCAACACACACGCCGCTTCGCCCCGCATCCACCTGTGCGCCCGCGTCGCGGACGACCGCGCCGTCCACCGTCACGCGTCCCGCGCGGATGACGTCGCGCACCTGCGCGCGCGTTCCCTCGCCGAGCAAGGCGAGCAGCTTGTCCAGCCGCATCACGTCCTTCACGCCGCGTTTCCCCTTTCCGTCTTCACATCGGCTTTCATTATACAGCACAAGCGCCGATTTTGCAATTTATTCATCGCTTTACTTTGCCGCCGTCCGCGGCACGCCGGGGGCACGCATTGACATGATTTTAACAGATCGCACCCGGCGTTTTTGAGTCCCTGCTCCGGGACAAAAAACGCCCGCCAGGACGCTTCACGCTTAAAAACTCGCCCTTCCGCCGCCAGTTTAATTGAAACATCACATGAATTCGCTTTCCCTTTTGCACAGATTATGATATAATGAAGTCAAGTGAAATGATGGAGCGGCATGCCGCGCATGAATTAGCCGCCGCCGTCGTTTCAGGCCGTTACGGCACGACAAACCCAATATCACAGGAGTGTGTTCACAATGAGGAAAAAGCAATGCGTTGCCATGCTGCTGGCGGGCGGCCAGGGCAGCCGCCTGGGCATCCTGACAAAGAATGTGGCCAAGCCGGCAGTTCCCTACGGCGGAAAATACCGCATCATCGATTTTCCGCTTTCCAACTGCACCAATTCGGGTATCGACGTCGTGGGCGTTCTGACCCAGTATCGCCCGCTTGAGCTCAACGCCTACATCGGTTCGGGTTCCCCGTGGGATCTCGACCTGTCCAACGGCGGTGTCTTCGTGCTTCCTCCGTATCAGACGGGCAAAACCGGCGAATGGTATAAGGGCACGGCCAACGCCATCTACCAGAACATCCCGTTCATCGCGCAGTGGGACCCGGAGTACGTGCTCGTGCTCTCCGGCGACCATATCTACAAGATGGACTACAACGCCATGCTGCGCGCGCACATCAAGAACGGCGCCGATCTCACCATCGCCGTGCGCGAGGTGCCGTGGGAGGAGGCGCCGCGCTTCGGCATCCTCAACACGGATGAAAACAACCAGATCACCGAATTCGAGGAGAAGCCCGCGCATCCCAAGAGCAACAAGGCCTCCATGGGCGTATACATCTTCTCCTGGAGCAAGATGCGCAAGTACCTGGAGATGGACGAGGCCGATCCCAACAGCGAAAACGACTTCGGCAAGAACATCATCCCGACGATGCTTGACGCGGGTGAAAAGCTGTTCACCTACACATTCGACGGCTACTGGAAGGACGTGGGCACCATCGAATCCCTCTGGGAGGCGAACATGGACCTGCTCACCCTGCCCATGCCCATCGACCTGTACGACAAGCGCTGGCGCATTTACGCCCGTAATCCGGGCATGCCGCCGCACTCCATCGATTCCGGCGCCAAGGTGGTCGACTCCCTGATCACCGAGGGCTGCGAGGTCAAGGGTGTCATCCGTCACTCCGTGCTGTTTGCCGGCGTGACGGTGGAAACCGGCGCGGAAATCACCGACGCAGTCGTCATGCCGGGCGCGGTCATCGAACGCGGCGCGGTCGTCCGCAGGGCGATCATCGCGGAGAACGCCCACATTTGTGCAGGCGCCGTCGTCGGCGAGGAGACCGGCAAAATCGCGGTCGTCGGTCCGAAGGCCACGGTTGCCGCGGGCGATAAAGTTGCTGCCGGCGTTCAGATCGACGCCGATGCGCAGTAAGGAGGTACCCCATCATGAAAGACGTCATGGGTTTGATCTACACCGGTGAAAACGATATCCACCTCGGAGAGCTGACCAGTCAGCGCGCCGTCGCGGCGCTGCCGATTGCCGGCCGTTACCGCGTCATCGACTTCCAGCTGTCCTCCATGGTGCACACCGGCATCAAGAATGTCGGCGTCATCACCCAGAAGAACTACTCCTCCCTGATGGATCACATCGGCTCCGGCCGCGAGTGGGATCTGCACGGCAAGCAGGGCCTGGTCATGCTTCCCCCGTTCCTCACGCGCGAGAACATGGGCGTATATACCGGCCTGCTTGACGCGCTCAAGTCGAACGCGAACTTCCTGCGCCTTTCCAGCCAGGAGTACATCGTGCTGACCAACAGCCACACCGTGTACAATATCGACTTCACCGACGCGCTGCGCGATCACGTGGAGTCCGGCGCGGATCTGACCATCCTCTACACCCACGGCTCCAAGTTCACCGGCACCGACAGCGAGAACGGCACCTATCTCTCCGTCTCCGAGGACGGCACCGTCACCGGCATGGAGATCGGTTCCGCCGTGCCCACGCGCGAGTGCGCCTCCCTCAAGATCTACATCACCAAGCGCGAATTGCTGCGCCAGCTGGTCGAGCAGGGCGCGGCCAACGGCCTGCACAGCTTTGAACGCGACGTGCTCCAGCGCAACATCAATCAGGGCAACCTCAAGGTGCACGGCTATGAGTACAAGGGGCTGGCCTGCCAGATCGATTCGATCCAGTCCTACTTCAATTTCAACATGTCGCTGCTCAACAGCGATGTGCGCCGCCAGCTCTTCCCGGCCGACCGCCCCGTCTACACCAAGGTCCGCGACGACCTGCCGGCCCGCTATGTCGAGGACAGCCAGTGCTCCGGCTCCCTGGTGGCCAACGGATGCGTCATCGAAGGCACGGTCATCAATTCCGTCCTCTTCCGCGGCGTCAAGATCGCCAAGGGCGCCGTCGTCAAGAATTCCATCATCATGCAGGACGCCCAGATTCAGGAGGGCGCGGAGATCGACCACTGCATCCTCGATAAGCAGAGCGTCATCCGCCGCAACGGCCGCCTGATTGCGCCCGCCGCGTATCCCATCGTGATCGCCAAGAATGTCGTGATCTAAACGTCCGCGGGACTGCACACAAAGGATTCTTTCCGTGCAGTTCCGCTTTTTGCAAGGAGGATTACCCAATATGAAAGTCTTATTTGCCGCTTCCGAGTGCGTCCCGTTCATCAAGACCGGCGGCCTGGCCGACGTGGTCGGCGCGCTGTCCCCGGTTCTCAAGCAGCAGGATACCGACGTGCGCGTCATCGTGCCGCTGTACGCCGCGATCCCCGAGAAGTACACCAGCCAGATGAAGCTCGAGTGCGAGTTTGAGGTCGAGCTGTGCTGGCGCAAGCAGTACTGCGGCATCAAGTCCCTGGAGTATCAGGGCGTCACGTTCTACTTCGTGGACAACCAGTTCTATTTCGGCCGCTCGTACATCTATGGTCTGGGCGGCGACGAATACGAGCGCTTCGGCTTCTTCAGCCGTGCCGTCATCGACGCGCTGGTGCATCTTGACTTCAAGCCCGACGTCATCCACTGCCACGACTGGCAGACCGGCATGATCCCGGCGCTGCTCAAGATTCAGTACGCGCACTTCCCGTTCTATCAGGATATCAAGACCGTCTATACCATCCACAACCTCCAGTATCAGGGCGTGTTCCCGATCAAGGCCGTGCAGGATACCCTCGGCCTGGGGGACAGCCTGTTCACCGCAGACAAGCTGGAGTGCTACGGCTGCGCCAACTACATGAAGGCCGGCCTGGTTTACGCCGACGAGCTGACCACCGTGTCCCCGAGCTATTCCGATGAAATCCAGACCGCATTCTACGGCGAGCGCCTGGACGGCCTGCTGCGTGCGCGCAAGGATCAGCTGATGGGCATCCTCAACGGCATCGATATCGACGACTACGATCCCTCGAAGGACCCGCAGATCTACGCCAACTACGATCCGTATCACCTGGGCGGCAAGGAATTCTGCAAGCAGGAGCTGCAGAAGGAGCTCGGCCTCACCGTCGACGCCAGCGTGCCGCTGGTGGGCATCATCTCCCGTCTGTCCAACCAGAAGGGCTTTGACCTGATCGAGTGCGTCATCCGCGAGCTGATGGAAACCGGCATCCAGCTCGTCGTGCTCGGCATGGGCGAAGCGAAGTACACCAATCTCTTCTCCTGGGCGGAGAGCGAGTACCCCGGCCGCCTGGCCGCGCGCTTTGCGATGAACCATCAGCTGGCACACCGCATCTACGCCGGCAGCGACATGTTCCTGATGCCCAGCCAGTTTGAGCCGTGCGGCCTGTCCCAGATGATCGCCATGCGCTACGGCAGCGTGCCGATCGTCCGTGAGACCGGCGGCCTGCGCGACACCGTGCTCTCCTACAACAAGTTCACCGACGAGGGCAACGGCTTCACCTTCTTCAATTACAACGCCCACGACATGCTGCACACGCTGCGCCGCGCCGTGCACTACTACAAGCACAACCGCGAGGTCTGGTATAAGCTGATCGTCCGCGGCATGACCGGCGATTACAGCTGGTATTCCTCCGCCGGCAAGTACCTGGCGCTCTACGAGTCCCTGGTCAAGCCCGCAACGGATTTCACGCTGGACGCCGCCCAGGCTCCGGCAGAAGCCGCTCCCACGGAGGAAGCCGTAAACCCTAATCCGGCCCCGGCCGAAAGCGCGACCGAAAGCGAAGCGCCCAAGGCCGAGGCAGAAAAAGCGCCTAAGAAGCGTGCCCCGCGCAAGAAGAAGGCCGAGGAACCCGCTGCCGAAGC
>JAUNJB010000021.1:8020-10766 GCA_030535375.1 Clostridia bacterium | reverse complement strand
GCCCCGCGCAAGAAGAAGGCCGAGGAACCCGCTGCCGAAGCGGCTGCCGAAAGCGCCCCCGCGGAGCCCGCTCCCAAGAAGCGCGCCCCGCGCAGGAAGAAGGCCGAGGAGCCCGCTGCCGAAGCGGCTGTCGAAAGCGCCCCTGCAGAGCCCGCTCCCAAGAAGCGCGCCCCGCGCAGGAAGAAGGCCGAAACCCCCGCTGAATAAAGCATTTTATGCCCGTTCATAGGCACACGACCCCGCCCGCGGTCTCGCGGGCGGGGCAACGTGTTTCCCATCCTTTTCACACAAAGGAGCACCCCATGCCGTTCCTCAAAAAACACGCCGGCGTCCTTTCGCTGCTCTGCGTTCTGCTGGCCGCTGCCGCCGCGCCGTATCTGATCCCGGAAAACCCGGACAGCGCCGTCTTTCGCTCCGGTACCCTCGGCGCGCTTCTGCTGCCCGCGTGCTACTTCCCCGTGCGCGAGGCGCTGCGGCGCGCCGGCCGCCGCACGCTGACCGCCGGCGCGGTCTTTGGCCTGCTGTTCTCCCTGGCCCTCGCCCTCGGTTCAGAGCTGCGCGTCTATGACGGTCTGCTGCCTGGGACGGGCAGCCTGATTCGCCGCCTCGCCGTGCCGCTGCTGGCCGCACCGCTGCTTTGCGGGCTTTGTTCGAGGATCATACTCGTGCGCCGTCCCTTCTCCAAAGCCGCAGTGCTCAGATTGCCCTTGGCCACCTACGCCGCCGTGCTCCTGCTGTGCTGGCTTCCCGTTCTGCTCGCCTACTGGCCCGGAATGCTCAACTACGATTTCGCGACCGAGTTCATGCAACACGTCGAGGCCAATTATTCCAACATCCATCCGCTGCTCCACAGCGCGCTGATGAACGGCGTCATCGCCCTGGGCGAGGCGCTGGGCAGTCCCACGCTGGGCCTGGTGCTGATGACCCTGCTGCAAATGGCGCTCTTTGCGCTGACGCTGGCCTACGCCTGCGTCTTTGCTCAGCGGCACGGCGCTCCGGGCTGGCTGCTCCTCGCCATGACGTCATTCTTTGGCCTGCATCCCGTGTTTTCCTCGATGTCCATGTCAATGACGAAGGATACGCTTTTTGCCGCGGCCGTCGTCACGCTTTCCCTGCTGACATGGTCGCTCATCGAGGAGCCCGACGCCTTTTTGCAAAGCCGCAAGCGCTGCGTCCTGTACATCCTCGCCGTCATCGGTACGGCGCTCATGCGCAACAACGGCGTGTTCGCCCTGGCGCTGCTCCTTCCCACGACGCTCGCCGCTGTGCGCGGCTTGCGCAAAAAGGCCGCGGCGCTCTGCGCTGCGGGCGTCATCGCGGCGGCCGCCGTGTTCGGCGTGCTGAGCCTCGCGCTCTCTCCCTCCTCCCTGCCTTCCTTCCAGCTCTACAGCCTGCCCGCGCAGCAGCTCGTCCGCGCCTACAACAGCGGCGCGCTCAGCGACGCGGACAAGGCGGAAATCCGCAGTTGGTATACCGCGGAGGAAGGGCTCGCCGTCCATCCGCACCTGGGCGACTCCGCCAAGGGATATCTCGATCGCGAACGCCTCGAGGAGGAGGGCGGACAGCTGCTCTCCCTCTGGGCGAAAATCGGCAAAATCTGCCCGCGCGAGTATTTGGAAGCCTTTCTGATGCTCAACGTCGGCTCCTGGTATCCAGACGACCTCAGCCATTCCACCATCTATCCCGACGTCTCCTACAGCGATAAGGGCTATCTGCAGACCCAGGAATATGACATGAGCGCATACGGTTTGCATACGGCCTGTCTGCTTCCCGATGTCCGCGACGTTTACGAGCAGATCTGCCGCCAAAACATTTATCAGAAGTATCCGGTCATCGCCATCCTGTTCTGCACGGCCACGCCATTTTGGGCGATCATCCTCGCCTGTGCGGCACTCGCCGCCAAGCGGCAGACCCGCTTCCTGCCGGCCGCGCTTGGCGCGCTGGGGCTGTGGCTGTCCTATCTCTTCGGGCCGTGTACGCTGCCGCGTTACACCCTGCCGCTCTTCTGCCTCGCGCCCGCGCTGCTCGCCGCGGCATTCTGCCGGGATATCAAGGAGGATTGACGCCCATGATCATATCGTTCGTCAAAAAGCACAGCGTCGCCTTTGCTCTGCTTGCCGCGCTTCTGGCGGCATTCGCCGCCCCCTATCTCGTTCCCGCTGATCCGGACAGCGCCGTCTTCCGCTCCGGCACATTCGGCGCGCTGCTGCTGATTGCCGCCCTCTTTCCCGTGCGCGCGGCGATCGAACGTCACGATGCGCGCAGCCTATGCTATGCCGCGGGATTCGCCTTCATCTTCACGCTCTGTCTCGGCGTGGGCAGCGAATTGGCCTATTATGACCAGCTGCTCCCCGGCATGGGCAGCCTTGTGCGCCGCTTCGCCGTGCCCGTCATGGCCGCGTCGCTGCTCGGCGCGCTTTTCTCCTACGTGTTCGTCTTTGCGCCGCCCGTGCACAAGGGCAAGCGCTTCTCCGTCCCCACGTGGGGCTTCTTTCTGCTGTTCGCCGCCTGCTACGGCGCGGTGTTGCTGGCCATGTATCCCGGCGTCGTCAGCTATGACTTTGAGCATGAAATCGCCCAATATCAAAGCGGCGTGTTCGATGCCGCGCACCCCGTGTTCCACACGCTCTTTCTCGGTACGCTCTACCGCCTGGGCGAATCGCTCTTCGGTTCGATGACCGCCGGGGCGGCCGTCTACAGCGCGGTACAGCTGCTTCTGCTCGCGGCGCTGTACGCCTGGGCATGC
>JAUNJB010000021.1:0-7920 GCA_030535375.1 Clostridia bacterium | reverse complement strand
ATCGCGCTGCTGCGTCACAACGGGGTATTCGCCTTCCTGCCGGCGTGCCTGGCCGTGTTTGGGCTGTGCAAGCCGGGCAGAAGGCGCGCCGCGCTGCTGGCGGTGTGCTCCGCCCTGCTCTGCGTGCTCCTGCCCAAGGGACTCGAGACGGCGCTTCACGCCACCCAAGCACCCAGCTCCGAGATGATGAGCGTTCCCTGCCAGCAATTGATGCGCACCGCCGCGCGCGCGGAAATCAGCGAAGAGGAATATGCCGAAATCAGCGCCTGGTTTTCGGACGCCGTCGCCCGCTATCGCCCGCACTGCGCCGACCCCGCCAAGGGCGGCAACTTCGATTTCGCGCGCTATCAGGCCGATCCCGGCGCATTCTGGTCGATGTACCTGCGCTATGCCAAGGCACATCCCCGCGTTTACATCGAGGCCTTCCTTGAAAACTGTGCGGGCCTCTGGAATCCCGACGACATCAGCCATTCCAACTCCCTGGGCGGCGAGGACTACGATTTCGTCTATATGAACACCGCCTATACCTACGATGACGGCCGGTATGACATCCACCCGCGTTCATTCCTCCCCGGCCTCAAAAATGCGCTCTATCAGTTCACGCATCACTCCGCCCAGCAAAAGGTCCCTTTCCTTTCCCAGCTTTTCTGCCCCGCGACATACTCGTTCGCGCTGCTGCTCGGCACGCTTCTGCTCTTTTGCCGCAGGCAGCGCCGCCTGGCGCTCTGCCTGACGCCGGTCTGGGGCATCTTCCTGTCGCTGCTATTTTCGGCGGGCATCTTTGTACGCTATGCCTATCCCATGATGGCCGCCATGCCGGTCATGCTCGCTTTGATCCTCTTCTCAGGAAAAGCGGAGTGATCCTCCCCTCCCAACCGGGAGGGGTTTTCTGTTGACAATTGCGCCCTTTGTGTTCTATACTGTGACCATTCTGCATAGAGAGGGTGTTATCTGTGGAATCAACGCGCTTTGAATCCGCCATCCGCGCCAGCGTGGATGCGCATCAGGCCGAATACATAGCCGCCAGCGACGCCATTTGGGATCATCCCGAGGTGAATTTTCACGAGGACTTTTCCGCCGCCACACTGCGCGCGCTGCTTGAGGAGAACGGCTTTGCCATCACCGACAGCCTGGACGGCATGCCCAACGCGTTCCGTGCCGTCTACGGCTCCGGAAAGCCGGTCATCGCCTATCTGGGCGAGTTTGATGCGCTCAGTGCCATGAGCCAGAAGGCCGGCTGCGCATCGCGCGACCCGCTCTGCCCCGGCGCACCGGGCCACGGCTGCGGCCACAACCTGCTGGGCGTAGGCGCGCTGGGCGCGGCCATCGCCGTCAAGGAGCTGATCGCCGGGGGCGGGCTCGCCGGCACCGTCGTCTTCTATGGCTGCCCCGCGGAGGAAACCGGCAGCGCGAAAGCATTCCTGGCGCGCGACGGCTTTTTCTCCGGGCTCGACGCCATCCTGACCTGGCATCCGTGGGACTATACCGGCATCTGGCCGGGCGGTTCGCTGGCGAATGTCAAGATGATCTTCCGCTTTAAGGGGCAGAGCGCGCATGCCGCGGGCAGCCCGCACCTGGGCCGCAGCGCGCTTGACGCGCTGGAGCTGATGAATGTGGGCGTGCAGTTCCTGCGCGAGCACGTTCCGGACGACACGCGCATCCACTACGCCATCACCGACGCGGGCGGCGCTTCGCCGAATGTCGTGCAGTCCCGCGCGGAGGCGGTGTACCTGGTGCGCTCCCAGCGGCTCGAGGATCTGGAGGGCATCAAGCAGCGCGTCATCGACTGCGCACGCGGCGCGGCCATCATGACCGGCACGACGATGGAGATGGAGTTTGTCAAGGGCTGCTCCAACGTCCTGCCCAACACCACCATGGAGGAGCTTCTCGTCTCCTGCATGCACGAGATCGGCGTGCCGCAGTACGACGAGCAGGAGCTTGCGCTCGCCAAATCACTGCACGATTCGCTCGAATCCCCGGAAAACACGCTCGTCAAGATTTCCCGGCTGGCCGACAGCAAAACGCGCGGGCGCGTGCTCGCCCACCAGGGCGAGGCGATGTATGCCTTTGTCGCGCCGCACTGTCCCACGGACACGCCCATCGTCACCATCTCCACCGATGTGGGCGACGCCAGCTGGTGCGCGCCGACCAGCCAGATTTCCGCCGCGGCCTGGGCGGCGGACACGCCCGCGCACAGCTGGCAGGTCGTCGCCATCGGGAAAAGCTCCATCGCGCATAAGGCGATGCTCTTCGCCTCAAAGGTGCTCGGCCTGGCGGGCGCGCGCCTGATGGCCGACGGGGAAACGCTCCGCCGCGCCCAGGCGGAATTCGCCGGCAGAACGTCCGCTCACCCCTATGTCTGTCCCATCCCGGCGGATATACGGCCGAGCATCTGATTTCCATGCAGAATTTGCGCATATTTTCAGCAGATTCTGCTAATTTTTATGTTTTACGCGCCTCATCATTGAATATTTATGCAGTTTTATGGTATAATCTGTGCCGTACATTATTCACGGAAAGAAGGAACCTTCCATGCCCAAGGATCAAATCGTAGACAACAATGACATGGGTTTCATCAATAAGGCCAATATCCTGATCGAAGCCCTTCCCTATATCCAGCGCCTGTGGGGCAAAACCGTCGTCATCAAATACGGCGGAAACGCCATGGTCAGCGAGGATCTCACCCATAAGATTCTCGAGGACATCACGCTGCTCAAATACGTGGGCATCAACCCCATCCTCGTGCACGGCGGCGGCCCGGAAATCAATGCGATGCTCGCACGCGTGGGCGTGGAAAGCTCGTTCCACAACGGCCTGCGCATCACAGACGCCGCGACGATGGAGATCGTGCAGATGGTGCTGGCCGGCAAGCTCAACAAGAACATCGTCTCCCAGATCGGGACGCTCGGCGGCAAGGCCATCGGCCTGTGCGGCAAGGACGCCGGTCTGATCCGGGTGAAGAAAAAGCCCCCGCTCGCCGACGGCGTGGATCTCGGCCACGTCGGGGATATCGTCAGCGTCAACACCAAGCTGCTCAATTCCCTGTGCGCCGATGAATACATCCCGGTCATCTCCTCCGTGGGCGTCGACGATGCGGGCGAAAGCTACAACATCAACGCGGACACGGCGGCCGCGGCCGTCGCCACCGCGCTCAAGGCGGAAAAGCTGATCTACCTGACGGACATCGACGGCGTGCGCCGCGACGCATCCGATCCCAAGACGCTCTTCCCCATCCTGACCACCGAGCACGCACAAGCGCTGATTGCCGACGGCACCATCTGTGGCGGCATGATTCCCAAGGTCAACGCCTGCATCGACGCGATTGACAAGGGCGTGCGCCGCGTGCACATCCTCAACGGCACCATCCCGCACCCGATCATCCTGGAGATCTTCACCGACCGCGGCATCGGCACGATGTTTGAAAAGGAGAAAAAGTGATGAAAACCAAAGTCTATATCGACGGCAGCGAGGGCACGACCGGCCTGCGCATCTTCGAGCGCTTTCAAAATCGCGACGATGTCGAGATTCTCGTGATCGATTCCGCGCTGCGCAAGGACGTATCCGAGCGCAAAAAGCTGATCAACGCGTCGGACATCACCTTCCTCTGCCTGCCGGACGCGGCGGCGAAGGAGGCCGTCTCCCTGATCGACAACGATCACGTCCGCGTGATCGACGCCTCCACCGCGCACCGCACCGCCCCCGGCTGGGCATACGGCTTTCCGGAGCTCTCCCCGGCCATGCGCGAGGCGATCGTCACCGGCAGGCGTGTCGCCAATCCCGGCTGTCACGCAACCGGCTTCATCTCCGTCGTCTATCCGCTCGTCAAGGCGGGCGTGCTCCCGGCGGACGCGGTGCTCACCTGCTTTTCGCTGACGGGCTACAGCGGCGGCGGCAAGAAGATGATCGCGCAGTATCAGGCCGCCGGGCGCGACGCGGCGCTCTCCTCCCCGCGCCCCTACGGCCTGACGCACCAGCACAAGCACCTGCCGGAGATGCAGGCCGTCTGCGGCCTCAAAAAGGCGCCGCTGTTCACGCCCATCGTGGCGGATTACTACGCGGGCATGCTCGTCAGCGTGCCGCTGATGGCCGAGCAGCTGCACGGCATCTCCACCCTCGCACAGCTGCACGCGTGCTTTGCCGACGCGTACGCCGGGCAGAAGCTCGTGCGCGTGATGCCGCTGTCCGCGCAGACGGATGTGGGCGGCTTCCTCTCCTCGAACGCATGCGCCGGCTGGGATGGCCTGAACATCTACGTCACCGGCAACGACGAGCGCATGATGGTCTGCGCCCAGTTTGACAACCTGGGCAAGGGCGCATCCGGCGCGGCCATCCAGTCCATGAATCTGATGATCGGCTGCGACGAGACGGCCGGGCTGAATGTGTGACGCATGCCCCGGCATCCCTGTGCGATTCCCCGTTCCGCCTGAGCCCACGCGGGCCGGCGCTCGGGGGCCGTCCCCGGAGCCCTTTCTCTCATCGCGCAAACCGCTTTTTCCCAAACCATAAAGAAACGAAGCCCCGCAGCATATCCCCAATCCCGGCCGGATGCGGCGGCGCGGGCGCGGGGCTTCCTTAATAAAAAGGCTCATTCTACCACACGTATCAATCGCCACAAGGGGGAATTTTTCCATGACGCTTTCCGATATCAAGGCGCTGGACAGCGCGCACTTCCTCGGCGTATTCGGCGAGCGGTGCCCGGTATGCTTCACGCGCGGCGAGGGCGCCACGCTCTATGATCAGGATGGCAAGGCGTATACCGACCTGTTCGCGGGCATTGCCGTCAATGCGCTGGGCTACAATCATCCCGCCGTCACCGGTGCGCTCGTCGCACAGGCGCAGACGGGCATCCTGCACACATCCAATCTCTATTATGTCGCCCCGCAGGCCGAGCTGGCCGCGCTTCTTTGCGAGCACACGTTTGCCGACCGCGTTTTCTTCTCCAATTCGGGCGCGGAGGCCAATGAAGGCGCCATGAAGCTCGCCCGCAAGTATTTCTACGCCCAGGGCTCCGCGCGCTACAAGATCATCTCGGCGGATCACTCGTTCCACGGGCGCACGCTGGCCACCGTCGCCGCAACCGGCCACGACTATTATCAGGCGCCGTACCGTCCGCTGCTCCCGCAGGGGCTGACGCAGGTGCCCTACAACGATCTCGATGCGCTGCGCGCCGCCATCGATGAGGAAACCGCCGCCGTGCTGCTGGAGCCCATGCAGGGCGAGGGCGGCGTCACACCCGCCAGCCCGGATTACCTGGCCGCCGTGCGCGCCCTGTGCGATGAGCTGGGCATCCTGCTCATCCTCGACGAGGTGCAGACCGGCGTCTGCCGCACCGGCTCGCTCTACTGCTATGAGCAGTACGGCGTGGTGCCGGATATCCTCACCAGCGCCAAGGGCCTGGGCTGCGGCTTCCCCATCGGCGCGGTGCTGGCCAGCGAGAAGGTCGCCTCCGCCATCGCGCCCGGCGATCACGGCTCCACATTCGGCGGCAACACGCTGGCCTGCGCGGTCTCCCTCTCCGCCATGCGCTACATGATCGGGCACGACTTCTCCGCCGTCGCCCGCGAGAAGGGCGCGCACCTGATGGCCGCGCTCAAGACGATCAGAAGCGACAAGATTGTCGAGGTTCGCGGCATGGGCATGCTCATCGGCGTGCAGCTCACCCAGGACTGCTCCGCCGCTGCGCTCTCGCGCGAACTGCTGGCCCGCGGATTCGTCGCGGGAACCGCCGCGGGCAATGTGCTGCGCCTCGCGCCGCCGCTGGTCATCACGGAGGCGGAGATGGACGCCTTTGCCGCCGCGCTCACGGACGCGCTCAAATAAGCCTTTCGCAACGGAACCGACAAAAGCCCCGCAAGGAAGCTGCACAGCTTCGCGAGCGGGGCTTTGATTCTGTCAAATTTCTGAAGAAGCGCGGGGCGAAGACAGGAAAAACCTGCGGCATTTGGGACAGCGCCCCAAGCCGCCCATGCTTTCATCGGACACACCAGCAGGCCGCAAAGCGGCCCGCGGCTGAAACGGGATTGACTTGCAAAGGAAGGCGTTTTCTCCGTCCGCGTCCTCGGCTGAGGGGATCACTTTCCCTCGCGCCATTCCTCGATCATCTTCGCGGAGGAGCGCGTCATCTCCCGGCTGAAATCGCAGTTCCACTTGCGCTTGGTGAATGCCAGCAGCCAGCGGTCCATCGCCTCGTCGTCAAGGCCCTGACGCGTTTTGAGCGCGGCGCGCATCTGCTCCGCGTCCATCGCGCGGTACGTGTTCTCGTGCACGACATCCTGCACGGCAAAGCGCGGCGGCTTCTTGCGCTCCGCCTGCTGCGCCGTGGGCTTGCCGTATACCGCCATGCACACCGGCTTCACATACTCCGGCAGGCCGAGAATCTCGCGCTGCCGCTCGCAGTTCTCCAGGATATCCCCGATGTAGCAGGAGCCGTAGCCCAGCGCGTCCGCGGCGACGACGCTCGCGTGCGCAGCGATCACCGTATCCACCACGGCGAGCATGAAATCTCCCTCGCCGGGAACGCGCAGCTCCTCCCCGAGATCGAGCGTCCTGAACAGATCAAACCACCGCTTGTAATCCGCGCAGAACACCAGCACCAGCGGAGCCGTCGCGATGAACGGCTGATTGTCGCACGTCCTGGCCAGCTGCTGCTTTTTGTCCTCGTCCGTCACGCGGATAGCCGTCCACAGCGTCATATTGCCCGCCGTCGGGGCCTGCACCGCCGCGGCGAGAATCGCCTGCACATCCTCCTCCGGGATGGGCTTTTTTTCGAATACGCGCACGCTCTTGCGCGCAAGAAGCTGCCTGATCACGGAATTATTCATGGCTTCACTCATCGTCTTCATCCTCTCCGGCGCTGTCCGCCGCGTCGATCATGTCCTGCAAAAAGCGCTGCACGTTTGTGCGCGCCCGATATACGTCGTTGCGCTTTGCGCCGCGCTCCGTCAGCCGTTCGCCCGCCGCCCGCAGATCGCATCCGCGGAGCAGCTCCTCAAAAATCTGCGCCTCCAGGCTCGCATCCGGCGCCGCCTCCTGCTCCTCCAGCCGCACGCCGCTCATGTCCAGCACCAGACAGTATTCGCCCTTCTCCGCCTTCTCGTTGGCCATAAGCTGGGCAAGCACATCCGCCGCGTCGCCGCGGATGGTCTTTTCATAGAGCTTGGTGAGATCGCAGCTCGCGCTGATCCGGCATCCGGGCAGCGTATCCGCCACCGTGCGCACCAGATCGATCACCCTGTGCGGCGACTCGTGCACCACGCCGACGGGCACGCCGCTGCGCGCCATCGCCAGCAGCTTCTCGCGCAGCTCCTTCCTGCCGCGCGGGAGAAAGCCGTAGAACGCGAATTCCCGCGTATCGAATCCGCTCACGGAGAGCGCGGAGGCCATCGCCGTCGGCCCCGGCACGGCCACCACATCGATGCCCGCCGACGCCGCCTCGCGCACAAGCACGCAGCCCGGATCGCTGATGCACGGCGTGCCGGCATCGGTGACGACGGCCACGTCAAGCTCCTCGTCGATCATCCGCTTAATCAGCGGCGCGGCGCGGTGCTCCTCATTGTGCTGATGGTTGGAGATGCAGGGCGTGTCGATCCCGAAGTGATTGAGCAGCGCGCGCGTGACGCGCGTGTCCTCCGCGGCGATGAGGCCGCAGGTTTTGAGCGTCTCCAGCGCGCGGGGGCTCATGTCCGATAGATTGCCAATCGGCGTAGCGACGACGAAAAGACGGGGCATGGCGTATCCTCCTGATCATGCGATGCCTTATTATACCACAAAAGACCGCCGTTGGGGCACCCTCCGTAAGGAAGGTGTCCCAATGGGTGTTTATATTAGAATTTATTCTGTTGAACGGTGTAACCATATCCGTTATCCGCTTTTTGCATCTGTTTTCAGATGTGCTTTATCCCTTGGGTTAGAAGCTTTTTT
>JAUNJB010000177.1:2357-5685 GCA_030535375.1 Clostridia bacterium | reverse complement strand
GGCCCGGGCGCAGCAGCGCCGGATCGAGGATGTCCTTGCGGTTCGTCGCCGCCAGCACAATCACGCCCTCGTTGACCGCGAAGCCGTCCATCTCCACGAGCAGCTGGTTCAGCGTCTGCTCGCGCTCGTCATGGCCGCCGCCCATGCCCGCGCCCCTGCGCCGGCCGACGGCGTCGATCTCATCGATAAACACGATGCACGGGGAATGCTTCTTCGCCTGTTCAAACAGGTCGCGCACGCGGCTTGCTCCCACGCCCACGAACATCTCCACAAAGTCCGATCCGGAGATGGACATGAACGGCACGCCCGCCTCGCCCGCCACGGCCTTGGCCAGCAGCGTCTTGCCCGTGCCGGGAGGGCCCACGAGCAGCACGCCCTTGGGAATGCGCGCGCCCACGGCGGTGAAGCGGCGCGGGTTCTTCAGGAACTCAACAAGCTCCTGCATCTCTTCCTTCTCCTCCACGGCGCCCGCGACATCCGCAAACGTGACACGGTTGCCGCTCGGCTCAAACACGCGCGCCGGGCTGTGGCCAAAGCTCATCATCTTGCCGCCACCGCCGCCGGTTTGCTGGCGCATCATGACCATCCAGAACGCCATCAGCGCTACGGTCATGATGATATAGGGCAGCATCTCCAGCAGCCACGGTGTCGTCGGCTGCGGAAGGTAGATCAGCTCAAACCCGAGATCAAGCTCGGTGACCTCCTCAAGCGGCAGATCCGCCTTGCGCGCGGCCAGCTGACGGCAGGTTTCGATAAACGTATCCCTGTTCACCAGCGCGGAAAAGTCATACGCGCTGCTGGAGAACGCGGCCTCCGGGATGGAGCTGGCGGTCAACCGCGCATACGCCGTATTGCCCTCCAGCGCCACCTGGCTAATGACGCCCTGCTCGATATATTCAAGCAGCTTGTTATAATCGATCTTGGGCCCGCGCTGGCTGGTGACAGACGAGGAAAACAGCTGCGCGGCGATCAGCACGCCCACGATGATGAGCGCGTAAATCGGCAACCCTTTATATGACTTCTTCAATTGGAAACCTCCATTTGACGCGGCGCGTGCCGCGGCGAAACATGATTATTTCTCGTAAATCTCCGGCCTGAGCACGCCGATATCGGGCAAATTGCGATACTTCTCATCATAGTCAAGGCCGTAGCCCACCACAAACTCGTCCGGGATGGTAAATCCGAAGTAATCCACCGTCAGCGGCACGCGGCGGCGTTCCGGCTTATCCAGCAGTGTGGCAATGTGCAGCGAGGCGGCGCCGCGGCTGAGCAGATTCTCCCTGAGGAAGGAGAGTGTCATGCCGGAGTCGACGATGTCCTCAATGATCAGCACGTCCTTGCCGTTGATGGGCTTGTCAAGATCCTTGAGGATGCGCACGACGCCGGAGGATTTGGTCGCGCTGCCGTAGCTGGAGATCGCCATGAAATCCATGCTCATCGGCAGATCGATCTCGCGCACCAGATCCACAAAGAACACCACCGCGCCCTTGAGGATGCAGATGACGGTCAGATCCTTGCCCTTGAAATCCTCCGTGATCTCGCGTCCCATTTCCCGCACGCGCTGCGCGATCTGCTCACGCGTGAGCAGCAATTCGTCCTTTAAATCCGCGTATGTCGTTCTCTTGTCTTCCATGAGTTGATTCCCCCTGATTGTCTTGATGTACTCTTGTTCATCGTTTGCAGCTCGGCGTTCCCGGCCATGCGCCGAGGAACTCCACGATCTTCTGTCTTTCACCGGGGCACACCCTGCACGCCTCCGCGGGCCGCAGCCCGACCGCCCACAGGATTCCCTCTTCCGTGCGCAGGACAGGCACGCTGCGCCGCATCGCGCGCTCAATGCCCGCGTCGATCATCAGCTTTTTGAGCCTGACCGGCTTGTGCCGCCCAAACGGGACGAGCACGTCGCCCTCACGCCTTTCCGTAACCGCCGCACGCATAAGCAGCGCTTCGGGCAGAGCCTGCGTGCGCCTGCCGTCCCCCGTTTCGCCCGGACGCGCATCGCGCACCCGGAACGCGCCAAAGGGCGTCGCCGTCTCCCCCTCGGGGCACAGCGGCACGGCGTCAGCCGGCGCTTCCGCCCGCGTAAAGCAGACATAGCGCAACCCGATCCTCGCCTCCGCCCCGCCGTACAGACCGACGGTCTCCTCTTTCCCGGTCAGCGCATTCATGATCCGGGAGAGCGCCGCGGCGCTTTGGGCGGGAATCCCCGCCTGATCCAGCGCGCGCACCAGCACGCGGCCAAGCAGCGCTTCATGCAGGCCGCAAAGCTGTGCCCTCTCCAGCGCCGCGCCGTCGACCAGCGGGATCACCCGCAGGCCAAGCGCCGCGATCTGGCCGTCAAAGTAGTCTTCATCCCGCTGCGCGGCGCACGCCAGCCTCACAAGCGCCGCGCCCGCGCCGGGGCACGCAGCCTCCAGCTCGGGCATCGCATTCAGGCGAATGCGGTTCCTCGCGCAGTCCGGAATCCGGTTCGTCGCATCCTCGCGCCAGGGCTGGCCGACAGAGCGCAGATAAGCCCGCAGCTCCTCGGGCGACGCGTCCAGCAGGGGCCGGATCAGGTCGCCCCGCCGCTTTCGCATGGCGCAAAGGCCGCGCATGTCGCTGCCGCGAATGGCATGCAAGAGCACGGTTTCCGCCTGGTCCAGCGCATGATGCGCCAGCGCAATGCAGTCCGCGCCGATCCGCCCGGCCGTCTCCCGCAAAAATGCGTAGCGCAGCGTGCGCGCGGCATCCTCAAGCCCGCAGCCGTGTGCACCGGCGTAGCCCGGCGCATCCACATGGCATTCGTAAAACGATATTCCTTTGCTTTGGCACAGCGCGCGGACAAACTGCCCGTCCTCCAGGGACGCGTCGCCGCGGATGCCGTGCTCCACATGTGCGCAGGAGAGGCGCAAGGGGTAGCTGCCGCGCAGCTCGCTCAAAAAACAAAGCAGCGCCGTCGAATCCGCACCGCCGCTCACCGCCGCGAGCACGTGCCCGCCCGGCGGCACGGCGCAGTCTTTTGCAAGGCGCAGGCCAAATTCATCGGGTGTCATATTCGTCTACTCCTGTCTACACAGATTCTATTGTACATTCTTACGGCCAAAATGGCAAGGCCAAAGCGCAAAAAAAGCGCTGGAAGTGTTGACCTCCAGCACAAAGGTACGCCCTATCCGGCGGCGTGCACGCCCAGCCCCATGCCGCCGTCCCCTCACCCGCCCGCTCCCCGCCCTTTGTGTAACGGCGGAGCGACAAGCCGATATCCCGTCGGCACGGCGGCCCGTGCGGACATGCCCATTGGGGCACGTTCCCGGGCAAGGCCCGGCACACCACCCCGTCAGGAAATATG
>JAUNJB010000177.1:0-2257 GCA_030535375.1 Clostridia bacterium | reverse complement strand
GGCGTAAGGCCGCTTCACTCGATCATCGACCGGCTCACCCGCGCACAGAGCACGGCCATGTCGTCCTTGGCCTCGCCCGCGCCCATCGCCTGGGCGATGAGCTTCTCCCCGACGGCCTGGGGGTGCAGCCAGTAAAGCTTGGCGATGGCCCCGCGCAGCGCTTCCTCGCCGCCGGGATAGGCATCCGCCACCCCGTCCGTCAGCATGACGACCACATCGCCGGGCTGAAGCGTCATCCGCAGCGAGCGCGATTCCACATCCGGCAGCACGCCCACGGGCAGCGTATCCGCGCCGATGGCACGCACCTCGCCCTCGCGCACGACGTAGGAAGCGCACGCGCCGAGCTTTTCAAACGCCGTCTCCCCGCTGTGCATGTCGCACACGCATAAATCCATGGTCGCGTACATCTCCCTGCCCGTGCACATGAGCATCAGCGCGTTGACCACATCGAGCGCCTGCGCCCTGGTGTAACCGGCCCGCAGGCTCTCCACCAGCAGCGACAAGGCTGCGTGGCTCTCCTGCAGGGCATTGACGCCGCTGCCCATGCCGTCGGACAGCGCCAGCACGTGCCGCCCGCCCGGCAGCGCACGGGAGACGTAGCTGTCGCCCGCGACCTCCTCTCCGGAACGGCTACGCGTCGCGGCGCCGATTTCCAGACTCAGCGCGGGCGCCTGCTCAAAGACGGCCTGCGTGCTCAGCAACCCCTCGCGCAGGCACGCGCGCATCGGCACGCCGCAGCCGGCCGTCACCAGTTTTTGCAGGGATACCGGCGCAACGTGCTCCGGCTTGAGGAGCAGCACCTCCATCCGCTCCCCGATGCGCAGCGCGTAGGCCACACGCACCTGCTCCAGCCCCGCGCGCACCAGCGCGTAGCGGATGCGGCGGTATGCCTCGTCGTCCGGGCGAATCTCGCTGAGCGTGCGTTCGCATACCTGGTGCGCCGCCGCGCTCGTCTTGCGCAGCAGCTGCACGCATTGGCCGACGACCGGGCTCTCCTCCTGCGGCGCGCAGAGCCCTTCCATCATTTTGGCCGTGTCCTCGTACAGCCGCGCCCAGGAGTGGATCATCGATGCGCAGCGCACGGCCACCGCCTCGGACTGCGTCATCTCCTCGGGCACCGTCCGCTCGATCAGCCCCGTCACCGCCGCCCTTTGCACACTGGAGAGCAGGAGAAACGGCAGCAGGCCGGGCAGGCAGTACACGAGCAGCACAAACGCCCGCTGATCCCCGCCCAGCAGCGCCGCGGCAGCGGCCATGCCGCAGAGCATCAGCAGCGCACACAGGCTTCTGTAGCTCGTTTTGATCTCCCCCGCGAGAAAACCGCCGCACAGCATCATCGCACATGTGTGCAGGCTGCCCATCCCAAGGGATACCGCGCCGCCCAGCACGCCCGCGCACAAAAGCGCCTGCGACGCGCCGCCGACGTAAGCATGCTCCAGCGTCAGATACATGGCCAGCGCGCTGGCGATGATCCCGCCCGCGGGCAGGTGCAAAAGCCCCGCCGCCAGCGACGCGCACACCGCCATCACGCAAAGCGGCCGCGTCTCACCATCCAGCTCATCCCGGTGGCAGACGCTCAGGGCCGCGCCGTCGTAGAGGATGCAGAGCCCCGCGCCCGCCGCCGCCGTCAAAACGAGCACCAGCGCGGAAAGCACCGTCGACACGCCCGTAATCACGCCATTGGTCAGGAGCGCCGCAAATACAGCCGCCGCCATCGTCATCCGGCTGCCGCGCTGCGACCACAGGCATGCGCTCAGCCACAGCAGCGTGCAGCAGGGCAGCTGCCAGCAGCTGACCAGATCCCCCAGCCCGTAACTGATCGCGAATCCGCCCATGACCCCGATAAAGCCAGCGGGCACACAGAATCCCAGCCTCAGGAGCACCGCAAACATCGCGCTTTGGCACGCATAGCCGCCGCCGGGCAGCTGCGCCGCCGCAAGCACCGCCATCATCGCGGCGCAGAGCACGCGCTGCACCGGCGTACCACGGTTGCGCAGCGTCCTTTCGATGCCCGTGAGGAAGGCACCTGCGCGCGCCCGATTCTCCCCCTGCATTGTGATCGTGTCCTGTGCCATACAAGCTCCCCGCTTTCTTTCCCCGTTTATGGGATCATTGTATAGCGTTTTGTCCCCGCTCCCTGTCGTTTTTGTGCGCGAAAAAAGAAAAGCGCACGACACGCTTTGCGCTTCCTTCGTATCATGCGTGCATCCCGGCATCTCCTGCAAAAGGCGCGCTGTGCGCGCTCCCACTTCCGAAA
>JAUNJB010000020.1 GCA_030535375.1 Clostridia bacterium | reverse complement strand
CACACTCCAAAGCATTTCTGTGCTCGCTGCCCGGTTTTTCGCGCAGCGGCCAGTGACCGCTTCCACTTCCGAAAACCGCTGCAAATCGCCTGATGAGGGCGAACGCGGCCGATTTTCACAATTTCTTATAGGGTAAAAAAGAATCGGGCGGCATATTGTGCCGCCCGATTCTGTGGGGGAAGGGAAATGCTGGAAAAAAGGATGGTCGGGGTGAATCAGATATTGCGCAGCTGCGCGAGGGTCGGACGGCGCTCGGCATCGGCCATATTGTACTCATAGCGCAGGTAGGTGCCGACCTCTCCGGAGGAAGCACGCTGGCCGTCGATCAGCGAGAGCACCTCGCCGAAGAAGAACAGAACAACAAGAACGAAAAGAACGGTCATCATAAGGAATGCCTCTCTTTCAAAATCATGAAGGATAAATGATTGCCCGGCGTTTGCGCCAGTGGGCGTTTGCAGGGCTATTATAGCATGGAAAAAGCAAAAAGTACACCATTTTTTTGAAAAATATAAAGAAAAATTTGAGGGGAGCGAAATATGCATCGCAAGCGGGTGAAGGGAATTTAAAACCCGTTTTTCTGCATAAGGCCTGAATGGTTCCTGCAAAAAAATGCAGGATTTGTGGGACGGACGGTGCGGGGACGCGCGCCGCGGGAGCGCGGGCGGAAAGCCGGGACACGCGAAATCTTTGGTGCTTTTTTTCGCGGGGATGTGCTCGGGGGCGTTTACTCCTGCCGGGGAATGTGCTATCATGCATGATGAAAGGATCGGTGTAAGCATGATGAAAAAAGAAAAGAAGAACAAAACAAACAAAACGCCGTTTTATACCAATAAAACCACGCTGACGGTCTATCTGCTGCTGCGCGCGCTGGTCATTCTGACGCTTGTGCGCGTGGCGCTCAGGCGTGATTTTGAGAGCGTATTTATCTGCGGATTGACGCTGGGGCTTATGGTGCTGCCCAGCGCGTTTTCCCGCCGGCTGAAGGTGGAACTGCCCGGCACGCTGGAGGTCATTATTCTCCTGTTCATCTTCGCGGCGGAAATCCTGGGCGAGATCAACAGCTTCTATATCCGCGTGCCGAACTGGGATACCGTGCTGCATACGCTCAACGGATTCCTGTGCGCGGCGATCGGCTTTGCGCTCGTGGATCTGCTGAATCGAAGCGAGATGTTCTCCTTCAAGCTTTCGCCGGTGTATCTGGCGATTGTCGCGTTTTGCTTTTCGATGACCGTGGGCGTGCTTTGGGAGTTCTTTGAGTACAGCGGCGACCGCTTCCTCGGATTTGACATGCAGAAGGACACGATTCTCCACTCGATCAGTACCGTTGAGCTCGACGAGACGCGCAGCAACAAGGTCGTGAGGATCGACGATATCGCCGACGTGATCATCGTTCATTCGGACGGCTCGCAGGAGGCGCTGGGGCTGGGCGGATATCTCGACGTGGGCATTCACGACACGATGAAGGATCTCATGGTCAATTTTGTCGGTGCGTTGGTCTTTTCCATCGTCGGCTATTTCTACGTCAAGGAGAAGGGAAAGGGACGTTTTGCCGCCCGGTTTATTCCGCGCGTTCTGCGCTTTGACGATGCGAAGCACGAACAGAAGGAGTGAGGGCATTGCCCCAGATCACGACCAACGCCATTGTCCTGCGGCGGGCGGACTATCGTGAAAATGACCGCATGCTCACGCTGTTTTCTCCGACGCTGGGGCGCATCGACGCGCTCAGCCGGGGATGCCGCCGGCAGAAGAGCCCGCTGATGGCGGCCAGCGAGGTGTTTTGCGCGGGCGAATATGTGCTCTATCAGGCGGGGGAACGGACGACAGTGGTCTCCTGCGCGGTGACGGATACCTATTATCCGCTGCGCGGCGACTATGAACGCCTGGCGCACGGCATGTATGCCCTGGAGCTGTGCGCGGCCGCGATCCAGCCGATGCAGGAGAATGAGCGGCTGTTTTTGCTGCTGCTGCGCGCGCTGGCGCATCTGTGCTACGGCCAGGATGAGCCGCGGCGGGTGACGGCGGTATTCCTGATGGGCATGACCTCGCTGCTGGGATTCCGGCCGCAGGTGGGCCGCTGCGCGCGCTGCGGCCGCCCGATCGATGTGCTGACGGCGGAGGAGGGAATTCCGGTGGCGGCGTTCAGCGCGGAGCAGGGCGGTGTGCTGTGCACCGCATGCGGCGCGGGCGAGCGCTGCCGCCTGTACGCGGCGGATGTGCTCTATTTGCAGGATATCATGCGCCGGGGGCTCAAGTCCCTGGAGGATGAGGCACAGTGCCCGGATGCGCTGTTTGACGCGCTTCGCCAGCTTGCGGAGCAGCGGCTTGACACGCCGATCCGTTCGGGCAGGATGCTGCCGTAAGGAAAGGAAGGACTCCATATGGATGAGCAGAAGCTGCAAACGCTCAAAACCTGGGTGAACGAGGCGAAGCGGATGGTATTCTTCGGCGGGGCGGGCGTATCCACCGAGAGCGGCATCCCGGATTTTCGCGGCGTGGACGGGCTGTATCATCAGCAGTTTTCCGATCCGCCGGAGACGATCATCTCTCATTCGTACTATCTGCGCAAGCCGCAGGTTTTCTTTGACTTTTACAGAAGACGCATGCTGTACCCGGATGCAAGGCCCAACATCGCGCACGTGAAGCTCGCCCAGTGGGAGCGCGAGGGGAAGCTGCTGGCGGTCGTCACGCAGAACATCGACGGGCTGCACCAGAAGGCGGGCAGCAGGAATGTCTACGAGCTGCACGGCAGCGTGCACCGCAATACCTGCCGGCGCTGCGGGGCAAAGTACACGCTGGAGGAGTTTTTGACGCTGGGCGAGCTGCCCGTCTGCCGGGTGTGCGGCGGGCGCGTCAAGCCGGACGTGGTGCTCTACGAGGAGTCGCTCGATCCGGCAACCGTCGAGGGCGCGGTGGACGCCATCCGCCGGGCGGATCTGCTGATCGTCGCGGGGACGTCGCTCACGGTCTATCCCGCCGCCGCATTCCTGGACGACTATCCGGGCAGCCGCCTTGTGCTGATCAATAAGACGCCGACCCCGCGCGACGATATCGCCAGCCTGACGCTCCATGAAAAGCTGGGCGACGTGTTTGCACGGCTGTAATAAAAAACGGCGGATTTGCCGGCGCGACGCGCGGGGAAATTCAGACAGGGGAACAGGGATATGCTGAAGAGGATGATTTGCGCGCTGATGCTGGCGGCGCTTGTGTTTCCGGCGGTCTGCGCGTTTGCGGAGGCGCGCGTCGTGTGGAACGACAGCCGCTACTGGGATGAGCGGCTGAACCTGCGCGCCGGGCCGGACAAGGGCGCGCAGTCGCTGGGGCGGTATTACACCGGCACGCGCGTGCAGGTGCTTGAGGACGCGGGTGATTGGTGCCGCGTGCGCATCGCCACGGGGACAAGCGGCGCACGGACAGAGGGCTATATGATGAGCCAGTATCTCCGAAGCACGGACGGCTGGATGGGCGCGGGTCTGCTGCCCTATGGGACGCTCACGGAGAATACCGTGCTCACGGACGCGCAGGGGACGCCGCTTGAGGGCGGGCAGCTTGCGGCGGGCGGAAAGGTCTACGTGATGGGCGTGGACGGCAGCCGCGTGCACGCGGTGACGGAGGACGGTCTGATGGGATACCTCCCGCTTCAATTGATCGAGGGCGGACTGCGCTGCCCGGAGGATGGCGAAAAGATGCTGCTGGACACGGTGGGCACGCCGGCGGAGGGGGCTGTGCTGCGGGAAAGCCCGGCGCAGGATGCTCCTGCCATAGCGACGCTTTACGGCGGGGTGCGCCTTGAGGACAGTTTGTTTACGGCGCGGCGGGATGCCGTCCTTGCCGCGCTGGGCGATCGGGAGGATGCGGCGCGGGGATTCCTCGGCGCGGGCTCGTGGACGTACTGGGACAACGGCGCGAACTGCGGCTGTATGTATCCGGTCTGTCAGCAGGACGGGGAGCTCGTCGAGGTGCTGGGACAGATGGCCGACGGACGGTACATCGTGCGCCGCGGCGGCGCGGTGACGCTGGAGGAGGAAACGGCGCTGACGGGCGCGGTTCCCCTGCGCGGCGAGCCGGGCGACACGACATTTTTTTACGACGCGCCGATGAAGGGCGAGATATCCGATGATGAGGCGGTCCGCTGTGCGATCAAAGGGCTGATCGATGCCGCGGCGGAGGATGAGGCGACAGGCGGACTGCTGACGCGCGAGGCGCTTGGCGCTATGCGGGCGAGCGTCATCCGGGCCGTGCAGCCGCAATGGGAAGTGACCATGCTGTTTGTGGAATTTACGGACGACGCGGGCGTGCGGCACGCCTACGCGGAGCTATGGCCGGACGACGGCAGATTCGTTGCGGCGGGCGGCAACGGCTGATTGGAGGAAGAAACGATGAAAAGGCTGATGGCCGGAATTCTGATGCTTGTGCTGTGCCTGACGGGCTGCGCGTGGGCGGAGGAATGGCCGCAGGAGCAGAATGCGGCCTACGCGGATGCCTCCGCGGACATGCAGCGTCCGGCCAAGGGCACGGCCGTGACGCGCCGGATGGTCGATTTGACCGATGCACCGTTTGATAATGCCAATGTGCTGATGCGCTATTATCCGGGCGTGCGCGTGGAGGTCGTGCGCGTGGCGGACGGCCAGCATGTGCAGGTGAATGTCGGCGGCAGCGAGGGCGGGCTGATGGGCTACATGCCCTCGGAGGCGCTGCTCTATGGTGAGCTGGCGGTTCGCAGCGTGCGGGCGCTGAATGTGAGCTACAGCGTGAGCGATTCATTCCGGCTGTACAGCTACTGCGATACGCATGCCGATTCGACCGTAATGACATATCAGAGCATGGTGCACGCGCTCGGCGGGCTGGGCGACTGGCTGCACGTGTGCCTGGACGGATCGCAGACGCCGGCGGGCTTTATCTCCCGAAGCGGGGAAGGACTGGGAGATGTGAGAATAAGCTATTCCGCTTACGTGTACACCAAGCCGATGGAGGGCGAGCTGTCCGTCGAGGAGGCCGTGCGGCGGGTAAAGGCGTTCGTTCTGGCGGACGGCGTGCAGGCAGACGAGGGCGGCTCCCCGATCACGGCGGAGTTGCTCGATGCCTGCACCGTAGAGACCGAGGTGATGCATTATTATTCGGATGATCCGTCGATGCAGTGCTTCTATCATATCTCGTTTTACTACCCGGAGGGGACGCAGGGATATCCGTATATCTGCGTGGGCGTCGATTTGATTGTAGAAGGCATGAATATTGTGTCTTACGACTATGGAAACGGATGAGCCTGGACGGATCTGGATGGGCGCGCCGCCGCGGTGACGGCGGCCTTTTTTCGCGGGTGGCGAAATGCGCACAGTCTTAATTGACTTTCTTTGACTATTATTCACAAAAATCAGGGAAGGTCAGACGATATTGATATTAATACATCATGAAAAAGTCTTGTATTAAAAGAATTTGCTTGAATTTAATAGTCAAATTTGGTCTAATAACTTTTTAGCACTCAACTATTGACAGTGCTAAAAATGCGCGGTATAATGATCATACAAACGGAAGGAAGCCCCGATGAATAGGACTTGCCTGAACCGTTTAAGATAAAGAAAAAGATCAATTGGAGGGATCGTTATGCTGCTTAGCAATGTGTTTTCCGATATGTTCGACGATATGTTTGGGATGCCCGCCGTGCGCCCGGGCGCGCAGACCTCGCGCATGATGAGCTGCGATGTGAGCGAGTACGATGACCATTATGAGCTGGACATGGAGCTCGCCGGTTTCAAGAAGGAGGACATCAAAGCGGAGCTCAAGGACGGCTATCTGACCATCAAGGCCGAGCGCGCCGCGAACAACGACCACAAGGACGACGGCGGCCGCATGGTGCGCAGCGAGCGCTTCGTGGGCACCTGCCAGCGCACGTTCTATGTCGGCGATCATGTGCGCCGCGAGGATGTGAGCGCCGCGTTTGAGGACGGCGTGCTGAGGCTCAGCATTCCCAAGAAGACGGAGGTTCCGCAGGTTGAGGAGAGCCACTACATCTCCATCCAGTGATCCGGCGAATTTCCCGCCGCGAGGCTTGTGCCCCGCGGCTTTTTCCATTTTTGGCTTGTCCTTCCAGGACGGGTGCCGTATAATAAGGAGGATGCGAAATAACGGAGGATGAGCGATATGGAGAAGCTCTATGTGCTGGGCACCGGCTACGCGCTGGCGACCCGCTGCTACAACACCTGCTTTGCGATTCAAAACGACTGCGGCACGCTGCTGGTGGACGCGGGCGGCGGCAACGGCATCCTGCGCCAGATGGAAGACGCGGGCCTTGGCTTTGAAACCGTGCGTGATTTCTTCATCACCCATGCGCATCCGGATCATCTGAATGGCGCCGTCTGGGTGCTGCGCAAGGTGATGACGATGATGAAGGACGGCAGGCACGACGGCACGCTGAATATCTACTGCCACAGGAGTGTGCGCGAAGGGCTTGAGATGATTGCCAGCCTCATGCTGCAAAAGAAGCTGCTCGTGCTGCTCGGCTCCCGTGTGATCTTTCACGATATACAGGACGGCATGACGGCCCGCCTCTGCGGCTACGACGTGACGTTCTTTGACATTCACTCCACCAAGCTGCTCCAGTTCGGCTTCACCACCACGCTGAAAGGCGGCGGAAAGCTCACCTGCTTGGGCGACGAACCGTACAATCCGGCCTGCGAAAAGTGGGTAAAGGACAGCGACTGGATGCTGTGCGAGGCGTTTTGCCTGCTGGCGCATGCCGAGCGCTTCAAGCCCTACGAAAAGCACCACAGCACCGTGGCCGACGCGGCGAAGCTCGCCGCGCAGCTGGGGGTCCGCCATCTGGTGCTCTGGCACACGGAGGACAAGCATTACGCGCAGCGCAAATCGCTTTATACCGCCGAGGCGCGAGAGTATTATCAGGGGGATCTGTACGTACCGGATGATCTGGAGGTCATCGCGCTGTAAACGCGCCGCTCAGCCGGACGAGGGCCGGCATACGCTTGACATGGAAGGGAAAAGGATATATGGATATCACCGCGCTGCTTGCGCAGGAATTTGAAACGGACAAAGAGATTGTCGGCCGGATCATCACGCTGATCGACGAGGGAAACACGATCCCGTTTATCGCGCGTTACCGCAAGGAAAAGACCGGCGCGATGGATGACCAGAAGCTGCGGGAGATGAGCGAACGGCTGGAGTATTTGCGCAATCTCGACAAGCGGCGGGAGCAGATTGAGGCCGCCATCGGGCAGCAGGGAAAGCTTGACGACGGGCTGCGCGCCAAGCTGTCCGCTGCGGCGACGCTCTCGGAGCTGGAGGATATTTACCGCCCGTACCGGCCCAAACGCCGCACGCGCGCGATGATCGCCCGGGAGAAGGGTGTGGAGCCGCTGGCGCAGGCGATTTTTGCGCAGAGGCGCGGGGACGATCCCCTGCGGCTGGCGCTCCCGTTTGTCGACGGGGAAAAGGGCGTGCCGGATGTGCAGACAGCCGTGCAGCTGGCACAGGATATCATCGCCGAGCAGATCAGCGACAACGCGGCCATTCGCGCCGCGCTGCGGGCGCTGGTGCGCCGCAGCGGCATGCTGCGCAGCGTTGCCGCCAGGGAGGGCGACAGCGTCTATGCGCAGTATGCCGATTACCGTGAAAGCGTCATGCGCGCGGCGGATCACCGCATTCTGGCCATCAATCGCGGCGAGCGCGAGGAGTGGCTGAAGGTGACCATCGAGGTGGATGAGGCGCTGGCGAACCAGACGATATGCCGTGCGGTCATTTGCCCGGGCAGCGCCTGCTGCGACGCGGTGCGCGCGGCGGCGAAGGACGCGTGGGCAAGGCTGATTGGCCCGTCGCTTGAGCGCGAGATGAGAAACGAGCTGACCGACCGGGCCAACGAGGGCGCCATCCGCGTATTCGGCCAGAATCTGCACCAGCTGCTGATGCAGCCGCCTGTGCGCGGCAAGGTGACGCTGGGTGTCGATCCGGGCTTCCGCACGGGCTGCAAGCTCGCCGTTGTGGATGAAAACGGCAAAGTGCTTGAGACGGGCGTCGGCCATTTTACCATGCCCGGACAGGAGCAGCAGAAGGAGCGCGCCAGGGCGCTCATCCTGGGCATGGTGCGCCGCCATGGGGTGACGGCCATCGCCATCGGCAACGGCACGGCCTCGCGGGAGAGCGAGCAGTTTATCGCCTCCCTGCTGCCGGAATTGCCCGGTGTCGCCTATATGATCGTCAGCGAGGCGGGAGCAAGCGTCTATTCGGCGTCAAAGCTCGCCGCGAAGGAGTTTCCGGAATACGATGTGTCTCTGCGCAGCGCGGTGTCCATTGCAAGGCGCATGCAGGACCCGCTGGCCGAGCTGGTCAAGATCGACCCGAAGGCGATCGGCGTGGGACAGTATCAGCACGATCTCAAGCAGGCCGAGCTTGAAAACGCGCTCTCCGGCGTGGTGGAGGGCTGCGTCTCCAGCGTCGGCGTCGACGTGGCCACGGCGTCCGCGCAGCTGCTTACGCATGTGGCGGGCATCGGCGAGGCGCTGGCGAACAACATCGTCGCCTACCGCGAGGAAAACGGCATCACCTCCCGCGCGCAGCTGAAGAAGGTGCCCAAGCTCGGCCCGAAGGCGTTTGAGCAGTGCGCGGGCTTCCTGCGCGTGCAGGGAAGCAATCCGCTCGACGCCACGGCCGTTCACCCGGAGAGCTATCCGGCGGCCAGGGCGCTGCTTGAGCGCCTCGGCTACGACAGCGGGGCGCTGAGACGCGGCGGGATCGCGGGCATTGCTGCGCGCGTGCAGCAGGAGGGAATCGCAAAGCTCGCCGCGGAGCTGGGCATCGGAGAGATGACGCTTGCCGATATCGCGGCGGAACTGGAAAAGCCGGGGCGCGACCCGCGCGAGGAGCTGCCGCCGCCGGTTTTGCGCACGGACGTGCTCGATATAAGCGATCTGACTGCCGGCATGGAGCTGACCGGCACCGTGCGCAATGTGATCGATTTCGGCGCGTTTGTGGATATCGGCGTGCACCAGGACGGCCTGGTGCACATCTCGCGGATGGCGGACCGCTTTATCCGTCATCCGAGCGAGGTGGTCAGCGTGGGCGACGTGGTGAAGGTCTGGGTGGTCAGCGTGGATGAAAAGAAGAAGCGCATCGCGCTGACCATGGTGAAGGGAAGGACGTAATATGCGATGGCGTGTGCTGGCCCTGGCGTGGCTGCTGGCCCTGGGGCTTTGGCAGGCGCGCGCCGGGAATGCGGCGCAGCTGTACGGAGGACGCGGCGAGGATGTGCTGCTGGAGATGACCGGGGCGGCCGGCGGACTGTTTGCCGTGGGCACGACGACTTCCACGGACGGCGATCTCACGCTGCGTACCCGCTCCGGAAGGACGGGCTGGGCCATCCTGATTGCCGAGGATGGAAAAAGGGTGTGGAGCTACTGCTCCGCGCACAATGGCCTGGCGCGCATGATCTGCCCAGCCGCGCTGCACGGCGGCGGATATTCCCTCGTGCTTGCGGATGAAGAGGGCCAGCGCGGGGAGTGGATTCTGCTGGACGAGGATGGCAGGGCCGACAGCCGGGTGGATATTCCCGGGGCGGATATGCTCTGCCCGGACGCGCAGGCGCATCATGTGGAGCAGATTCTCCTGCTGGACGGGGAGGACACCATGCTGGCGGTGATCCTCTCCCACGCCGGTGCGGGTACGCTGACGCTCGCATACGTGAACCGTGCGGGAGAGGTGCAAGGCCGCATCGGGTTCACGGGCGACGCGCAGGGCCGCGCAGTGATGGATGCGGGCGGCCGCGTCGCCTGGATCGGAGCCGAGGACGGGCTGCTGGCGATCACGCGGTTTGAAGAGGGGCTGCCTCTTCGGGAAACGCTGGAGAATGTCTCGCTTCTGGCTGTGACGGACGCGCTCATGCAGGAGGATGGCAGCGTCACGATCTGCGCAGAAGGAATGCGGGATGGAGAAAGCAGGGGACTTGTGCTGCGCGTCAGCCGCGCGGGCGAGGTGCTTTTTTTGCGCAAGCTTGAGCAGCCGGCACAGCAGCTGTGCCAGACGGAGACGGGCTTTGCCGTTTATGCCGCCGGGGATGAGGACGGCTGCGTGATCTTCCTCGACGAGGACGGCGGTTTGCTGGATATCTGCGTTGATTTGCCGGCGGATGCGCTGGATCTGGCGGCCGTGCCCGGCGGCGCAGCGGTGCTTGCGCATACGGGGGAGACGAGCCGGAAGCAGGCCGGGGTGTTTGCCGTCTTTCCCCATCTTGAGACGCTGGCCGCTCTGGAGGAGACGCCGTATGAGGAGATGCAGGCGGCACAGCCGACCGCGCAGCCGCAGCGGCAGGGCGAGGAGAGGCTGCGCGTGTCGCAGGGATACCTGCTGTGCGCAAACGAAGTGGGCGGCGTGCTGGTGACGCATATGGACGGCAGCGGGCAGGTGCGCTGGAGGACGCGAATCCCGATTCACACGGCGGCGGACGCGCTCGAATGGCTCTGTGCCGTGCAGATGGAGGATGGCTCCGTGCTGCTTGGCGGGCGCTACCTGACCGGATTGGACGATGATGCGCGGCAGGAGGGAGTGCTGGCGCTGCTGGACAGCGACGGCGTACTGCGCAGAATCCATGCGCTGGAGGGGACGGGCTGCGTTCGCTCGATGGAGATGCAGAGCGACGGGTGCGTCGCCTTGCATATCGCCACGGGGGAGACGGTGAGCGCGCAGGCCGACAGGGTGACCATGTACGCGCCGTGAGGCCGACAAGGGCATGGGGCGGAGCTTTGGCCGGAGGAAGGCGCAGATTCGCTTCTGTCCCACACAAGTGCTTCCCGATGACGAATGAAAGAGGAGCCGTCAGGCCGATTCCAGGCATTCCCGAGAGATGGCACATGAAGCCGGCTTTGCCCCGACGGCCCGCCAAGGGGGCCATCAATCCCTGGCGGAATATCCGGATTCTTGGCCGGACAGGCTTTTGTCTGCGGTTCGCGGCGCAGGACGGGGAATATATGGGGGACGGCAGCGAACGGGAAGAATTGCCGGAAAAGCCGCGGCGGTTGTCATCGGGAAATGGGAAAGGGATGGATGGAAAGGCGCGCCGGGCGGCTCTGACGGACACGGCGTACAGGGAATTGATCTGCCGGTGCCCCACAAAATGGAAAAACGGCGCGGCCCGCGGGCTGCGCCATGTTCCCAATACTGTTTGATGCGGCTGTGCTTCCGGAGCACAATGCCGCTTCTTTTTTCATCATTACGGGTGATTTTCGCGCGTCCGGCGCGAGGGCCGATGGTCATATATTACGAAAATTCACAGATTTCAAAATAATTTTACGCAAAATCGGAGGAAATGCTTGACAGGACTTTAAAAAAGGAATACAATACTATATTGCATCAGTATGCAAAATAGGCAGGGGTTTGCCCGAAGGGCATACTCTCTGGGTATCATTGTACAACGCTTTGGGCTGTTTGGCAATGGGCAGTTCACGGCGAATTGCCTATTGCTGCATATATCCTTTGCAAGGCTTAGACAAGTTAGGGGTGATGGCATTCATGGTTACCGTCCGCGACGCGCGCGAGGAAGCTGAAATCATGAAATACGTCGGGGTACACGACGTGCAGATGGGCAAGGGCAGAATTCGCAAGAGCTTTGCCAGCATCGATGAAGTGGTGGAGATGCCCGATCTGATTGAGGTTCAGAAGAATTCTTACGAGCGTTTTCTGAAAGAGGACCTTCGTGAGGTTTTGAACGACGTTTCTCCGATTTATGATTTCAATGGCAACTTGAAGCTTGAGTTTGTCGACTATTCGCTCGACAAGACGCCGAAGAACACGCTGGAGGAGTGCCGCGAGCGCGACATGACCTATGCCACCGCGCTCAAGGTGCTGGTTCGCCTGACCAACAACGAAACCGGCGAGGTCAAGGAATCCGAGGTGTTCATGGGCGATTTCCCGCTGATGACGGAGCATGGCACCTTCATCATCAACGGCGGCGAGCGCGTCATCGTCAGCCAGCTTGTCCGTTCGCCCGGTGTTTATTACCGCGAGAGCATCGACAAGGCCGGCAAACACCTGTTTGACACCCAGGTCATCCCCAGCCGCGGCGCGTGGCTGGAGTATGAGATCGACTCCAACGATGTCATCTGGGTGCGCGTGGACCGCGCCCGCAAGCTGCCGGTGACCAGCCTGCTGCGCGCGCTTGGCTACGGCACGGACGAGCAGATCTATGATCTGCTGGGACACGACGAGAAGCTCGACGCGACGCTGGCACGCGACGGCGGCGACGACGGCACCCGCCGCACCCGCACCGGCACCGAGGTCAAGAGCGTTGAGAGCGGCCTGATGGAGATCTACCGCCGCCTGCGCCCCGGCGAGGTCGGCACGGTCGATTCCGCCGACAAGCTGCTGCGCTCCACATTCTTTGATCCCAAGCGCTACGACATGATGCGCGTGGGCCGCTATAAGTACAATAAGAAGCTCGCCATCGCCGCGCGCATCCGCGGCCATGTGGTGGATCAGGATGTGGTCGATCCCACGACGGGCGAGATCATCATCGCCGCGGGTGAGCGCATCCCCGCCGCCAAGACCGATCCCCTGGCCAAGCGCATTCAGGACGCGGGCGTCAACGACGTTTATCTGCGCCTGGAGGACCGCGTTGTGCGCGTCATCGGCAACAATTTTGTGGATGCCAAGGCGTGGCTTGACGAGGAAACCGTGCAGCTGGCGGGCATCAATGAAATGGTGCATCTGCCGACGCTGAAGCAGCTGCTGGAGATGGCCGAGCAGGAGAATATGGACGGGCAGGCCAAGGTTCGCCTCCTGAATGAGAATCTGTCCGCGCTCATGCCCAAGCATATCCTGATTGACGACATCGTGGCGTCCATCAGCTATCTGCTGACCCTGCCCTACGGCGTGGGCACCACGGACGATATCGACCACCTGGGCAACCGCCGCCTGCGTTCCGTGGGCGAATTGCTGCAGAATCAGATCCGCATCGGCCTGGCGCGCCTGGAGCGCGTGGTGCGCGAGCGCATGAGCGTGCAGAACCAGACCGAGGTGAAGCCGCAGGAGCTGATCAACATCCGCCCCGTGTCCGCGGCGATCAAGGAGTTCTTTGGGTCCTCTCAGCTGTCCCAGTTCATGGATCAGCCCAACCCGCTGGCCGAGCTGACGCACAAGCGCCGTCTCTCCGCACTGGGCCCCGGCGGCCTCAACCGCGACCGCGCATCCTTCGAGGTGCGAGACGTTCACTATTCCCACTATGCGCGTATCTGCCCGATTGAGACGCCTGAAGGCCCGAACATCGGCCTGATCGGCTCGCTGGCGACCTATGCGCGCATCAATGAATACGGCTTTATCGAGGCCCCGTACCGCATCATCGACCGCAGCGGCGATGTGCCGCGCGTCACCGACGAGATCGTCTACCTCGCCGCGGACGAGGAGGACGGCTGCTATATCGCGCAGGCGAAGGAGCCGCTCAATCCCGACGGCAGCTTTGTCAACGACCGCGTGACCGCGCGCGTGCGCGCCGATGTCCAGAGCGTCGAGCCGAACCGCATCGATTACGTGGACGTCTCCCCGCGCCAGGTGATTTCCGTGGCGACGGCGATGATCCCGTTCCTCGATCATGACGACGCCAACCGCGCCCTGATGGGCTCCAACATGCAGCGCCAGGCGGTGCCGCTGCTGCGCCCGGAGGCCGCCTATGTCGCCACCGGCATCGAGTACAAGGCGGCGCGCGATTCCGGCGTCTGCGTGCTGGCGCGCGAGGACGGCTTTGTCAAGAAGGTTTCGTCCGACTGCATTGTCATCGAGGATGAGATGCACGAGACGCACACCTATAAGCTCATCAAGTTCGCCCGCTCCAACCAGTCCACCTGCATCAACCAGCGCCCGATCGTGTCCGCCGGTGAGAAGGTGCGCAAGGGCGACGTCATCGCGGACGGCCCCTCCACCGATCACGGCGAGATCAGCCTGGGCCGTAATGTGCTCATCGGCTTCATGACCTGGGAGGGCTACAACTACGAGGACGCCGTTCTGCTCAGCGAGGAGCTGGTCAAGAACGACACCTTTACCTCCATCCATCTGGAGAAATACGAATGCGAGGCGCGCGATACCAAGCTTGGCGCGGAGGAAATCACCCGCGACCTGCCCAATGTCGGCGATGACGCGCTCAAGGATCTCGACGCGGACGGCATCATCCGCATCGGCGCCGAGGTGCATCCGGGCGATATCCTGGTGGGCAAGGTCACCCCGAAGGGCGAGACCGAGCTGACCGCGGAGGAGCGCCTGCTGCGCGCGATCTTTGGCGAGAAGGCGCGCGAGGTGCGCGATACGTCCCTCAAGGTGCCGCACGGCGAGGAAGGCATCATCGTGGATGTCAAGGTGTTTGACCGCAAGGATCACGCGGAGCTCAGCCCGGGCGTCAACCGCATGGTGCGCGTGTACATTGCGCAGAAGCGCAAGATCTCCGTCGGCGACAAGATGGCAGGCCGCCACGGCAACAAGGGTGTCGTTTCCCGCATCCTGCGCCAGGAGGACATGCCGTTCCTTCCGGACGGCACGCCGCTGCAGATCGTGCTTAACCCGCTGGGCGTTCCTTCCCGTATGAATCTGGGCCAGGTGCTTGAGATGCACCTGGGCATGGCCGCCAAATCCCTGGGCTGGCGCGTGGCCACGCCGGACTTTGACGGCGCGACCTTCGAGCAGATTCAGAAGGCGCTTGAAAAGGGCGGCAAGCGCACCGACGGCAAGACGATCCTGTACGACGGCCGCACGGGCGATCAGTTTGACAACCCCGTCACCGTCGGCTACATGTACTATCTCAAGCTGCATCACCTGGTTGACGACAAGATGCACGCCCGCTCCACCGGCCCGTACAGCCTGGTGACCCAGCAGCCGCTGGGCGGCAAGGCGCAGTTCGGCGGCCAGCGCTTCGGCGAGATGGAGGTCTGGGCGCTGGAGGCCTACGGCGCGGCCAACACGCTGCAGGAGATCCTGACCGTCAAGTCCGACGATATCGTGGGCCGCGTCAAGGCTTATGAGGCTATCGTCAAGGGCAAGAACATCCCCGCGCCGGGCGTGCCGGAGTCCTTCAAGGTGCTCATCAAGGAGCTGGAATCCCTGTGCCTGGACGTCAAGGTGCTTGACGGCGATCACAATGAGATCGTCATCAAGGAGCTGGAGGACGAGGAAGAGGATTACGAGCGCAATGCTGGCTCCGCCGAGTCCGAGCCCGCGAACGAGGAAGAGAGCGATCTCTCCGCCGAGGATATCGGCGAGGATGAGGGCGAGGACTTTGAGGGCGACGACGATGTGTTTGACTTCGATGATGTGCCCAGCTTCGAGGACATCTCCCTGGACGATCTGGATAAGTAAAACCGGAAGTCATGCTTATGTCACAATGCCCCGCCGCGCTCTGCGCGCGGCGGCGGCTTAACTCAAACAAGAAGGGAGTGCACCCCTTTGTCGGAACTGACAAACCTGTCTTCGATTCAAATTTCCATGGCTTCCCCGGAGCAGATCCGCGCCTGGTCTCATGGCGAGGTGAGCAAGCCGGAGACGATCAACTATAGAACGCTCAAGCCGGAACGCGACGGCCTGTACTGCGAGCGTATCTTCGGCCCGACTAAGGACTGGGAGTGCAACTGCGGCAAGTACAAGCGTGTGCGCAACAAGGGCATCATCTGCGATAAGTGCGGCGTGGAGGTCACCCGTTCCAAGGTGCGCCGCGAGCGCATGGGCCACATCGAGCTGGCCGCCCCTGTGAGCCATATCTGGTATTTCAAGGGCATTCCCAGCCGTATGGGCACGCTGCTGGACATCTCGCCCCGCGCGCTGGAGAAGGTGCTCTACTTCGCTTCCTACATCGTGCTGGACCCGGGCTGCTCCGCCCTGCGCGCCAACGCGATCCTCACCGAAACCGAGTACCGCCAGCAGATCAGCACCCCGACATATCAGCAGGATCTCAAGATGGGCAAGCCGCCGCTGCGCGTGGGCATGGGTGCGGAGGCCGTCAAGGAGCTGCTGCAGCGCCTCGACCTTGACCAGCTGAGCGAACAGCTGCGCACGGAAATCGCCGAGCTGACCGAGAAGGAACGCGAGCGCGAGACCGAGGGCCAAAAGCGCGCCAAGGCGATCAAGCGCCTGGAGGTCGTGGAGGCCTTCCGCGCCAGCGGCAACAAGCCGGAATGGATGATTCTGGAGGTCGTGCCGGTGATGCCGCCCGACCTGCGCCCGATGGTGCAGCTGGACGGCGGCCGTTTCGCCACCAGCGATCTGAACGATCTGTATCGCCGCGTGATCAACCGCAACAACCGCCTCAAGCGCCTGCTCGAGCTTGGCGCGCCGGACATCATCGTGCGCAACGAGAAGCGCATGCTGCAGGAGGCTGTCGACGCTTTGATCGACAACGGCCGCCGCGGGCGTCCGGTCACGGGCCCCGGCAACCGCGCGCTCAAGTCCCTGTCGGACTTCCTGCGCGGCAAGCAGGGCCGTTTCCGCCAGAACCTGCTGGGAAAGCGCGTCGACTACTCCGGCCGTTCGGTTATCGTCGTCGGCCCGGAGCTCAAGCTGCATCAGTGTGGCCTGCCCAAGGGCATGGCGCTGGAGCTGTTCAAGCCGTTCGTGATGGAGCGTCTGGTCAACACCGGCATTGTGCATAACGTGAAGAGCGCCAAGCGCATGGTGGACCGCGGCGAGACCCGCGTGTGGGATATCCTGGAGAGCGTCATCAAGGAGCATCCGGTGCTCCTCAACCGCGCGCCGACGCTGCACCGCCTGGGCATTCAGGCGTTTGAGCCGATCCTGGTCGAGGGCAAGGCCATCAAGCTGCATCCGCTGGCCTGTACCGCCTTCAACGCGGACTTTGACGGTGACCAGATGGCCGTGCACGTTCCGCTGTCCATGGAGGCGCAGGCCGAGGCCCGCTTCCTGATGCTCTGTGCCAACAACATCCTCAAGCCGCAGGATGGCAAGCCGGTCATTTCTCCGTCTCAGGATATGGTCATCGGCTGCTACTACCTCAGCTGCATTCGTCCGGGCGCCAAGGGCGAGGGGCGCCGCTTCGCCAATGAGAACGAGGCCATGATGGCCTATCTCACCGGTCAGCTCGACCTGCAGGCGAAGATCACCGTGCGTATCGACCGCGAGTGGGAGGGCAAGACCTACCGCCGCAATATCGAGACGAGCCTCGGCCGCCTGATCCTGAACAACAACGTGCCGCAGGATATGGGCTTCAAGCCGCGCAACACGCTCGACGATATGTTTGCCCTGGAGATCGATACCAAGGTCGGCAAGAAGGAGCTTGGCAGGATCGTCGATATGTGCTTCCGTGCCCATGGCGTGGCGGAAACCGCCCGTGTGCTTGACAATGTCAAGGCGATGGGCTACAAATATTCCACGATCGGCGCGGTCACCGTGGCTGTGGCGGACGTCATCGTGCCGCCGGAAAAGAAGCCGATTCTGGCCGAGGCCGAAGCCGAGGTCCGCAAGATCGAGAAGCTCTTCAAGCGCGGCATGCTCACCGATGAGGAGCGCTATAACCGCGTCGTCGCGGTTTGGAGCCGCACGACCGACGAGGTCAAGGGCAAGATCATGGATCACATGGACGAGTTCAACCCGATCCGCATGATGACGGACTCCGGTGCCCGTGGTTCCATCTCCCAGGTCTCCCAGCTGGCCGGCATGCGCGGCATGATGGCCTCGCCGACCGGCCGCCCGCTGGAGATGCCGGTTAAGGCAAACTTCCGCGAGGGCCTGACCGTTCTGGAGTTCTTCCAGTCCTCTCACGGTTCCCGCAAGGCGCTGTCCGATACGGCGCTGCGTACCGCGGACTCCGGCTACCTGACCCGCCGTCTGGTCGACGTCTCGCAGGAGGTTATCGTGCGCGAGCAGGATTGCTTTGCCTCCCGCCACGAAAAGATTCGCGGCATTACGGTGACCGCGATCGGCTCCGAGCGTGACCCGATCGAAAAGCTGATCGACCGTATCGTCGGCCGCGTGGCCGCCGAGGATGTCGTCAATCCGCTGACCGGCGAGGTGATCGTGCCGTGCAACGAGATGATCTCCTACGACAAGGGCAACGAAATCGTGAACTGCGGCATCAAGGCCGTGCAGATTCGCTCCGTGCTGACCTGCCGCAATGAGACGGGCGTCTGCGTCAAGTGCTATGGACAGGATCTGGCGCATGGCGGATACGTCAACATCGGCGAGGCCGTCGGCATCGTCGCGGCGCAGGCCATCGGCGAGCCGGGCACGCAGCTGACGATGCGTACCTTCCATACCGGCGGCGTGGCCTCCGAGAAGGACATCACGCAGGGTCTTCCGCGCGTTGAGGAGCTCTTTGAGGCGCGCAAGCCCAAGCGCGAGGCGATGCTGGCGGAGATCTCCGGCGTCGTGGCCATCGGCGAGAACAAGAAGAAGCGCGAGCTGCTCATCACCAGCGACGACGGCTCCATCAAGGCGTATCCCATCGCCTATGGCAGCCGCCTGAAGGTGAAGGAGGGCGACCGCGTCACCGCGGGCGACGAGCTGACCGAGGGCCAGATCAACCCGCACGATCTGCTGCGCATTCTCGGCGTCAAGGCCGTGCAGGAGCACCTGCTCAAGGAGGTCCTCATGGTCTACCGTCTCCAGGGCGTTGGCATCGGCGACAAGCATATCGAGGTCATCGTCCACCAGATGCTGCGCAAGGTTCGCATCGAGGACGCGGGCGACACCAACATGCTGCCGGGCTCCATGGTGGATATCTTCCACTTTGAGAAGGAGAACGAGCGCACCATCGTGAACGGAGGCCGTCCGGCGGTGGCGAAGCGCATTCTGCTGGGCATCACCAAGGCCGCTCTGGCGACGGAGTCCTTCCTCTCCGCTGCATCCTTCCAGGAGACGACGCGCGTGCTCACCGAAGCGGCCATCAAGGGCAAGGAAGATCCGCTCGTTGGCCTCAAGGAGAATGTCATCATCGGCAAGCTGATCCCGGCGGGCACCGGCATGCCGCGCTACAAGGATGTCGAGGTCAAGGAAATGTATTGATGTGCGGATGAGCACATAAAGTACCGCAAAAAGTAAAAGCCGGCCGCGCGGAGGAGCGATCCTACGCGTGGCCGGCTTTTATATTGCACTGACTGTTTCCTTTCCTTCTCCGCCGAAGGGGAAAGAATTTCATACTGCTTTTTGTATAGATACTTTCATTTGCGGGATGGAAATCGACAAGAGATGGCGTGGGAATGGCGTTTTCAGGCGCCGGGTCCAGCCA
The DNA here is from genome assembly GCA_030535375.1 of Clostridia bacterium. Lineage (GTDB taxonomy): Bacteria > Bacillota > Clostridia > Christensenellales > Aristaeellaceae > Ventricola. The sequence continues at coordinate 9,371 of JAUNJB010000020.1, read as the reverse complement.
CTGGCCGTTTCAAGAGGTGAAGGGGAGTAAAGAGCGTTGTCCTCTGCCTCCGGCAGATGAGCACGTTTCATGAGCAAAAATTCCCGCTGTCCATCTGGCCTGGCAGAGCGCATTCCGCATATGACGATTGGGGCTTTTCATCGAGAGATTGCATCAGGCAGCAGCGATGATTACTCCTGCCCGTCGGGGGTGAGGGATACGACCTTTTTTGCATACTGCTTGATCGCTTCGAATGTCTCCGGGCTGAGGTCATGCTCGATCTTGCAGGCATCGTGCAGCGCGATTTCCTTGTTGACACCCAGAGAGATGAGCAGCTGGCTGAGCAATGTGTGGCGCTCATAAATCCGCGTCGCGATGTCGAGTCCCTCCTGCGTCAAAAAGATATGATTGTCCTCGTTGACGGTGACCAGTCCGTTCTCGCGCATCTGGCGCAGCACGATGGATACCGTCGGCCGTGAGTAGGAGAGATAGGAGCAGATGTCGATCGCGTGCACCTCATTTTGCTGCTGAGAGAGGATGTAAATGGTTTCCAGATAATTTTCAATGGCTTCTGAAACGGCCATGTGGATCGCCTCCTGGTTCGCTGCCGGCTCAAATCCGGTATATTCTGCTTCTAAGTGTATCATAATTTGCCAAATCAAACAACCGCCAATGGATAAATTTGTTTTCTTTTTCATTGACCAGGCCATTGACTTTTAGGTTAGCAGGTGCTAATATTTAAGCGTTAGCAGAGACTAATGAATCTGTGAAAGGGGATGGGGATATGCCGCTTGCAATGGTTGGAACCGGCGAAAGCCGTTCGATCAGGCGGATCGGCGGAAGTCCCGCAGTACGTGCGCACCTGGAGAATCTTGGCTTTGTCGAAGGAGAAATCGTGCGCGTGGTTTCGGATATTTCCGGCAATCTGATCGTTCAGGTGAAAGATGCGCGTATAGCCATCAGCCGGGAACTGGCCATGAAGATTCTGGTTTAATGCCAGAGAATATTGTGAGGAGGACAGGACAATGACGCTGAAGGAAGCGAAAATCGGCAGCACCGTCACGGTGACAAAAATCGGCGGTGAGGGCGCGCTCAAGCGCCGGATCATGGACATGGGAATCACCAAGGGCGTGAGCATTTACGTGCGTAAGGTCGCGCCGCTGGGCGATCCGGTCGAAATCACTGTGCGCGGTTACGAGCTCAGCCTGCGCAAGGCGGATGCGGACCTGATTGAGGTAAAGTGATTTTCGCCGCACACGGCGGCATGATGGGGCAAAAGCCCCATAAAATTGGACTACAGATTAGACAAAACTAACCGAGGAGGAAGGTTTATGGAGATCAGAATTGCGCTTGCCGGCAACCCGAACAGCGGCAAGACGACACTGTTCAACGCCCTGACGGGCGCGAACCAGTTCGTCGGCAACTGGCCGGGCGTCACGGTGGAGAAGAAGGAAGGCCGCCTCAAGGGCGAAAAAGAGGTCATCATCACTGACCTGCCGGGTATTTACTCCCTGTCGCCGTACACGATGGAGGAGGTCGTCGCCCGAAACGTGCTGATCGATCAGCGCCCGGACGCACTGCTCAACATCATTGACGCGACGAACCTGGAGCGCAACCTTTACCTGACCACCCAGCTGATTGAACTGGGCATTCCGATGGTCGTGGCGCTGAACATGATGGACGTCGTTCGCAAGAACGGCGACCGTATCGACGCCGGCAAGCTCTCCGGCAAGCTGGGCGTTCCGGTGGTGGAGATTTCCGCGCTGAAGGAAGACGGCGTGATGGAGGCCGCGCAGCGTGCCGTTCAGCTCGCCCGCAGCGGCAAGAAGACGATCCCGCAGCACAAGTTCGCCGGCAGCATTGAGCATGCGCTGGCGCACATCGAGGAGGCCGCCCTCCACGACATGCCGCAGGAGCAGCAGCGCTGGTTCGCGGTCAAGATCTTTGAGCGCGATGAGCGTGTGATCAAGAAGCTGGGCATCTCCAAGCAGACGATGGATCACATCGAGACGGATATCGCCGCCTGCGAAAAGGAGATGGACGACGACGCGCAGTCCATCATCACTGCGGCGCGCTACACGGCCATCGCCTCCATCATCGACGGCTGCTGCAAGAAGTCCGGCCGCGGCATGTCCACCTCGGACAAGATTGACAAGGTGCTGACCAACCGCATCCTGGGCCTGCCGATCTTCGCGGCGATCATGGTGCTGGTGTACTACATCGCGATTTCGACGGTCGGCGGTATTTTGACTGACTGGACCAACGACGTGTTCGTCGGCGAATGGATCGTTCCGGCGGCGCAGGGCTTCTTTGAGGGCATCGGCACCGCGGACTGGCTCACCGGCCTGATCGTTGACGGTATCATCAGCGGCGTCGGCGCGGTCATCGGCTTCGTGCCGCAGATGCTCGTGCTGTTCCTGATGCTGTGCATCCTGGAGGACTGCGGCTACATGGCGCGCGTCGCGTTCATCATGGACCGTATCTTCCGCCGCTTTGGCCTCTCGGGCAAGAGCTTCATCCCGATGCTGGTCGGCACGGGCTGCGGCGTTCCGGGCATCATGGCCTCCCGTACCATTGAGCAGGAACGCGATCGCCGCATGACGATCATGACCACGACGTTCATCCCCTGCGGCGCGAAGATGCCGATCGTCGCGCTGATGGCGGGTGCCATCTTCGGCGGCGCCTGGTGGGTTGCGCCGAGCGCTTACTTTGTGGGCATTGCCGCGATCATCATCTCCGGCATCATCCTCAAAAAGACCAAGCCGTTTGCCGGCGAACCGGCTCCGTTCGTCATGGAGCTGCCGGCCTACCATGTTCCGACCGTGAAAAACGTGCTGCGCGGCACCTGGGAGCGCGGCTGGAGCTTCATCAAGAAGGCCGGTACGGTCATCACGCTGGCTTCCGTGTTCGTCTGGTTCACGAGCTCCTTCGGCTTCGTCGACGGCGCGTTCGGTATGGTTGAGGATATGGATGCTTCCATCCTCGCTTCCATCGGTTCCGCTATCGCGTTCATCTTTAGGCCCCTTGGCTTTGGCAACTGGCAGGCGACCGTTGCGACGGTGCTCGGCCTGGTCGCCAAGGAAGAGGTTGTCGGCGTGTTCGGCACGCTGTTCGCTGTCGCCGGCGATGCGCTGGAGATGGTCGAGGAGGGCGACTTCGCCGGCCTGGTGAATATCGCCGCTCAGTTCACGAGCCTTTCCGCTTACAGCTTCCTGGTGTTCAACCTGCTGTGCGCGCCGTGCTTTGCGGCCATCGGCGCGATCAAGCGCGAGATGAACAACGCCAAGTGGACCTGGGCGGCCATCGGCTGGGAGTGCGGCTTTGCCTACGCCGCGGCGCTGATTGTCTACCAGCTTGGCGGCCTGTTCACCGGTGAAACCACCTTCGGTATCGGCGTGATTGCCGCGGTGCTTGTGCTGGCTGTGATCATCGTTGCGCTGATCCGTCCGTACAAGGAGAGCACCAGCCTCGAGGCAAGCTTCAAGGCAAGCAAGTAAAACGACAGGCGAGCCGATGGGTGAGCCGATCCCTGAAAGGAGGCCGTTATGGCTACGCTGATTGTTCTTGTACTGCTGGTCGTGTTCCTTGGTTTTGTGCTCAGAAGCTATCTGCGAGACAAGAAAAAAGGCGGATGCGCCGGCGGCTGTGCGGGATGCCCGCATTCTGGCGGGTGCCACAAGTGAAATCGCTGTCCCTTTCCGATTGGAAGGGGACAGCTTTTTGCTTTGATTTGGAAACTGCGCGGGCCAAACCGGCGAAGGCCGCCAAGCGCCGTGGCAGCGCGCGAATTACGCAGAGCAAGGAACGACGAAACCGAAGGGGAGAAAGGCCGCTCCGGCGATAGGCCCAGACCTTCCTTGGCGATTTGTCAGGCGCAGTCTTTTTTGATTGGACATGGTTTTGGGGCAAAAAATGAACGATTGGACGCTGTGCGGATCAGGGGCTGCCTCCGCACCGGCGGAACCTCCGCACGCCGCGCGGCATAATGTGGTTTGCGAGGTGGTACGATGAGTTCTGTCATGTGGGCCGCAGGCGGTACCCTGTTCACATTCCTGATGACCACATTGGGGGCCGCGCTCGTTTTCTTCTTCAAAAACCACATCGGCGAGCGGATGCAGCGGCTGTGCCTGGGCTTTGCCGCCGGTGTCATGTCCGCCGCCGCGGTGTTCAGCCTGCTGAATCCCGCCATCGAACAGACGCAGCAGATGGGCGGCATTCCGTGGCTGATTGTGACGCTGGGCTTTCTGGCGGGCGCGGGGATGATCGCCGCAATGGACATGGTCATGAGAAGAATGCGGCGTGTGCGTTCTGCTGGGGATGCCGCGAGGCGGCGAACCCTGATGTTCACGGCGGTGACGCTGCACAACATACCGGAGGGCATGGCCGTCGGCCTGGCGTTTGCACTGGCTGCGGAGGACGGCGGGCTGAGCCTTGCGGCTGCGACGGCGCTTGCGCTGGGCATCGGGATTCAGAATTTTCCGGAGGGCGCCGCGATTTCGCTGCCGCTGCGTCAGGGCGGCATGAGCCGCATGCGCAGCTTCCTGCTGGGAACGCTCTCCGGTGCGGTTGAACCGATCTTCGGTGTACTGGTGGTGCTGATCGCCAATGTGGTGAGATCGATGATGCCGGTATTCATGGCGTTTGCCGCGGGCGCGATGATGCTGGTGGTCATCGAGGAGATGATCCCAGAGGCGGCCGAGGAGCGTGACGGTGTCACCGCGGCGATGATCGGATACGTGATCATGATGGCGCTTGACGTGGGATTGGGATGAAAAAAACCGCTGCACGAAAAAGAAGCGTGCAGCGGTTATCCCGTTTAAACCGTTAAAAATCCCAGATATAGTAGCCGCAGGCGTTGATGACCTGAGTGTCCCCACGCTGGCGGATGCGCTTGAAGTCGTGGCGATAGCTCTGATGGACATGCCCATGCACGAGCAGGCGCGGATGATACTTATCGATCACGTCGAGAAAGGCCGTGAAGCCTATGTGGGCCAAATCGGTGTCGTCGCCGAGCTGATAGGCGGGAGAGTGGGTCAGCAGAATATCAATTCCGCCGCTGCGCCAAAGCTTAAAGCGGAGCCTGCGCACCCGGGCGTTCATCTGGCTTTGCGTGTACTGATTGACGCCCTGATTATAACGCATGGAGCCGCCCAGGCCGAGGATGCGGATGCCCTCGTGCACGTAGATGGTGTCTTCGATGCAGATGCAGCCCTCCGGCGGTTTGGCGGCATAGCGATCGTCGTGATTGCCATGCACATAGAGGATGGGCGCGGGGGTGAAGCAGGTGAGAAAGGAGAGGTATTCTGCGGGAAGATCGCCGCAGGAGAGCACCAGCTCAACGCCCTCAAGCTTGCGCCGATCCAAATGCTCCCAGAGTATCGGCTCCGGCTGGTCGGCAATCAATAGGATTTTCATGGCAGGTCATCCTCAGTTCTCATACATTTTTGGCGGCCTTGTCCGCGGCCGGTGTGACGGCGCGCAGGCCCTGCAGCGCCGCCAGATCCTTGGCGGCATCGCTGAGCTCATCGAGCGAGGGAATGCGGCCGACGACGTTTTGCGCGAGATAATCCATCCGGATGATTTCCTGCGGTGTGAGAACGATGTCCGGGGCGATGCGGGTGACGCCCGCCTGATCGACAAGAGGCCCGACGAAGGGCAGGAACGCCCCGGAGCGGATGCGCTCATGCAGCAGATCGACCAGGCGATGAACGCGGCTGGGCACCGACTTGGAGCAGAGCAGGTCGATAGCATCGGTGGACATTCCCATGTAGTAGCTCAGCGCGCGGTCGGCATTGTGCTGCTCCTCCTCCGACCATGCGCCGGTGAGGATGCTGCGCACGATGCCCTGATAGAGCTTTTCCCAGTTCCATACGGGCATCGCCAGATTCTGAATCTGACCGTTCAGATCGTAATACAGGCCAAAGGCGCGGGATTCGAGGTGCGGCGCGCTGATGTCGCGGTTGGAGATGATGCGCACCCCCTGCGAGATGAGCGCCTTCTCGGGATCGTGACCGGGGATGGTCGACCATTCGAGGACAATCTGCGCGCGCGGATTGGTCATCTGTGCGCCAAGCGCGAAGGCATTGATGGAGGCGGGCGTCCCGTAGATGGGGTAATCGGCGATGTAGCCGATGAGATTGTCGTCCGCCATTGCGCCGGCAATGGCGCCGAGGACGAATTTGGCCTCATAAATGCGCAGGTAATACGAGCGCACGTTGTGATAGTTGGCCAGCAGGGAGCAGTTGAGGATCTTCGTCTGCGGATGCGCGACGGACTGGCGCATGCAGGCGTGCAGGAAGACCGGTGTCGTGGCGAAGATGACATGATATCCTTCCCTGGCCAGCTCGTCGATGACGGCATCAGCATCCTTCTGGAGGATATTTTCCCGCGCGATGGTCTCTACGCGCGCGCCAAAGGTCTCCTCAAGCGCCTTGCGGCCGAGCTCATGCCAGTATGTCCAGCCGGAAATCTGCGGTGAGCGATTGTAAATGAAGGCGCAGCGGAGCGTTTGAGGCGGCCTGTGCCAGACGGACTGGAGCAGTGTCTGCTGCTTTTCGGCGGGCTGATTGAGCAGTGCGGCGGGTTTGTTGGCCGCGGCGACGATGAATTCCGGCCAGATGCGCGCGATTTCCTGGCCAAACTCCGTTGGGCTCTTGTTGATGCTGCCGTCATAGCCGAACACTTCGAGATACACGAGGAAGGCGTTGCCTGTGGACATCGGACGATGCGTGCCCGCGCGCGCGGTATACGCCTGGGCAAAACGATAGTAGCAGGACTGGAGGTCGAAGATTTCCTCTCCGGCCCACTTTTCGCCGGGCTTTTTGCCGATCAGAGCGTAGAGCTGCGTAAAGCCCCCTTCGTGATCGAAATAGATGAAGTTGATCTTGGTATCGTCGAAGAAACGGAGGTATTCCTGATAGACGCGGTAACGCTCCGAATCCTCGGGTTCGGGCATGACGCGGGTGACATTGGCCTCGATGAGCACGGCGTCGAGCTTGCGCATGACGCTTACGCGCTTGTTGCCCTCGACGATATAGAATTTATTGTAATATTCCATCGCGATGACGGGTTGGCGCAGTCCATCCTCTACGATGTTGTCATAGAGAAGGCTCCATTTTCCGGCAAATTCCGAATTGGCGTCGAGCAGGGGCAAAAAGCTTTTGGAAAATGCCGTGGTGCGCCCCTTGGTGACGGTGCCCTCGATTTGGCTTAAGGAAATCTGCATCAGACCCAGGGGAACCTGGGACAGGCGGTTGAGCCCCGGCACGAGCTCATTGAGCACGGGCAGGGAGGGGTCTTCGCCGCGGGATTGCAGCGTATGAACCTCGCGCAGCCCCTCTTTGCGGGCTTGTAAATACTCATCCATTGCCATGATGCATAAGCTCCTTTCGGGACGGCGCAGACGCCTTGCGCTGCGCGCCAACAACTTTGTCTTATTATAGCATCCGCGCACATTTTTATCAATCTCAATCTGGCATGGCCGTGGATGGAGCAAAGAGTAAAGCGGCAGCCGGTTGCCATCTCTGATATCGACTGCCGTGCACGGAAAGATTTAAAAGCTGGCAGTGATACAAGTCACCGCAGCTTGCGGCCATGACGGGCAAGGAACCGTCAGGCGTGATGGCAGATTTTGTGATTTGAATATACCGCGAAGAGACGCAGCCGGTAGAAGGACTGCCATCATGTGATATGACTGAGAAGCCGTTTCGCCGAGGACAGTCGCCCATGATCAAGATGCCCAACGATTTGACTTTCTGTAAAGCGCACGTGCTTTGCGACGATACCGCCGGAGACGGCGATTTCGGCGGCGGGTGAAAAGGGACGTTTTATAGAGGCGGCACCCAATCAATCTGGTGTTGACAGGGACGGTTTGGGATGATATACTGCACTCAATGGAATGGACAAAGGAGGTGCGCACATGGCCTGGCGGTTTTTGAATATCCGGCTGCAAAAAGGGAATGATTCGGGCTTCCAGGGGAGAGGTGCGCCCTTTTTGGAGGAGTTTCCGGATTAAAAATGCAGATAAGCCTGCATATAATCGGCTTGCGCAGTTCTCCCGATCAAGTATGATTTGTATTTGAAAGGGAGCTTTTTATGTTTTGGAAAAATCTGCAGATGCGCCGTCTGCTCATGGTTTCGGCGCTTGGCAGTTTCAGGATTGCGGGCGCCTCATGGGTGGCGCTGCTGGCGGCAAGAGGCTTTACACTGGTTGAAATTGGGGTGGCAGAAAGCTGCTTTCATGCGGCCAGTCTGGTTTTTGAAGTGCCATCCGGTGCGGTGGCGGATGTGTTCGGGCGCAGGCCTACGCTGGTGCTCAGCCAATGCATGTTTATCGTTTCGGCGGTGTGCATGCTGCTGTTGAGGTCAATGCCGGGCATATGCCTGGCGATGATGATGGAGGCGCTGGCGTATAACCTGGCATCCGGCACCCGGGAAGCGCTGGCTTATGAAAGCCTTCTGGCTGATGGACACGAGGATGCGTATGTACACTACACATCGCTGGAGATGGCGATCTACAGGCTTGATAATGCGGCAGCCATGCTCTGCGTCGGTGCGGCGCTTTGGATGGGCTACAGGCGAGCCTATGCGGTGGATGTGGTACTGGGTGTGTGCACAATGCTGATTTGCCTGCGGCTGAAGGAGTATGGACACGGGACGAAGAGGATAAGCAAAAATGTATTCGCTGATTTAGGCCTGTGTATTAAGGAAAGCATGCGCTTTGTTTACAGCAATCGGCACGTGATGGGATTGATGCTCTTCAATGCCGCCGTAGGGGCAGTGGCCACACTATTGCGGTTCTTTTTGCAGGCGAAACTGACCGCAAAGGGCCTGCCTGCGGCTTTGCTCGGCCCGACGCTGTTCGCAATGAGCCTGGGCGGCGCGATCGGAGCCAGGCTGGCCTCCGTGATACAGCAGGGGAGCGGGGCAAAGATTGCGTGCATGCTTGGCGTGGGTATGGGAATGATTCTTGGATTGTGCGGATATCCGGTGGGAATGTGTCTGGGCGGCTTTGCGGCGGCAGTCTGCGACGATCTTTTGCAGGTGCATGTAGACGCGCAGCTCAATGAACAGTTTCCATCGGAGCAGCGTGCCACACTGATTTCCGTCTCTTCCCTTTGCTTTTCATTGGTCATGATTGCACTTTCACCGCTGTTTGGCTGGATATTCAGCTTAAGTTAAATAGGAAGCGGAGCGGAAGGAACACTTTAATCGGAAGGTTCCTTCCGCTCCGCGATTTCAGATGAAAGAAAAGTGTAAAAAACTGCGAAAAAGGGCTTGACAAAAGGGGGAGAGGAGGATATAATGATCAAGCTGTCAGCGCGAGAGCAACTCAGACCGCTGACGGATGATCCTTGAAAACGATACAGAGACAAGAAGAACGCGAAGCGGCG
>JAUNJB010000176.1 GCA_030535375.1 Clostridia bacterium | reverse complement strand
GAGCGTGGCGCTGCAGGGCGCCGATCCGAAGGTCACCAGCGCCGATGTGGAGAAGCTGCAGCGGCAGGCGACCGAGATGCTCGATCGCCCGACGGGCGTGATTATCCATCGTTCGCCCGCATGGTTCAAGGTGGACGGCGGACAAAAGACGCTTGAGCCCGTTGACCAGAAGGGATCGACGCTCGAGGGCATGATCGGTTTCGTGCTCGCAGATCAGTTTTTCATCAACGATGTCACGGAGCGCCTCAAGGAGCTGAACATCGAGGTGCGCGGCTTCTTCTCCACGTCGGTGGGCGAGGCCATGCAGATGATCCCCTTCGAGGAGCGCGACCATACGGCCATTCTGGTCGACGTGGGCTATCTCTCCACGGAGGTGATGGCGGTGGAGGGTGACGCGCTGATCTGGCAGAAGGTTTTGCCGATCGGCGGCGCGCACATCACGCTGGATCTGACCTACGGGCTTGAAAAGCCGTTTGACATGTGCGAGAAGATCAAGCGCAGCTATACCTTCAACGCGCCGAAGAATACGCAGATCGAGGTGCAGGGCGAGAACGGACAGATGGAGAACTTCTCCGGCGAGCAGGTGAGCATGATTGTCGACGCGCGCGTCGACGAGATGCTGGAGATGATCGACGAGGCCATCAAAAAGAGCGGTATACGCCTTGGCAACTGGTCGAATATCTATTTTACCGGCGGCGGCCTGATGCCCATGGCGGGCGCGCGGGTGTACGCGGCGGGCAAGCTTTCGCGCAATGTGCGCGAGGCGGCGGCCAAGACGGTCAAGCTCAAGCCTGCGCAGATCTATGCGAGCGGCAGCGGCCTGCTCGAGCTGGTGTATAACACCATTGAAATGGAGGAACAGGACGAGGGCCTGTTTGAGCGCGTGAAGCGCATATTCCGTAGGTAAGGCGCATTCGTGCGTTTCTGAGCGATTTGAAGCGAAACAAAAGGGGGATTTTCCTGTGTTTGAAATTGAAATGGATGAGCGTCCGGCAGCTTCTATCAAGGTCGTCGGTTGTGGCGGCGGCGGCGGAAACGCGCTGAACCGCATGGTGGACTGCGGTGTGACGGGTGTGGACTTCATCGCGGTCAATACGGATGTGCAGGCGCTGCGCACCAGCCGGGCGGCCACCATGATCCAAATCGGCGAGAAGCTGACCAAGGGCCTGGGCGCGGGCGCGACGCCGGAGATCGGCAAAAAGGCCGCTGAGGAGAGCCGCGAGGAGATCGCCAGCGCGCTCAAGGGCGCGGATCTGGTGTTCGTGACCGCGGGCATGGGCGGCGGCACCGGCACGGGCGCTGCGCCCGTGGTGGCCGAGATCGCGCGCGACATGGGAATCCTGACCATCGCGGTGGTGACCAAGCCGTTCGCCTTTGAGGGAAAGACGCGCATGCGCAAGGCGGAATCCGGCATCGACGAGCTCAAGCAGCGCGTGGATACGCTGGTGGTGATCCCCAACGAGCGTCTGCTTCAGGTCTGCCCGAAGGGCACGTCCTTCAAGGGCGCGTTCAACTTCGCGGACGATGTCCTGCGTCAGGGCATTCAGGGCATTTCCGATCTGATTTCTCAGACCGGCATCATCAACCTCGACTTTGCGGATGTCAAGGCCGTCATGGAGTCGGGCGGCATGGCGCATCTGGGCATCGGTGTCGGCAAGGGCGAGAAGGCCATGGCCGATGCCGCGCAGAACGCGATCTCTTCCCCGATGCTCGAGACGAGCATCGACGGTGCGCGCGCCGTGCTCATCAACGTGACCTGCAACTCCAATTGCAGCATCGTGGACATCAACGATGCGGTCGAGATGATCACCGCCGCCGCCGACAGCGAGGCGAACATCATCTTCGGTGCGAGCATCGACGACGCCCTGGAGGATGAGGTGCAGATCACCGTCATCGCCACCGGCTTTGAGAAGGTTCCGTTCCCGCCGCGCGCGAGCACAGCGGAGCGTCCGGCGACGCTGCCGTCCCAGGCGCCCTATGTGCCGCAGAGCTACAGCACGCCGACGTATCAATCCCAGCAGCAGCCGCAGGGCCAGGTGCGCGGCTACACGCGCTATGATCCGTCTTATACGCCGGTGACGGCCGGCTACACGCCTGTGCAGGGCCAGAGCGCCGAACCGGAGGTGCCCGCGTTTGTCAACGAGGGCGTCGGCGGCCAGCGCATGTCGCCCTATGCGTCGATGCCCGATATGGGTGCGCCCGCTCAGGAAAAGCAGCAGGATCGTCAGGAAGAGGCGCGCAGCCCGCGCTCGTTTATGGACGGCATTCCGGCGTATATGCGCAGGAAGTAAGCGAAAATTTGTTTTTAGCCAGCCCGAAGGGGCTGGTTTTTTCTATCTGTGATTATCATATGACGAAGCGGAGGGATTGATGAAGGCCGGGCGCAGGAGAAGGGACTTATTTTCCGGCCGGTGAACCGAATTTTCCATTTTCTGGGAACCTGCATGCAGGATATGGACGCGTGGCGGACATTCTATGAGGGAATCCACTATTTAACGACTTCAAGACACCAAATAAATTCCTTGACAGGGTATGCTAATTGTGGAAGGTGATTTTGAAATGGTGGACTTTGGAGCCCGGTTGAGATTGCTGCGCCAGTCCAAGGGCATGACGCAAAAACAGGTGGCGGACAAACTGAGCTTGACAAAGTCCGTCATCAGCGCATATGAAACGGATGTTCGTCTGCCGTCTTATGATATTCTGATCAAAATCGCGGCGATTTTCGGCGTGACGACCGATTATCTGCTGGGCGTCAGCTATAAGCAGCTTGTCGATATTTCCGGCCTCAGCGAATCGGACAGCCGGATGATCCTCTCGCTGATCAACCGGCTCAAGCAGGAGGACGAGCGATGAGGGAAAGGATGCTTTGCGGGACAGCGCAGGCGCGCCCGGAGGGTGAACGCCGCTTATGGCACGTGACGCGGGGGATTGTCGCCGCTCTGTTTGGCGTGTCCATGCTGGCAATCGTGCTGCTGCTGCTCTTTGCGTTCCCCGTTGTGGAGTTTGACCGCAAGCGTCAGGAGTACGGCACGCTCCTGCCGATGGCGGCGTTTGGCGTGGCGGCGGGGCTTTGTCTGGCGATTCTTGTGAGCAGATGGCCGCGGCGCCATGTCTGCGGCGCGATACGAAGGGCAGCGCTTCCGGCCGCTTGTGCGGCGTTATTTTTCGTGCAGGTGTTTATCTGCTATCACGGATATTTCCTGATGGGGTGGGACAGCATCAGCACGATGAAGAGCGCGTATGCCATTGCGGGCGGAGACGAGCTGATCGACAACTATTACCTGTCCCTGTACCCGAACAACGCGCTGCTGACGCTACTCTTTGGCGGGCTGATGAGGCTGTTTCGTCTGGCCGCGCACGGCGCGCGTCTGGATCGCTGCGTGTTTTTTCTGATCGTTGTACAGTGCGCGCTGAATTCTGCGACGGCATATCTGCTCACACGGATCGCGCAGAGGTGGTTTTGCTCAGCGCGCGCGGCTGCGGGCACATTCCTGGTCTATGCAGGCTTTACGGGACTGTCGCCGTGGCTGATGGTGCCATACTCCGACAGCATGGGGCTGATTGTGCCGACGCTGATCCTGTATATCTATCAGCGCTGGCGCGAGGGAGAAAACAGCCGGGCATTTTGGCCGGTGCTGGGCGTGCTGACATGGATTGGCTACAGCATCAAGCCGCAGTGCTGCATTGTATCGGTGGCGATAGTGCTCTACGAGGGCGTGCGAATGATTTTGACGCGCAGGGCGGCGGCCTGGCTGTGCGGCGCGCTGTGCGTGCTGCTTTTGACGGTTGTGGGCGCCGGGCCCGTGACGGATGCCATTTTGGATGCCTCGCCGATCGAGATGCGCGAGGGACGCGACATCGGCGGCCTTTTGCACTATGTGATGCTGGGGCTCAATCCCGAATCGCACGGCGTCTATCGCGACGAGGACATGTATGTCAGCGCACGCGCGGAAAACCCGCAGGCGCGCAGGGAGGCGCAGCTGGCGGTCATCCGGGAGCGGCTTTCGGCGATGAGCGCGGAGGACTGGGTGGAGCATCTGACGAAGAAAGCGCTTTCCAATTTTGCCGATTCGCCCGTGATCTGGTCCTTCGGCGGGGCGATCTGCTGGCAGGAGATCGAGGATAAGGACGGTTTTTTCTCGCCGCTGATCAAGCGGCTGATCGCCGTGGGTGAGGTGAACGTGGGCTTCTCCGGGCTGTTCGTCTATTTTGAATGCTTCTGGCTGGCCATACTCGTCTTTTCGCTCCTCGCGCCCGTACTGCTTTGGAAGCTATGCCGGCAGGGGAATCAGGCCGATCTGCTGTCCGTGATGATGCTGTCGGTATTCGGGCTTTTGCTGTTCCAGATGATCTTTGAGGCGGGCAATCGCTATTTCATGGTGTATACGCCGTTCATGGTGCTGCTGGCCGCCGCCGCGCTGCGTGAGCTGACAAAGCGCATCGGCCGCAGGAGAGAAAGGGGAAACAAGGAATGTTCAATCGCCTGATTTTGATCGGCTATACGGGCATGACGGCTCTGGTGCTGGGCATCGTGCTCTGCGGAAAGGGCGGGCAGCTGCCTGCCCTGCTTTGGGGCGTGGCCGGCTTGGGCATATGGACGCTTCTGTGCGCCCGGTGGACGCACGGCCGGGATAATATAGTGCGGGATCGTGATGTGACGCCGGAGCGGCGCGGAAAGCGGGCCGCGGCGCTTCTTGGCTGGGCGGCCCTGCTTGCGGCACAGCTGTTTATGAGCTTTCACGCGTATTTTTTGACGGGCTGGGATGTCAAAACGATTATGGAGAGCGCCTACGCGATCGCGGGAGGCGATGCGCTGATCGATCACTATTATTTTTCTCTGTATCCCAATAACGCCTTGATGACGCTGTTTTTTGCGGGGATCATCAGAATCGTGAGGCTTCTGCTGGGCAATCCGGGGCTGGATCGGTGCGTATTTGTGCTCATTGCGGTGCAGTGCGTCATCAATACGGTGACGGGATATCTCACCCTGCGGGCTGCGAGGAAATTGACGCATTCCAGGGCGATTTCCGGAGCCGTACTCGGCCTTTATGTGATCTATCTGGGGCTGTCACCGAGGGTGATGATCCCATATTCGGACAGTCTGGGCGTCTTGTTCCCCGTCCTGATGGTGAATCTGTATCTGGGCATGCGCAAGGAGGAGCATCCGTGGCGGTATTGGCTGCTATTGTGTCTCTTGGCACCGATTATCTATCTCATCAAACCGCAGCCGGCGATCATGATGATTGCCATCGCGATGGTGGAGGCGGTGCGCCTGCTGGGTCAGAGGCGTGTGAAGCTGTGCCTGGCGCGCATGGGCATGCTTGCGCTGATCACGATGCTGATCGCCGGGCCCGTGTTTAACGGGCTTGTGGATCTGTCTCCCATTCAGATGAACAGGGAGCGCAATAATGGTATGCTGCACTTTGTGATGATGGGGCTCAACGAGGAGACAATCGGCCAATATAGCGAGAAAGATGTGATTTTCTCCGTCTCTGCGCTGACGAGGGCGGAGCGCTCCCAAGCGCAGATGGGCGTCATCAAGGAGCGGCTGGCGCAAATGGGGATCTGCGGCCTCGCGGAGCACATTCGCAGAAAGACGGTCGAAACCTTCGGCAACGGGATGTTCAACTGGGGAGCGGACTTGGCCAATTTTGTCGATATTGCGGATAAGGACGAAGTGTTTTCTCCACTGTTTAAGAGCCTGACACGGCCAGGAGGAGTCCTGTATCCATATTTGGAGTTCATGTCGCAGGCGATCTGGCTGGCGTTGCTGACCGCGGGGCTGGGCTGTGCCGCGGCTTATCGCAGG
>JAUNJB010000019.1:23972-28903 GCA_030535375.1 Clostridia bacterium | reverse complement strand
GCGCTTCACACTCCAAAGTGTTTCTGTGCTCGCTGCCCGGTTTTTCGCGCAGCGGCCAGTGGCCGCCTCCACTTCCGAAGCACTCCACACTCCAAAGTGTTTCTGTGCTCGCTGCCCGGTTTTTCGCGCAATTTCCTAGTAAGTAAAAAAAGGCCGCTTGATCCCCGCCCTTGGGAGATGCCGCGATCCTCTTCGCATTTAGTCCCGCGCCGGTTGATTTTTCAGCGCGGGCAAGAAGGCCTGATCCGCCGGACAAAACGCATACGCGCCGATCTCCTCCGGCAAAATCCACGCCAGCGCGCTGTGCTCAAGCGGGCGCACCTTACCGTCCGCAATACGCGCTTCCATCAGCGTCAGGCGAATCGTCACGTCCGGGTAAGCGTACGTCGTTTCCATGAACACCCGCTTCACGCTCAGCTCGATGCCCAGCTCCTCACGGCATTCGCGCACAAGCGCCTGCTCCCGCGTCTCGCCGCGCTCCACCTTGCCGCCCGCGAATTCCCAAAGCAGCCCCCGCGCCTTATGCGCCGGGCGCTGACAGATCAAAAAACGCCCGCCGTCCCAAATCAGCGCCGCCACAACCTCCGTCATTCCCTCATTCCTCCCGCATGCTCTGTTTTTCCAAGTATATCACAAACTTCCATGCGGTTCAATGCGACGAAAAAGGGGCCGTCCGGATAAATCCGAACAAAATGAAAAAGCAGTTTTCCAGGTCAATCAGGTCTTTTTGAGGCTCTGCCCCATTTCCGGCCGGTCCGGAGGCTCCCCATGCCGCATGCTCACTTCACGCGCTCATTCCGCGCGATGTATTCCTCCGCGCGCCGGGCCGCAACCGCGCCATCCGCCACGGCGGTGACGATCTGACGCACCTCCTTGGCGCGCACATCTCCGGCGGCAAAGACGCCCGGAAGCGACGTGCGGGCCGTCTCATCCGCGACGATATACCCCGATGCATCCAGCTCCAGGGCTCCTCCCGCAAACGGCGCGGTGTCCGGCACGCGGCCGATGCTCACGAACAGGCCGTCGCACGCGATTTCTCTCTCCTCGCCGGTCTCTGTATTCCTGACGCGAACGCCCGAGAACCTCTCCTCCCCCTCCAGCGCGACGACGGCGCTGCTCATGCACAGCGCGACATTCCTGGCCGCAAGCAGCAGCTTTTGCTCCGCCTGCGCCGCGCGCAGCCTGTCCCGACGGTGGATCAGCGTCACATGCTCGCAAATCCTTGAAAGCACCAGCGCATCGGCCACGGCGGCATCCCCGCCGCCGACGATTGATACGCGCTTTCCGCGATACGCCATGCCGTCGCACGATGCACAATAATGCACGCTGCGGCCGTCAAAGCGCTTCCCGCCCGGCAGGTCAAGCTTGCGCGGATACGCGCCCGTCGCCAGAATGACGCACGGAGCGGTCATATCGCCTTCGCTCGTCACGAGCGTCTTCGCGGGCGCGTCAAGCTTTGCGCCCGTCACCTCACAAAGCGTCGTGCGCGCGCCGAAGCGCTCCGCCTGCCGCTGCATCCGTTCGCCGAGGGAAAAGCCGTCGACCGCCTCGTCAAACCCCGGATAGTTCTCGATCCCGGCCGACGCGGCCATCTGCCCGCCCGCGGACAGCCTCTCCAGCACCAGCACGGACAGCCCGGCCCGGGCGCAGTACAGCGCCGCGGTGTATCCGGCCGGGCCGCCGCCCACGACGATCACATCCGCCGCGCGTGCATTGCCGGTCACTGAATGCCCTTCTGCGCGATAAACGCGTCGATCTTCGCCTTTGAGTCGGGCGCAACCAACACGCCATCCGCCTGCCCGCCGCGAATCATCATCAGCGTGGGAATGACCTCCACACCAAAGCGCCTCGCAAGCTCCGGCTCCTCATCGATGTTCACCCTGCCGATGGTCAGCTTGTCCGCGTATTCCTGTGTCACCTTGTCCATGGCGGGCGCAATGCGCTTGCAGTGCACGCACCAGGGGGCCCAGAATTCCACGAGCGCTTCTCCGTTTCCCCGGCTCACCTGCGCGTCAAAATCCTTTGCGGTCAACTTCATTGCCGTCATATCGTTCTCTCCTTTGACGATGTTCTCCGTATCAGTATGCCCGCCGCGGCGCCGCGCCCCGCAATGGGCCCGATGGAAATATTCGGCAAAGGTGCGAGATTTTTTCATTTACCCCCTTGACAGCCTCGCACTTTCCCGGTATAATCATCGCATGAGTTAGATTTCGCTAACTAAAAGGAATTCACCCACTCCTCCCAATATGCGGCTAGTCCGCATATTCTTTTCCAAATAGGTTAGTGTTATCTAACTATGGATGAAAGAAGGTATGCGTGTGTCCCTCGAGCCCTCCCTGATTGAGCATTGCGCGCCCACACTGGCCAGCATCAAGGTCGGCAGTCTGTTCAGCTTTGTGTCCCCCTGCTGGGATACGCTCTCGGCAGAGACGAAACGCCTGAACGATCAGCTGCGCCTCAAGGGTGTCAGCCTGCGCGTGATTCGTGCTGACGAATGCCGTGCGCTTTGCTATCTGTACCGGGAGGGACAGCTCACACGCCTGCTCGATGATCCTGAAGTGGCGGCGTTCCTGCGCGCGCGGGGCTACACCTCCCTGTGCGTGCAGGACGCGCTCGACACCCTCTGTGAACGGCTGGCCGCACAGGCCGACTTTCCGCACGAGGTGGGCCTGTTCCTGGGCTATCCGCTCTCGGACGTCATCGCTTTCATCGAGAACAAAGGGCAGGGCTGCCTGTGCTGCGGCTGCTGGAAGGCATATTCCAACGCCTGCGACGCACAAAAGCTCTTCGCCAAGTTCAAAAAGTGCACGGAGGTCTACAAACGCTTGTATCTCTCCGGCAGAACACTGCATCAGCTGACTGTCGCGGTTTAACCGCGTAAAATGAAAGGAGTCATTTATTATGAAGAATATCGCTGTTGTTTACTGGAGCGGAACGGGTCATACCCAGTCCATGGCGGAGGCCGTGGCCGAGGCCGCGGGCGCGAAGCTCTTCACCTCCGCGGAGTTTGACGCCAGCATGGTCAAGGACTACGACGCCATCGCCTTTGGCTGCCCGTCCATGGGCACCGAGCAGCTGGAGGACTCCGAGTTCGAGCCGATGTTCGAGGGCTGCAAGGGCGAACTGAGCGGCAAGACCATCGCGCTGTTCGGCTCCTATGGCTGGGGCGACGGCGAGTGGATGCGCACCTGGGAGAGCGACTGCCAGGCCGCCGGCGCCGTGCTCGCCGCCGACAGCGTGATCTGCCAGGACGATCCGGACGATGATGCGCTGGCCGCCTGCCGCGCGCTGGGCGAGGCGCTCAAGTAATCCCCTCACAGTCACTCAAATCTCAGTGGATCAATTGCTCATTTTTACTTAATCCTCCCTACTTTTCTACATACCCGCCGCCCTCTCCCGCAGGCGCCTGACGCAGCGTCCGCGGGGAGGGCGGTTGGCTTTTGGCAAAACGATCCAACCGCCAAAAAGCAAGGAGCCGTCAGGCCAACTCCGAGCATTCTAAGAGAGCAGTTTACCAAGCAAATCAAGCCTTTTGGGACTTGAGGCTCCATCCGGGAAACCCGCATAGCCGCGCGTTCAGCGCTCCTTGCGTTCGCGAAGCGCGCGCGTCGGCCATAGGCCGAGGACAACGCGGCGTTTCGCCTGCCTTTATCCGCCAACCTTGGGTTTACATCTCGCCTGTTTTCGCCACTGGCGGCGGCAAGATGTAAACAGCTGCGGCAGGCTCCGGTTCCCCAACGCCCCACGCTTTCCATCTGTCTGCTTCCGTCACCGACGGCGGCAGATGGAAAGCGAATGCTTAGTTTTTTTCTTAGAATATCCGGACTCTGACCTGACGGCCCTTTCGCATTCTCTTCTCAGTCCGCGCGCCGGGCGGCATATCCCGCCTGCGCGACGACACGGTACAGCTCATCGTCAGGAACGGTCTTCTTCATGCGCACCTGCGCGCTGCCCGCCTGAAGATCCACCTGCGCCCAGACACCGTCAATGCCATTGAGCGCATTTTCGACGCGGGCCTTGCACTTGCTGCATGTCATGCCCTCCACGCTGAGGGTGACGCTGTACGGGTAGTGCGCAGGGTCCTTATCCTCCACGCGCACCTTGCGCACCTCATCCCCTCCGGCGCCGCAGCAGCCGTTCGCCAGCTTCTTCGCATAGCTTTTCACGCCGAAGACCAGGACCGCTACCAAGATAACAATAATGATCGCATTGACCACGCTTATCCCTCCATATGCCATTGGCTTGATTTGCCCTTTAGTTAGTATAATCTTACAGCAAACTCACAGGCTTGTCAAGCGCGCAATGCATACAAGCGCGCTCTTTACTGTGCGGCGCTCTTGCCGAGCATAAACCGGTCGCGAATGCGCAGCAGAGAATGCAGCATGCCCGGCAGTTCGACCGTCTCGCCCGCAACCGCAGGAATCACCTGCACCACCTCATCGCCCTGCTTCACGCGGATTTCACCCAGCGCGTCGCCGCGATGCACCGGCGCGTTGATGCCCTCCACCAGCGCGACCTCCAGGGAAATCTGCCCCTGCTCGCCCTTTTTGAGCAGCAGCTCACACTTGCCGCCGCTGACGGCGCTGACGGTATCGCTGCCGCCCAGGCGCACGGGCACATCCATCTGCAGGCTGTCGCCCTCCTTCACCGGGCAGAACAGCTGATAGCCGGAAAAGCCGTATTCCAGCATCGAGCGCGCCTCATCAAAGCGCGTCTGGCTTGCGTTCGTACCCAGCACCACGGCGATCAGGCGCATGTCGTTTTTCTTCGCCGTGGCACTGATGCAGTATCGCGCCTCGTTGGTGGAGCCCGTTTTGTAGCCATCGCAGCCGGGATAAAAGCGGATCAGCCGGTTGGTGTTGGTCAGCTGCGTGACGCGCCCGCCCTTGTGCGCGATCTCGTCCATCCAGATCATAGAAAACGAGTAATAC
>JAUNJB010000019.1:12946-23962 GCA_030535375.1 Clostridia bacterium | reverse complement strand
ACAGCGGATGCTCATCCAGCTTCGCGCTCAGCGCCGCCACATCCCGGGCGCTCATGTAGTGATCCTGTGCGGGCAGACCGTTGCAGTTGACGTAATGCGTGTTGGTCAGCCCCAGCTCCTGCGCGCGCTCATTCATCCTGCGCACGAAGGTTTCCTCCGTCCCGTCGATGTATTCCGCCAGGGCGACCGCGGAATCGTTCGCGCTGGCAATGATGACGCTCTTGAGCAGCTCGCGCAGCGGATAGCTCTGGTTCGCGTCAAGGAACGCCTGACTGCCGCCCATGCTCGCCGCGTGCGCGGAGACGGGCACGCTGTCGTTCTCGCCGATGCGCCCCTCGTCGATGGCCTCCAGCGTCAGCAAAATGGTCATCACCTTGGTCACACTGGCGACGGGCCTGCGCTCGTCCGCATTCTTTTCAAAGATCACGCGGCCGGTGGACGCCTCCGTGAGAATGGCGCTCGGGCTTGTGATTTCAAACGGTGTGCCCGTCTCCATGGGCGCGTCCTCATCCTCCGCCCGCGCAAGGCCGGGCATCAGCAGCGTGAGCAGCAGCAATCCGCCCGCCGCGAGCTTTTTCATGATGCTCATATCGGTTCCCTCCTCGTTTCCTCTTGATCCTATGCGCCGTCATCCGCGCTTACTGCGCCATCAGCTGCGCAATTTCCCTGGCGGATAGCCCCGGATGCAGCGCGAGATTGATTCCCTCCGCCACGATGCCCGCCATCCGCTCCACCAGCGCGTCCACCTCGCGCGGCGTGACGATCAGATCGCCCAGCCGCTCGGAGACGACGCGCTCCACGCACTCGGCGAGCTTCTCCTCATCCGCCTCCGACGCGCCGCTCTCCTCGCCGAAATAGGCCATCGCGTCGCGCGCAATCGTCGAGGCATAGACCACCATCGGCACGCCCACGGCAATCACCGGCACGCCGAGCGTCTCGCGCGTCAGCGCTTTTTGGTGATTGCCCACGCCCGATCCGGGCGTGATCCCCGTGTCCGCGACCTGGATCGTCGAGCAGATGCGCTGCGAACTGCGCGCGGCCAGGGCATCCACAGCGATCACCGCGTCGGGTTTCGCGTGCTCCACCATGCCGCGAAGCACCTCCGCCGTCTCCAGCCCCGTGACGCCCAGCACGCCCGGCGCCGCCGCGCAGACGCTCGCCATCCTCTCCTCGACGTCGTGCGGGAGGCATCCGTCCATATGCCGCGTCACCAGCACGCGCTCCACCGTGCGCGGCCCGAGCGCATCCGGCGTCACGCTGCGGTTGCCAAGCCCCGTGACCAGCACCGTGCGCGCGTCCCTTGGCAACATCGCGCGCAGCGTGTGCGACAGCTCCTCGCTGAGCGCCTGGCGCGTGCTCAGCTCGATGGACATCATCTGCGGACAGCTCAGCGTCACATAGGTACCCATCGGCCGCCCCAGCTCGCCGGCGCTCTTTTCATCGTCGATCCTGACCACCGTGCGCTCAATGCCGCTGCCAAGCCGCTCCGTGCGGCTGTGCCTGTTTATGCCGCCCCGCGCCTCCACGGCCAGATCCGTCCATCTTGCCTTCATCCGATCCCCTCGCCTTTTCGCGTCTTTACGTGGTATTCTTCTCCGGGTGGCCGCCATTCATGCGGTTTGGCCGTCATCCGTTTGTAATTTGTCCCGAATTGTGGTAAAGTATAAGCAGTAACCGCGGTGACTTGCCGCCCGAAAGGAGAATCCCGCCATGCCCGCTCTTTCCGGCATGATTCGCGCGATGGCCGCCGTGCCGCGCGTATACCTCGCTGATCCCAGCAAAAACGCTGAGGAAATCGCCGCGCTGCTCAAAACAGCCGATCAGCAGGGCGCTCAGCTCTGCGTTTTCCCGGAGCTCTGCCTCACCGGCTACACCTGTGCGGATCTGTTTTTGCAGGATGCCCTTCTGCGTGCCGCGCTGGACGCGCTGCGCACGCTCTGCGCGCTGCCGGTGAAGACGGCGTTTGCCGTCGGCCTGCCGCTGTCCATGAACGGAAGGCTGTACAACTGCGCGGCCGTGATCTGCGGTGGGCGGCTGCTCGGCATCGTCCCCAAGGAGCATCTGCCCAACTCGGGTGAATTCTATGAGCGCCGCTGGTTCGAGCCCGGCCACGGTGCGCCGGACAAAATCCGCCTGCTCGGGCAGGATGTGCCGGTCGGACAGGATCTGTGCTTTGACTGCGGCACATTCTCCTTCGGCGTGGAGATCTGCGAGGATCTCTGGGTGCCGCAGCCGCCGTCCGGCAGGCTGGCGATGGGCGGCGCGCTGCTGATTGCCAATCCGTCGGCGGGCAACGAGCTGGTGACCAAGCACCGCTACCGCTGTGAGCTCATCAGCCAGCAGAGCGCGCGCTGCCTGTGCGGCTATGTGTATGCCGGCGCGGGCTACGGCGAATCGACGACGGACCTCGTCTTCTCCGGCTATGCGGGCGTGTTTGAAAACGGACGCACGCTCGCCCAGAACGAGCGCTTTGCCCGCGGAGCCTCTTATTCGATTGCGGACATCGACATCGAGCGCCTGCAATTCAAGCGCCGTCAAAACCGCAGCTTCTGGGACGATACGCTTCCCCCGCTGCGCACCGTTTCCTTCGCGCCCCCACCCCGCGCGGACGAGGATCTGCTGCGCGCGCTCTCCCCGACGCCCTTCGTGCCGGACGGTGCGGAGCGCAGCGAACGCACCGAGGAGATCCTGCTCATCCAGACGCAGGCCCTGCTCACGCGCATGGAGCATGTGCACACGCAAAAGGCCGTCGTCGGCGTTTCCGGCGGCCTGGATTCCACGCTCACGCTGCTGGCCGCGGCCTTCGCCTTTGAGCGCGCCGGCTGGGACAAGCGGGGAATCATCGGCATCACCATGCCTGGCTTTGGCACCGGCACACGCACACGCGGCAACGCCGAGCGTCTGATGGAGCTCATCGGCTGTACAAGCCTGACCGTGCCCATCGGCCCGGCGGTCACCCAACACTTCGCCGACATCGGGCAAAGCCCCGACGTCCACGACATCTGCTACGAAAACAGTCAGGCGCGCGAGCGCACGCAGATCGTCATGGACTACGCCAACAAGGTTGGCGCGCTCGCGCTGGGCACGGGGGATCTGTCCGAGCTGGCGCTTGGCTGGTGCACCTACAACGGCGACCAGATGAGCATGTACAACATGAGCGCCTCCGTGCCCAAGACGCTGATCCGCCATCTGGTCCGATATGTCGGCGGAAAGCTGGGCGGAGATATCCTGCCCGTGGTGCTGGACATCCTGGACACGCCGATTTCCCCCGAGCTGATTCCCGGCAAGGAGGGCGAGCTGACCCAGCGCACCGAGGACACGCTGGGCGCCTACGCGCTGCACGATTTCTTCCTCTATCACATGATGGACAGCGGCGCGTCTCCCGCCAAGCTCTTCGCCCTCGCCCGGCGGGCTTTTGCACGCGAATACGACGATGCGGCCATCCTCACGGCGCTGTCGACATTCGTCCGCCGCTTCTTCACCCAGCAGTTCAAGCGTTCCGCGATGCCGGACGGCCCGAAGGTGGGCTCGGTCAGCCTCTCTCCGCGCGGGGATTGGCGCATGCCGTCCGACGCGCAGATGCGCGTGTGGATGGACGAGGTGGACGCGCTTTCAAGGGCCATGCCGTAATCATCCCGTCTTCAAGACATCAAAACGAGCCGCCGGTGGCTTTTCTACCGGCGACTCGTTTGATCTCTTTTTTACTTGTAGGAAATCGCGCAATATTCGGCCGCGTTTACCCTAATTGGGCCATTTGCAGCGGTCTTCGGAAGGGGCAGCGGCCACTGGCCGCTTTTTGCTTTACAGGAAACTGCGCAATATTCGGCCGCGTTCGCCCTAATTGGGCCATTTGCAGCGGTCTTCGGAAGGGGCAGCGGCCACTGGCCGCTTTTTGCTTTACAGGAAACTGCGCAATATTCGGCTGCGTTCGCCCTAATTGAGCCATTTGCAGCGGTCTTCGGAAAGGGAAGCGGTCACTGGCCGCTTTTTTCTTTACAGGAAACTGCGCAATATTCGGCCGCGTTCGCCCTAATTGGGCCATTTTCAGCGGTCTTCGGAAGGGGCAGCGGCCACTGGCCGCTATTTTTCCTCAGCCAATCCCTGCGCGATTCCGATCAGCTCATCGAGCACCTTGAGCGTATCGCTCTCGGAGAGCACCTGGCCGACGAGCAAATCCTGCGTGAAAAACTCTTTATACTTGCTGCAAAACTCCTTCTGCGTGATCAGCGCCTCCACATGGTCGCCTTCCAAATCGTAATGCGTGTACGCCTTGGTGATCAGCGTGCCCATGCCCTCGTACAGACCGATCTCGATCTCCGGCGGACAGAAGTCCTCTTTGAAGAAATACACCTTGAAATAGGGATTCTTCATCGTGTGCTCACGGATATGCTGAAGGATCGCGACACGCTCATGCGGCGTATAGGGCCGCATGGCGAAGAAATGATCGGCCTGCACACCGGTGCGCGCGAAGCGCTCCATCGCCTGCCGGGAAAAGATCGTGTGCGTTGCCTTGCGCTTGGTGAAGAAATTCTCCCAACGCATCAGATGAATGCGATAGAATTTCTCAACAAGCGGCCCAAGCTCCTCTCCGGCCACAAATCCCGTCTGAGTGAATCCGTCGAGCACGGAGGGAACGAGAATATCCGGATGAATAAAGTTGATCGGCACATCAAGCTTGATGGTGTAAATCGGCTTGTTATGCTCAAGCAGCCTGTAATCCTCCGTATAAGCCAGGTAGTCCGTCGGCGCATGATTGAGCGCAAACTCGGATTTCAGCGGCAGCATTCTCGGCCGGTCCGCCTCAAGCAGCGTCTCAATCACGCTCATATCCATCTCGCTCGGGCATTCGATCACGCAGACCGTCCGCTTGTCCACCAGCAGCAGATGGCGACGATGCCATCTGTCATCCTGTCCCTGCGCGTGAACGAAGATGAAGTTGCTGCGGTACAGCCTCTCCCTCTCCTTGGAAAACATGCCCTGCTCGACGCTGTACGCCGTGTAGCAGGAGGCATAGAGCATCGGCTGGATGGCCGAGATATTCTGGATCACCTCGTCTGCGCCGGTGTACACGTAATGCGTCACGCTGACCTCGCACTCGATATCCTGGCGCAGCAATTGGGCGCTCAGCGTCTCAAAGATCTGCCTGTCGCAGCAGCCGGTGATCGTCAGACAGACGCGCTTCCCCTTCACGCAGCAGGCAAGCAGCTGCGCCAGATCGCCCACTTCCTCCGATCCATTGATCAGCAGCACGGGATCGCCGTCCACCGCCTTGCCCACATCCATGAGCATTTCTCTCATCGCGATGTTGCTCAGAAAGCTGCTCACGCCGACACGGCTGACCTCCAGCGCCTGGGCAAGCGCCTCGCGCTCCTGCTGCGTCAGATGCAGGCAGTCATCCCTCATCAGCTTATCAAAAAAAGCCGACTGAGCCAGACTGCCGCCTTCCCCGTCAAGAATGCGAAAAATACTGTTTCGGCTTTTATACGACATCATACGCGCCAATTCCGACGCGGACACCTTTTTCTCTTTAAAATGCGCTTGAGACATGAGCCAAAGTCCATCAGGGGCCGGTTCACAGGTTTGATAAGCGTCACCTCCGACGTATGCGCATGTAATATGTATATTATATCCTGTCATGCATCAAAAATCAAGCCTGTTATAAAAGGCCCGCACAAAATGTGCAGGCCTCCGCGCGCCGGCATCACCGATGAGCGACAATATCCGCCATGGCATCCCACTTCTCTTCCATGCTGCGCACGAGCGCAAACTGCGTGCGCGCACGGTCGAGATTGTGTCCTTCCCGATGAATCCTGAAATACCTGTCACCGTTCAGGTGATCGGCCAGGAAACGCATGCCGCATTCCAGCGTCATCAGCTTCGCGCCCATCGGCAGAAGCTCGATCTCGCGGCGGCAGAGTGTGCTTCCCGCCTCGCTCAGGTATCCGCGGGCAAACGCCTCGACCATCGGCAGAGACAGCTCCACTTTCGACAGGTCGCGTTCGTCCTCCTCGGCCGTGTTCGCCCCGAAACGGATGGAATCGCCGAAGTCATACGCGGCCAATCCCGGCATGACCGTATCCAGATCGATCACGCAGACGCCGCGCCCCGTCTTAGCATCCAGCAGAACGTTGTTGAGCTTGGTGTCATTGTGCGTCACCCGCAGCGGAATCTCCCCGGCGGCAAGCGCGTCAACCAGCGTGTGCGTCTCGCGTTCGCGCTCCATGCAGAAGGCCAGCTCCGCTTCCACCTCGCGCCTGCGTCCGGCGGCATCGCGCGCCGCAGCGTCCATCAGCTGAGCATAGCGGACGGGCGTGTTGTGGAAGTCACGAATCGATTCAGCCAGCGAATCCGCGGGGAAGCCGCCCATCTGCCGCTGAAACCGGCCAAACGCCTCGCCGGAGAGCGCAAACAGCTCCGGCGTGTCCGGCAGATCCCGGGAAATCGTCCCTTCGATGAACCAATACATGCGCCACAGCTCGCCGTCGTCATCGATGACAAACGGCTCGTGCCGAAGGCTCTCCACCAGCGTCAGCGTCTCCCGCTCCGGGTCTCCGCCCTCTGCGGCGATGACCCCGCGCAGATACTGCGTCACCTTCGCGATATTGCTGATGACCTCCTCCGGCCTCTCAAACACATAACGATTGACGCGCTGGAGAATGAAGCGCCGCGCGCTCTCCTCCACTTTGACGCAGTAGGTCTCGTTGATGTGCCCATTGCCGTATGCGGCAATGTGAAGCTCGCCCTCCGGCAGAGAAAAACGCCGCGCAATGCTCAGTATTTTGTCGTTCATAGTCAGTCTCCAATTGTATTTTTTCCAGTTTCTTTCCCCCGCAAGAGTTTACCCCTTGACACCGCCCGATGTCAAGCCCGCAGCCAAATGCTTTTCGATGCACATGAAGAGAATGACGACTGGGATAGTCGCCAGCAGCGCAGCCGCAAACAGGTACTGCCATTCGATCATGTTGAATGAGCTGAACTGCGTAATGCCCACCGTGATGGGCTTATTGGTCGGCGTAGAGATCAGCACGGTGGAAATCGTGTACTCATTCCACGAATTGATGAACACGAAAATCAGCGTCGTCACGATACCGGGCGCAGCCATGGGCAGCAGGATATTCACCAGCGCGCCCACCGTGGAGCAGCCGTCGATGCAGGCGGCCTGTTCCATTTCCGGGGAGATGGATACAAACGTGCCGCGCAGCAGCCAGATGGCAAACGCCTGATTGAACGCGGCGTTGATCAGCATCAGACCGATGATGGTATCGTTGAGGTGCAGCGTATTCATCAGCTGCGAGATGCCCACCAGCAGCACAACCGGCGAGAACATCTGGCTCATGATTACAAATCCAAGGAATATCTTCTTTCCCTTGAAATTCATGCGCGCCATCGCATAGGCCGCGGGAATGCCGCAGAGCATGGCGATCACCGTCGCGCCCGTGGAGAGCATGATCGAATTCAGCAGGAAGCGCAGCACGCCGCGATCCACAATGTCCTTGAGATTGCTCCAAATCCACCGGGTCGGGAGCATGTGCAGGAAATACATATCCGTCGTCTCCGCGTTGCTGCGGAACGCCGTGATCAGCATCACGTAGAACGGATACAGAATCAGCACGCTGACCACGATGACGAACAGATACAGCCCGGCGCGCGAAAGCGTCTTCGCCAGGCCGCCGCGCCAGATCACAATCAGGCCGCCCAGCAGCACGCACAGCGCCAGCAGCATCAGCAACAGCACCGGGGTCACCTGCTCGCTCAGCCCGCCCAGCAGATCGGTGATCCGCTCGCCAGCCGTGCCCCCGTACAGGAACGCATCCATCCGCTCAAGCAGCGCATCCGCGCCGGAGACGGCGTTCCCGCCGATAATCAGCCCGACCTGCCGCGAAAACGTGTAGGTGCTGACCATCGAAAAAACTGGCGCCATCAGGATGGCGGCCGCCCCGCAGACGCATGCCGCCGCGCGCAGATTGACGGCCGCTCCGCTCAGATCGCGGTGCAGCGTATCCATCGTGCCGCGCAGCCCCAGCAGCGCCAGCACCAGCGAAAGCGCGACGGCCAATACGAGCACGCGCATTACCGTAGCGGGGGCAAAGCCCGCGGCCAAAAAGTCCCAGCCGCTGCGTTTTACGGTCTGCCGCACCTCGAAGGCCACCATGGACGTGGTTTCCCCCTTAGAGTTTACGCGCTCGGTGACGCTCTCCTCGATGGTAACCTCGCTGCCGTCCGCTTCGAATTCCGCCTTCGCGGCCTGCGCCTCGGCCAGTGCGGCCTCATATTTTTCATCGCCCACAAACGTGTTCGCGGAGCGCTTGGTATACACGCTGGTCGTAAACCTCACCAGCGGCAGGCACATCAAAACGGCGATCGCCAGCGCGGCCGCCGCGCAGATCAAAAGCGCCGCGCGGTTCTTCCTGCCGGCAGAGGATTTCGCACTCATGCCTCATCCTCCTTCCGCATGGAGATCATCATGTACGCACCGGCTACGATGCACAGAATGATGAAGCCGATGACGGACAGCGCCGTCGCCGGGCCCTTCTGCTGATCGTAGAACGCCAGCATATACAGGTATGTGATCAGCGTATCCGTCTTATTGGCCGGCGCGCCCTTGGTGATCGTGTAGATGATCGGGAACGAGTTGAACACGTAGATCACATTGAGCACCGTGCTGACCGTCAGCGACGGGCGAACCAGCGGGATCGTGACGTGGAAGAGCTTTTGCCAGAAGGTGGCGCCGTCGACCGTCGCCGCCTCGTAATACGCCGCGTCGATCGACTGCAGGCCGGAGAGCACGCAGAACGTCACAAACGGAATCGTGACGAAAATACCGACGCCGCACTCCCACATGAACTCGATCTGATATGTCGCGCGCCAGTTGATCGCCTGCTTGATTATGCCCATGTTGAGCAGCACGTTGTTCAGGTTGCCGTACTCAAATTTGATGATGTAATTCCAGATCGACGCCTGAATCACCAGCGACGTCGCCCACGGGAAGACCACGATGGAGCGCGCGAGCTTGCGGCCGAAGAACTCCTGATTGAGCACCATTGCGATCACGAAGCCGATCAGCGTGGAAAGCCCGACGACGGACACCACCCATACCAGCGTGTTGATCATCACCGTGCCGAACACCGGTGCGGACACCGCCGCCTTAAAATTCTGAAGGCCCACAAAGCCGCCGACAATGCCCGCCTTGGAGATCTCGCTGAACGCGAGCTTGAAGACGATGCCTATCGGGAAAACGACAAAGATCGTCATCAGCAGAATGCTGGGCAAAAGCCAGACATACGGCTCCCACTTATGACGAACCAAAATGGAATTCACTGTGTGCATCCTCCTTTCACAGAGGGTTTAGAGCCAAAGAAAAGGGGGTCGGTTTTCGGCCAACCCCCTGCAAAGCCTCGCTTTACTTGGTAATCTGGGCCTGCAGAGCATCCAGCAGCGTCTTCACATCGCCGCCGGTCAGCGCGTTCTGCTCAGCGCTGGTCACGCCCTGCTTGACATCGATCCACTCAGCCTTGGCGGTCGGGTAGAACTGGCAGCCGTCCAGCACGTTCAGCCACGCCTCAAAGGAGGGATTGGCCTCGACCAGAGCGGCCACGGCGGAATTGACGGCCGGCAGGAAGTCTTCCATGCTGACCCAGCCCACATAGTTCTCCGGATCGTAGAAGAACGTCAGGAACTTGCCGATCGCCTCATTGCGGGCGGCCTGATCCGGCGCGCTGTCATCCTTGAAGGCCATGATGCGATCCATAACGCCGACGGAGCTGGAGGTCGCGCCCTCGTTGTGCGGGATATCCGCCACAGCGTAGTTCACGCCGGAGTAGCCCTTGTCCGCGATATAGGTCGGCAGGGAATTCGGAGCGATGACCATCGCCAGCTTGCCCGCGCCGAACATATCCTGCAGATCATAACGGGTCTGGGTGGCCGGGTTCGGGTTGGTGAAGCCCTGGTTGTACAGGCCGATAGCGTACTCGACCGCCTCGACGTTCGCGTCGCAGTTCACGGCCCACTCGCCGTTCTCATCGACGAAGCCGCCGTTGTTGCCCCAGGCATAGTACGCAAACGCAGCCTGGCCCTCGTCCGTGGTCATGTCGATGCCCCACGGATAGACCTCGCCGCCGTAGACGTCCAGCAGAGCCTGGCAGACATCCTCAAGCTCGGCCCAGGTCGTCGGCACTTCGACGCCGGCTTCCTCGAGCATATCCACGTTGTAGTACAGCGCGCGGGCGGAGGCCAGATCCGGCACAGCCCAGCAGACGCCGTCGATCACGGACTGCTCAATAAAGGACGGGAAGAAGTCGTTATAGAGCTCCTCCGGGCAATAGTCCGCCACAGGAAGGAGCAGCCCCTCGTTCGCGTAGTCGGCAAACGTATCGATGTTCAGAATGTCCGGGGCATTGTTGTTGCTGATGCGGGTGGAAACCACGGTATACACGTCGTTCCAGGAAACCACCTCGAGGTTCAGCTTGATGCCGGGGTTGGCTTCCTCAAACTTCGTGACGAAATTGGAGCCGTCCATACCGGTGCCGGTAAACCAATCGTTGGTGTTGGGGCCGTACTGGCAGATGATGACATCCAGCGTGATATCCTCGGCCAGGCCGAAGCCGACGCAGGTCACCAGCAGCAAGACAGCCAGAAGCAATGTTGCGATCTTTTTCATGGGTCGTCCTCCTTCGATACTAGGGTTCAATCCCTTTCGTTAAATCTATTATAATACACGCAGAAATATTTGTAAAGTTTTGTTTTTTACTTCTCCTTCAAAAAATAAAAAAATGCGCAAAAGGGGCTTGCGCGAACCGGCTTTATATGATATACTAATCCTCGGTTAGAGACAGCTAACTTTTCTCCCTTATCGGAGATGCCTGAGGACGCACAGGCATCTCCTTTTAACTTATAGGGAATTGCACGAAAAAACAGGCAGCGAGCACAGAAACACTTTGGCGTGTTAAACTGCTTCAGAAGTGGGAGCGCGCACGGCGCGCTTTAGGAAATTGCGCGGAAAACCGGGCAGCGAGCACA
>JAUNJB010000019.1:0-12846 GCA_030535375.1 Clostridia bacterium | reverse complement strand
AAACACTTTGGCGTGTTAAACTGCTTCGGAAGTGGGAGCGCGCACGGCGCGCTTTAGGAAATTGCGCGGAAAACCGGGCAGCGAGCACAGAAACACTTTGGCGTGTTAAACTGCTTCGGAAGTGGGAGCGCGCACGGCGCGCTTTTTTGTTTATCCGCACGTCCGCCGGGCCATCCGCTCAGACCAGGCGGCCTGAAGCGCTTGTCTGCGGACGCGGAAACCGCCTGCATTTTACGCCATCGCGGCGTGGATCGTGTCCATCGCAGCGCGCAGCGCCGCCGCATCCGTCTGCCCCGGCGCGGACGCCTCGCCCGCCGTGCCGAACGTGAGACAGCTTCCCATGCACTCGCAGCACACGCGCGTGAGCACACCGGCCGGCCCCATCGCGATGGCAATCATCGGCACGCGCAGCATTTCCCCCATCCGGGTCATCGTGAGCGCGGCCTCCAGCGCCTGTACGCGGTCCCTCGTCATGACGGCCGCCTTGCACACGTCCGCCCCCAGCTCCTGCTGCCGCGCAAGCCAATCCGCGGCGCGCGCCATATCCCCGATTTCGCCGAACTCGTGGCTCGAACCCACGACGGAAACGCCGGCCGCATGCGCAGCCCGCACGATGCGCGCAAAGGCTTCGTCCCCCACGCTCAGCTCGCAGTCCACCGCCTCAAACGCGCGCGCCTTTACCAGCGTGCACAGCAGTTTTTCATACGCCGCCGCGTCCGCGCTTCCCGGCCCTCCGTCCCTCGCCGTGCGCAGGGTGAAGAGCAGCGGAATATCCCCCGCCGCCTCCCGCACCGCGCGGCAGGCCGACAGCGCGGTATCCGCATCCGGCATCGGGGACAGGCTGTCGATGCGCAGCTCGATGACATCCGCCCGGGCGTACGCCGCGCGCCGTGCCGCCTGCCGCAGCGCATCCAGACTGCCGCCCATGACCGGCACGCACACCTTGGGCATGCCCTCTCCCAGCGTTACGCTTCCCCAGCGAACAGTCCTTCCGCCTTGCCTTGTCTCCATTGTGTGCGCCTCCCGCCTGTACAAAAAACGCCCCAAAACCAGGTTTTGGAGCTCCTCATGGTGCTGAAGACGGGACTCGAACCCGTACGCCTGACGGCAGGGGATTTTAAGTCCCCGGTGTCTGCCATTCCACCACTTCAGCGTGTTCTTTTATTATATCTGCTCCCTATGCGCGTGTCAAGAACGCCCGTCCAATTTTCTTTCTCCCCGGAACCGCCTGAAAACGCCGGCTTTCGGCGGCAGAAAAACGCCCGGGCAATGCCCCGCCCCCGCTTCGCCGGACGCGGGCATCGCCTTGTCCTGCATCACCGCGCGCCGTACCGAATGGACATGGTGATCTCCACGGCGGTATCCACGAATGCCTCGTCGGATTCCGGCGCGAGGAAGAGGACGCGAAGCCCGGTTCCGGCGGCATCCACCATGGCAAAACCCGCAGCGTCATTCCCGGTATCCGTAAAGCCGACAACAGCAATATCGTTGATCTCGATGATCCGCGTGTCGGAATATACCGCCGACAGCTCCTCATACACCTGCCCGGCGGTGATTCTCTCCCCGAGGTCCGACCAGCTGACCTGCACCGTATTCCGGCCGTCCCCGGATGCCGCCGCGTAGACGATACCCGCTTCCCCCATGGCCTCGCTCACATCGAGCTGCACCCAATCGGAAGGCAGCGTGAATTCAAACCCATCGTCAAATCGCACCGCACGTCCCTCCGACACCGCCGCGCCCGTGCACAGCGTCAGCAGAATAACCGCCAGGGCTGCCCATCTTTTCATCGTCATCTCTTCCTCCCGCTTCATGTCTTCCTTCGTCCATCCGGCCTGCTATCACGCGGAATCGCATCATAAATATCACATCAGAATTATAAAGGAAATCGGCAGAATTGGCAATCCCTTCCACGCGGCAGGCCATTTTTCTTTCCGACACCCGCTCCGATCTCTTCGCGCGGATGGACAGCCCTGCAAAAATCTGTTATAATAAGGCGATTAGAGCTTCATCGGCTCCGCCCCGTCTTCGCTGCATTGCCATTCCCACGGTTTTGCCGTGTTCCGTCCTTCCGAAAGGAGCATTTCATGGAATCCCCTCATCTGTCCATCCGGACGCATACGCTGATCATCTCCGTGATCAGCTATCTGTCTTTCCTGCTCTCGTATTTTGTGCGCTTCCACCTGCTTGCGGGCGTGCTCAATTACGATTTGTCGGTCTACCATGCGATGGCGCTGTGCACCGCCGTGCTGCATTACGCGGCATACAGCCTCGCATTCTATCCCCATGTCAGCCTGTACCGGCGCTTTGGCAAGCAGGTGCAGCGCACCATCGTATGCGAGCTGGCGTGCACGTTTTCCGTGTTGGCGCTGCTGTTCATCATCGATCTGCCGGAGTTCTCCCGCGGCGTTGTGTTCATCAGCTGTGGCCTCTCCGTCGTGCTGATTTCCGTCAAGCACTTCATCGTCATCCGCATCTTTTCCGCGTTCCACCGCAGCGGCTTCTATCAGCGCACCATCCTGCTCATCGGTGAGGGCCCCACGGCCGAGCGCTATGCGGGCGTCGTGCTCGGCGATCCCGAGGCGGGCCATCACCTGCTTGGCTACGTCGCCAGCCAGGGACAGCCGTTTGACAGCACCTACATGGGCGGCTACGACGCGCTGGAGCAGGCGATCACCCAGCTGACGCCGGATGAGGCGATCATCGCGCTGCCCCCGGAGCAGTATATCCACCTGGACAGCATCATCGCCTCCTGCGAAAAATACGGCGTGCCGCTTCGGATCATCCCCTGCTATGAGGAGCGCATCAGCTCCCAGATCGTCACCTCTAAATTCGAGGACATCCAGATGATCGGCATCCGTGACATCCCGCTCAATCATCTGGGCAACGCCATGATCAAGCGCACGTGCGACATCGTCCTCTCCGCGCTCATGCTGATCCTGCTCTCCCCGCTGATGCTGCTCACCGCTATCGGCGTGCGGCTCTCCACACACGACACGGTTTTCTTCACGCAGGTGCGCATCGGCAAGGATAAAAAGCCCTTCAAGATGCTCAAATTCCGCAGCATGAAGCCCAACGATCAGGAGGATAGCGCCTGGAGCACGCAAAACGACGACAGGCGCACGCTCTTCGGCGCGCTGATCCGCAAGCTCTCCATCGACGAGCTGCCCCAGCTGATCAACGTTCTCAAGGGCGATATGAGCCTGATCGGCCCAAGGCCGGAGATTCCCTGCTTCGTCGAGCAATTCCGGGATGAAATCCCGCTCTACATGATCCGTCACATGGTCAAGCCCGGCATCACGGGCCTCGCGCAGGTGAACGGCTATCGGGGCGACACATCGATCAAATGCCGCATCGAATACGACATCGCCTACATCGAAAACTGGACGATCTGGGTCGACCTGCGCATCATGCTGCGCACCATCCCCTCGCTGATCAACGACGAGCAGCTCCCCCTGCACGACAAACACCAGGATTGACCGCTCCGCCCATCCGCCAAGACATATCCCCTGCCCATGTGAGCCAACGCCCGCTTGGACAGGGGATTTTTCTTATGACGGCGTCCTCATCCGCGCGCACAAACCGGCTGCGCAGCCCGAGGGCGGCCCGCTATCTGTTCGTCGCCTGGCGATCCGTTCGGCCTAAAATGTAGTCCACGGACACGTCGTAATAGTTGGCCAACTTGATCAGGATTTCCGTCGGAATATCCAGCTCTCCGCGCTCATAATTGCTGTACACACGCTGCGAACAGGAGAGAATCTCCCCCATTCTTTTCTGTGTCAAATCACGATCTTCCCGAAGTTCGCGAATCCTCTTATACACATCGTCTCACCCTGTATCCAGAATAAGATCAGTATATCCTAGCGGAATATCCGCTATTGATTTTTAGCGGAAAATCCGCTATAATACATTGGGTGAATCACATGAATTTGAATCGGGCGCCGCAAAGCGAAGCGCAGCTCTCCCAGTGGATGACAAGCTACGGCGATGTTATCATCCGCACATGCTATCTGCTTTCCGGCGATTTGGACACAGCGCATTTCGTCACTCAGCGCGTATTCACGACGGCTTATGAAGAGATGGCCTCCTTTTACAGTCAGCGGGAGCACGCCGCGCTCCCCTGGCTTCTGCGCATCGCGCTGGGCACATGCCCCTGCCGCGAGGCCCGCCCCATTTCCCGCCGCAGCTCCCTCGTCGATCTCATCGGCGCGCTTTCCCCCGGAGAACGAAAGGCGTTCCTGCTCTGCCTTTATCACGAGCTTTCCGTCCCGGAAGCAGCCTGGATATTGGGGCAGAACGAAGCGTGTGTCCGCAGGCAGCTGCAAGCCGCCTGCCGGCACTTTCCAGACAGATCCTGACGATACAGGCATAGATTCCCGCTCATACCGCTTTTGTTACTTCCATATGCCGGATGGAAAGCGGCAGAGAAAGGCGATGCGGGCATTGCGCTTCCGGCCCGGTCGTTTCAAGGGTGGAGGCGAATAAAGCGAGAGTCCCGGGGAAAGGATTCTGCCCCGGCCAACGCGCCCGCTTCGCGATCAAAACGCCCTGCTCCCTCTGCCTCAGCGGAGCGCTTTCAATACGAGGCTTCAAGCCCTTCACAGAGAGATATGCAATGACTTTTTACGGCACAGCAAATCCCCCGCAGCAAGACGCTCCGGGGGATTCTTCATGTAAACCATTACAGCCTTGCGATCACCGCGTCCAGCAGATTCTTGAATCGATCCTTGACGCGGTTGGCGGTATCCGTAACCTCCTGATGGTTGAGCGGCTGATCGAGAATGCCCGCCGCCATGTTGGTAATACAGCTGATACCCAGCACGCGCATGCCGCCGTGGCGCGCTGCGATGACCTCCGGCACGGTGCTCATGCCGACTGCATCCGCGCCAAGCGTGCGCAGCATCCGGATCTCTGCGGGCGTCTCATAGCACGGGCCGGTCATCTGGGCATACACGCCCTCCTGCAAGCCAAAGCCCTGGGCCTTCGCGCAGTCATGCGCGAGCAACCGAAGCTCCTTGTCAAACACGCAGCTCATGTCCGGGAAGCGCGGGCCAAATTCGTCGAGGTTTGCGCCGATGAGCGGATTTTGCCCCGTGAGGCTGAACATATCGCCGATCACCATCAGATCGCCCGGCGTAAAGCCCAGGCGAATGCCGCCGCACGCGTTGGTGACGATGAGCGTTTTCACGCCGATCTTCTGCATCACGCGCACGGGCAGGGTGACATCCTTCATCGAATAGCCCTCGTAATAGTGGAATCGGCCCTGCATCATCACCACGCGCTTGCCGTGCAGCGTGCCGCAGCACCACATGCCCGCGTGGCCGGGCACGGTTGAGCGCGGAAAGCCGGGAATCTCACTGTAGGGCAGGCAAACGGCATCCTGAAGCGCGCCAGCGTACCCGCCCAATCCGCTGCCCAGGATGATGCCGATATCCGCCGTGCCGCAGACGGACAGCACCTTCGCAGCCGCCTCCTCAATGCGCTTGATTTCATCCATGGTATTCTCTCCTTACTTCGCGATATCGCCGAGGAACGACGTGCCCTTGAGCGTGTTCTGCACACCGAAGAAATGAAGAATCGTCGCGCTGATATCGGCATAGGTCGCCCGTGTGCCGAGATTGACACCCGCCTTCACGTTCTTGCCCCACACGAGCAGCGGCGTGTGCTCGCGGGTGTGATCGGTGCCGGAGTGGCAGGGATCGCACCCGTGATCCGCCGTGAGGATGAGGATGTCCTCCTCGCCCATCATCGCCTGAATCTGCGGAAGTTGCGCGTCGAACACCTCCAGCGCGCCCGCATATCCCTTGACATCGCGGCGATGGCCGAACACCATGTCAAAATCGACCAAATTGACAAACAGCAGGCCGTCGAAATCCTCTTGCATGGCGGCAAACGTCGCCTCCATGCAGGCGGGATTGCCCGCGGCGTGATTGGACTTTGTGATGCCGCGATGGCCAAAGATATCCTCGATCTTGCCCACGCCATAGACGGTTTTCCCCTGGCGTTCGAGCAGATCGCACATCGTCTCCGGCGGCACGGCGCTGTAATCCCTGCGCCCGCCGGTGCGCTTGAACGCCCCCGCATGCTCGCCCACAAACGGACGGGCGATGACGCGGCCAACCTCCAGCTCTCCCTTGAGCATTTCGCGCGCGACCTCGCAGCAGCGATACAGCTCCTCCAGCGGAACGACGGCTTCGTTCGCCGCGATCTGGAATACGCTGTCCGCCGACGTGTAGACGATCAGCTTGCCGGTAGCGATGTGCTCCTCGCCCAGCTCGTCGAGAATGGCTGTGCCGGAGGCGGGCTTGTTGCCCAGCGTGCCATAGCCCGTCGCCCGCTCAAAGCGATCAATGAATTCCTGCGGAAAACCGTTCGGGAACGTCGGAAACGGACGCGAGAGCTGCACGCCCGCGATCTCCCAGTGACCGGTGGTCGTGTCCTTTCCGGCGGATACCTCGCGCAGCTTGCCGTAGCTGCCCGTGGGCTGTGCGGCTGCGCCGGGGAAGCTCGCACCGTCGATGTTCGCAAGGCCCAGTGCCATCAGGTTGGGCAGCTTCGGATGACAGGTGTTGATAATGTGCCCCAGCGTATCCGCACCCACGTCGCTATAGGCGGCCGCGTCCTCAAGGGCGCCGATACCCACGCTGTCCAGCACGATCAGAATCGCCTTTTTATTCATCGTACATCCTCCTTGGGAAAAAATACAGGTCTGATGCTTCCATTATATCGCATCAGACCTCTTTTTTCAATTGTGAAGCGGCGCTTCTCCTTTCCTTTCCGAAAAAAGGACGGCCTCTTCTCACGACACACGCATCCGCTGCACGAGCATGCCCGTCATCTGCGCATTGGTCGGCTTCCCCCGCGTGGGATCAATCGTGTTGCCAAAGAATCCATAGAGCGCAACCGCGCCGACGGAATCCACCGTGCTCTCCACCGCGTGGCGGATGAGCCGCTCGACATTCTGCGGCGTCGTGTCAAAGCGCGCCGCAATCGGCCGATACAGCCGCTCCCCCACGGCAAAGAGCCGTGCCTCGCTCTCGTAGGCCAGCGCGGCCGCCCAGGCCAGATAGGTGAAGCCCTGCAGCTTGCTGCGCATGCCCAGCTGCCGGAGCAGGAAGCACGCACGCTCATAGGAGGGCTGAGCGCGCTGCCAGTCCACGCAGCTTTCGATCTCGCATATCTGATCGAGGATCGCTTTCTTCAGCTGATCATGCTCCCACGGCACGCGCACCAGGCAGCTGACGCCGCGCCTTTGAAACCCGGCGTCCGAAAAGGGCATCATCGAACCGCCGATGATCCGCGGCATCTGGCCGCCAAGCATCACCCGCAGCCTGTCGACCACGCCGAGCCCGTCCAGATGAGGCAGTATCGCATCCAGCACCAGAATATCCGGCACGAACCGCCGCACGCTGGTGATCACCGCGTCGCCGTTGCCCACGATGCGCATGGCGCACCGCTCTCCATCGTCAAGCTCCCGGCTCAGTTCCTCCGCCACGCGCGCATCGCGCATCGCGCAGAGAATATTGATCTTTTTCATCATCGGTTCTTTTCACCGCCTTTCCGTGCCTCATGCCCGTCCGTGCTTTGCTCGTTTTACGCCGCCTGACTGCCGTTCTCCGCATCCAGGCTGTCGCTCTGCTCGAGCATCCACTCGATGTACATGCCGTAGCCCTGCGCCGCGTCGCTCAGGTACACGTGCGTCACCGCGCCGATGATCCGACCGTCCTGGAGGATCGGGCTGCCGCTTTCTCATACAAACATTATGATTCGCCCAAACCTCAAAAAAACCTCTTTTTCCAATTCATTCATGCACACATTTCCATATTTTCGCCTTTTTTCTTTCCTGAAACGAATCAATTCCTCTCGTTTTGCAAAATACCCTGACAAAGCATCTCTATATTCAGTTTCTATCGCTTCCTTATTCTCTCAACAAGCCTTCAATTCTTTCTCTCAGCGAGCTTAATCTGATAAACCTGCTCATCAAATGCATTTTCTTTGTATTCGTAACGCTCTCTCAGCAGCTATGATGTATACCACAATCACATGGTTAAAGTATTTATATGCGCTGTACTCGTAAAATATTCTATCCGACGCTTTTTACATTGTATTTCGCTCACCCTTGGCAAAGAGAATAGGCGGCCCGCCGAACCGATGATGTAAATATCACGATTCCAGCGTGCCGCACTTGCTGTAAAGCGTGTAAATGAGGAAGGATTGGTGGATTGGAGGTTCCTATAACAACTTATTAAGTCATACAGATTTGCTTTCCTGGTATGCAAAAAGCTGCTTTTCATCCCTTGCAGACATTCTCCGGTCTTCCATCGAGATATGCATACAGGTTTTTAAACACGATCTTCGCCCGACGCACCATCGATTCCTCTGACAGAAAGGCGATGTGTGGAGTCAAAAGCGTGTTTTTCGCGTGAAGCAGCGGTTCATCCTCGGGAATCGGCGGTTCCGAAGTAAACACATCGATGCCTGCTCCCGCAATACGTTCCTCATTCAATGCATCCGCCAACGCTTTGCTGTCCACAATAGGTCCGCGCGCACAATTAATCAGCATTGCTTGAGGTTTCATCATCCCAATCCGTTTCCGATCGATCATGCCCTTTGTGGACGCATTGCTGGGCATATGCAGAGAAATAATATCGCTGGTGCGCATCAATGTCTCAAGCGAAACATAGCGAATGCCCATCGCAACCGCTTCTGGCTTTTCCGTTCTGGAATACGCAATCACATCAGCGCCGAACGCTTGAAAAAGTCTGGCAGTAATCATGCCTATTCTTCCTGTTCCCACGATTCCTATAGTTCTCCCGGCAATTTCTCCTCCCATAAGCCCGGCCGATGTTCCACCCTCCCGCACGCGTATATCCGATTGTTTCGTCTTGCGCAGCAAAGCGATGGCCATGCCGATTGTCATTTCAGCCACCGTCTGGTTGGAATAGTTCGCCGCATTGCACACGAGCACACCGCACTCTCTGCACGCATCCAGTCCGACATGATCGATGCCTGTAAAGGCAACATCCAGCATCTTGAGCTGTCTGCTGGCACGGATAACCTCAGATGGATAGGGCGTGTTGGCAATCATCACAACATCACAGTTTTCACTGCGCCG
The DNA here is from genome assembly GCA_030535375.1 of Clostridia bacterium. GTDB lineage: Bacteria > Bacillota > Clostridia > Christensenellales > Aristaeellaceae > Ventricola. Next base: position 3,734 of record JAUNJB010000019.1, on the reverse strand, counting down.
TTTGAGCTCCTCCACATCTGTCGTCCTCTGATCGTAATCGACAAACGTATGCCCTGCCGCTCTCACCGGGTCTGCTAGTTCGTCAATCAGTTCTCGGCTCACGCCGAGTGGTTCCAGCAAGCAAATCTTCATCCGATCAACCTTCCTTCATTTCTTTTTCAATTCAGCTCGCAAACATGAGCTTTTACGATTCGGCTTTCGTCATCGCGTTGATTTCGTCGACGGCATCCCCCGCAGCCTTCAAATTGCACTCTCGCATTTCGCCTAAACTCCTGCTGAGGATCACCCCCTTAGCGCCTGCGCGGTAAATGGTGTACAACTCCTTCTTCACGTCTTCAGGTTCCGTCATCTTGGTTGGTGTCGGCATATCCAGACCAATTCCCGGATAAATCGGCACCTCACCCCGGCTTTCCTGCACGGCCCAAGCCACATCCTTGTACAGATAATCAAGGCTCATTCCACTACGAGGGAGTTCTTCAAATGGCGGCTCCTGGGTATAGCCGAGCATTGTGTTCCACGCATCATACATTTTTTCAATCGGCACATCGTAAAAGAGCGCCTGGTGGTAACGCTGAATATCCAAATGATAGCGATATCCGCCGCAAACAGGGTCCATTTTCGGTTTAATCCAATCACAGCAGCGCCGCAAAATGTCATAATCATATCCCGCCCGTTCAAAGATGCTCATTGCCCTGTGATGCCAGATGTGCAACCCCACTTTAGAATGAGGATTACTCATTTTTGCCGTACTATACACTTCTGCAAAAAAACTATTGATTCCGTCAAACCACAACTGATTCCACTGTAAAATCTCAGGATAACGCATGAGCAGCCGGAAGAATGTCATAAAATAACCGTTTGCAGGTGTCGTATCATCCCGCAGATTTCCAAGCGGCAGACCAGCGCCGGCAAATGGATCTCCGTTCTTTCCAGCCTGTCTCCAACTGCGCTCAGAAAACTCCAGCAGCTCCATATACCCCTGCCGCGCCCGATCGATGTTGATTCCTTTCTCCTTCGCTTTGGCTAAACAATGCGGACAAAAGCAAATCGGAGCCATCGGCTTACGATTGTGAACGCTCGATGCATACTGCCCGACAAGCACATGTGAAATCGGACCATTCCTTTCCAAATTGAAGTTGATGCCTTCCAGCGGATAATGCAGCAGTTGATCACGAACTGCGCTCAGATAATACTGTCTATAGTCCGGATTGTTAAGGCACGGTCTGAAATTCTGTCGGCCAAACAGATCGATTTGCGAGCAATCCATAAAGTTTTTCAGCTGGTGCGAAACGGTCTCCCGGCCCTCACCCGCCGGCCAAAAACCAGGGATTCCACCTTCATAACACATCGTATGTGAGTATACCTGTAAACCGTAGCGGGAAGCCTCATCACAGACTTTTTCCAATAAATCCTCCTCAACATCCCGTTCATCGTTACAAAATGGTTTGAGGCGAGTAAACGCGTATTGATCCGCGTGGTAATGATAATGCGCGCCATCCGGATTGTGCGCATTGAAAATAATAGCATTTACCCTGGCCATCGCCAGCTTATCCAGCGTCTTTTCCAATCCGTCTTCTTTGATGCTCTCCGGCGAGACGGGAAGCCCTACAAAAAAGCTCATCGCGATCCCCCATTCATTTCATTCGACAGAGTCATCTGAACGCTACTTTCACCACGATCTTGTCCACCCGGCAGCTCTGATTTACCGCACATTTGGGTTTATGCAAATCTTCTGGATAGTAAATCGCAAATTGATCCTGACTTAGCAGCAGTTTTGTGTAGTTTTTCACCTTGCAGTGCAGCAGATCACTTTCTTCGCAATACGTCGCCCCTTCCTCCACCTGCGAGATCGGCGCATAGCACTGCGCTTCTTCCCCTGAAAGCACGTACTGAATATCAATATACTTTCGATGTCCCTCCCACCCCGCCTCTTCCTCAGACAGGGTATCATATCGCTGAACAAGCGCATAAATATCTCGCGCAGCGATTGCATATTCACCCGGCTCCAAAGACGTATATTTGCATCGTTCGATAAAATCAAACGCCTCTTTAAACCATGGATGGAGCCCTTCATAACGCGCTTTATACGCCGCTTGTCCCAATATCATGGCATCCTCCTCTCCTACCGAAGGCGATGCGATCGGGCCGCATCGCCCCGGTAGGATCACATCATTTTCCCCTAGCTGCGTTGTACTGCTCCGTCCAGACGGCGCTGTACACATCCCCTTCAATCGCTTTGTATGTCTTCACGACATCGTCCCACTGTGCAATATCCATCTGGCCGATCACGATCTTGGTAATCGCCTCTTCAATCATTGTCCATCCGTCATTCGTCAAGAATTCCGCATCTGTGCCTGTATAGCTGTAGGAAATACCCGCGTCGAAACTTGACATGATGGTAAAGTCATTGCGTATTCTCTGTTGCAGAACGTCATACTCATAATCACGCACGGATTCGGGATTGACATAAACTCTCGGCATCTGCGGATAATAGTACAGATTTCCCAGTGCATAGAATCCAGAATAATTGGAGGCCTGCGGCGTCAGTTCGATGATATTCTGCTCTTTATCCTTCCAGTTCCAGTGAATGCCTTCAATGCCATAATTCACAAGTGCCAGATTTTCCGGAGAGGCGAGCATCCAGTCATAATATTTGATCAGGTATTCCGCGTTCTCCGCAGTCTTCATCACAACTGTCTGATGATCATAAATCGGGTTGCTGGGCCATGCGCAAGCACCACCCTCCGGCGGATTCTGGAGCGGTGGCAGCGCGACATAGAGCGCATCCTCCTTGCCCTCGCTGCGGATCGTAATTTCCGCGTTCACACCAGTTGTATACCAGCCCGACGTCATGGCCACGCGGTCTGCATTGCGCAAATCGGCACGCTGCGTGTTGGTCAGAATATTGGCCTCCGGATGCATGTAGCCTTTCTGATACCACCTTGCAAATGTCTCCAGCATCAGCTTAAAATTTGGATGCTCATAGATAGGACGTACAACACCATCTTCATCCATATATCTTCTTTCCGCATCAAGATTCGTCAGCCCATTCCCGAAAAAATAGCACGAGAAATTACTCATTCCATACAAGAATCCATCTCCCAAATAGGGAATTTCATCATTTGGATCTCCGTTTCCGTTGAGATCATTGGCAAGCACAGCTTCAAAGAAAGCTTCCAACTCCTCCAGAGTTGTTGGCATCTCCATATTCAGCTTATCCATCCAATCCTGACGAATCGTAGGGACGAATCCCATCGGGAACACTTCGCTTCTGGGCAATGTCCAAATACGGCCTTCCGCATCCGTGCCAAGGAATTCAAACGCAGCTCCCATCTGTTCCTTGATGTTGGGACCATATGCATCGATCAGATCATTAAGCGGCACGATGGCATCTCGTTCAATCAGATTCATGTAATTCACACCTGTAGCGCCGACAAGGTTAAACCCGTCAAACGTGTCTCCTGCGGCCACCATCATGTTCAACATTTCTCCGTAGCTTTCATTCGAAAGTGCAATCACCTCAAGCTCAATTCCCGACTGCTTTTCGATCTCGGCGAGCACCATCTCGTTGTCCGGCATAGTTTCTTTGTTACTGTTTGTTCGGGTATAGTACTTTACAGGGGATTTCTGAGCGGATTCCGCCGTCGCTGTACTCAGGCACAACGACATAAGCATCACCAGTACGAAGAGATAAAGCATACTCTTTGGGATGGGTTTCATGTGTTTTTCCTCCT
>JAUNJB010000175.1 GCA_030535375.1 Clostridia bacterium | reverse complement strand
GGCGGCCACTGGCCGCTGCGCGAAAAACCGGGCAGCGAGCACAGAAATGCTTTGGAGTGTGAAGTGCTTCGGAAGAAGGTGCGCGCACGGTGCGCTTTTTGCGTTCGTGAAGCGGGTGTGACTATGTGAGTTTCCCGAATAGAGATCCAAGCTCAAAAAAGCTTGATTTGCTTGGTCAACTGCGCTCTTAGAATGCTTGAATAGACCTGACGGCTCCTCTTTTTCTTCTGTTTTCGGATAAAGGCTTGACAGCGTTGTAGATTGCCCATATAATAAACTTGATTTATAAATTAGGTTGATTTATGGAGGCGGACAAATGGGGCAGGATATCGACAGCCGCCGGGCGGATCATATGGACAGCCTGCGCTGGGCGCTGATCGCGCGCAGGCGGGCGACGCGCGCGCAGCTTTCCGAGGATACCGGCTTGAGCACGATGACGGTGGGCAAGCTGCTTGCGCAGATGGAACGATGCGGCGAGGTGCGCCAGGATGAGACGGTTTCCGCGCCCAGCGGCAGGCCGTCGACCATTGCGGCGTATAACGGAGAATATGCGCACTTTGCAGCGATCAGCGTCGTGCAGGGCGAGGGCGCAAGCATGTTCACATGCAGCATATATAATCTCTTTGGCGAGCGCGTGCGCAGCGATAAACTGCTCCTCAACGCGGTGCGTGAGGACAGCTTTGACCCGTGGCTGGAGGACGTGATGGCGCGGGGATACCGGCTGCGGCTTCTGGCTTTTGCGCTGCCGGGAGAAGCTGAGGGCGACTGCGTGTTCATCTCGGACTTCGAGGCGCTGCTTTACGATCACTTTTTGCCGCGTCTGCGCCGAAAATACGGCGTGGAGACGCTGTTTGAAAACGACGTAAACGCGGCGGTTTTTGGCCACGTATTTGAGCGGGAGCGGATCGATGTGGCGGCGGGCGTATATTTCCCCAGGACGTTCTGCCCTGGCGCGGGCGTCGTGGTGAAGGGGGAAATCCTGCACGGATGCCGCCATTTTGCCGGGGAGATCGCGTTTATTCACGGAGCGGATGCCTGGAATGCGCTCGATTACGCCGACACATCCCGCGCGCTGCGGATGATCGGCGAGCTGCTCGTGATCCTTGCGTGCACGGTTGCGCCGGAGGGCGTCGTGCTCTATGGGGATTTCTTCACACCGCAATGGGAGAGTGCGCTGCGTGAGCATGTGAAGGCGCGGCTGGCGGGACAGTTTGAGCTGAAGCTGACCTGTGAGGGGGATATGGCGCAGGATATGGAGCGGGGCGCTGTGCGGCTTGCCATGCGGCGCCTGCGGGAATTGCTGAGGAATAGCTGAATAAAGACGGGAGGAAGGCTTGTTATGGTTTCCACGATGCTGCTTGTCATCATTTATCTTTCCTTTATCAGCCTGGGGCTGCCGGATTCGCTGCTGGGCAGCGCCTGGCCCTCGATGGCAGGCGAATTGAGCGCGCCGCTGTGGGGTGCGGGCCTGGTGCAGATGACCGTATCATTTGGCACGATCGTCTCCAGCCTGAACAGCGCGAGGCTGATCCGCCGGTTCGGAACGGGCAGGCTGACGGCGATTTCCGTGTCCATGACGGCGCTGGCGCTGTTGGGCTTTTCGTTCGCGAGGCATTATGTCTGGCTGCTGTTGATGGCGGTGCCGCTTGGGCTGGGGGCCGGTGCGGTCGACGCTGCGCTCAACAACTATGTCGCGCTGCACTGCGCGCCGCGCCATATGAGCTGGCTGCACTGTTTTTGGGGCGTCGGCACGACGATCGGGCCGGTGATTCTCTCTGCCTGTATCGCGTGGGGCGGCGGCTGGGCCGCGGGTTACCGGGTGATCGGCGCGCTGCAATGCGTGCTGAGTGCGGTGCTCTTTGGCACGCTGAAGCTGTGGAAGCGCGGGAATGTACAGCAGGATGAGCAGGAGGCGCGGGAACTGACGGTTCCCCAGGTGCTGGCGCTGCCGGGCGCAAAGCCGGGTATGATCACGTTCCTGTGCTACTGTGCGGTGGAATCGACCGTCGGGCTTTGGGCCGCGACGTTTATGGTCGTCGCACGCGGGGTGAACACGGTACAGGCGGCATCCTACGCGGCACTGTTCTACCTGGGCATCACGGCGGGACGGGGGATTTCCGGCTTTATGACGATCAGGTTTCTGCCCAAGCAGATGGTGCGGCTGGGGCTGGCGCTGCTGGCGGCAGGGTGCGTGCTGCTGCTCGTGCCGGTGCGGGGGCTGATGCTCGCGGGCCTTGCGCTGTGCGGCCTGGGCTGCGCGCCGATCTATCCCAACATCATCCAGGATACGCCGGTCAACTACGGCGCGGAGAATTCCCAGGCAGCCATCGGCGTGCAGATGGCATTTGCCTATGTCGGTTCGACTTTTCTGCCGTCGGTGTTCGGCGGGCTGGCGGGCCGGCTCGGCTACGGGCTGATGCCCGTGTATGCGCTCGCGCTGACGGCCCTGATGGCGGCGATGTTCGCGGCACAGAAGCGCATAGTGGAAAAGCGGTGATCTCTCCGGCCGCCCATGTATGTTCAAGTGGACATATATCTGTTTCAGTGATAGAATAATAATCAAGCCCAGACAAGAGCGGAGGCTGTAAACATGGCAAAAGGGAGGAAAGATGATGGGAAAAAGGGGAATGGCGCTGGTATGCTTTATCCTGCTGATGGTGTGCACGGCGGCGACGGGATCGGCGGAGAGCAGGAAGATCAATATCTATATGGACAAAGAGGCGATGCTGGCCGGGGACGTGGACGCGGCGGATATCCGTGTCAGGCCGGAGGGCGAGGTGCGCGTGACGCGGCATTCGCTGTACCCATGGGACGAGGAGGGCAGCAGGTTTTCCGTGTTTGTGGAGCTGGAGAACACGGGCGATGAAAAGATCGTCATCGATACGGATTGGCTGTACGCCTGTGGGAAGGACAGGGAGGAGATTGATTCGGCGTCCTATATCTTCGACAATACGACGAACGTCATCGCCCCGGGCGAAAAGCTCCTGCTGTTTGCGGGCGGATACCCGTACGCGGAGGGAAAGCGGAGGGATTCCGACGCGAAGCTTGATCCGCAGACCGTCGAGGGCATGTCGGATTTTGCGAGGCGGATTCGCCAGGCGAAGCTGCTTCGCGTGCGGCTTGAGGTGAGAGGGGACGAATCCTCACAGGTATGGCCGCGTGAGGAGATAGACGCGAAAGCCTGGATCGAGGACGGCACGATTTATTTTGAAACGACAAACGATTCCGATGAAGCCGCGGAGTACCGCTCGGTCGGCGTGATCATTTCGGACAAAGAGGGGAGAATTGTCGACGTGCTCAGGGAATATCTTTCGACGGGCGCGACGATCGAGCCGGGCGCGGCGCTGACGGCGAGCAAGGCGCTTGCGCCTTATGTCACGGAGGAAATGCTTGAAGGCATGACGCTTGAGACATTCGCCTACCGCATCCCGAAAAAATAAGGCACATCCTTAAAAAAACGTTGACAGCCTGCGAAAACTATGATAAAATGTCACCCGTGAATTGAAAAGTTCTGTGCCTAAGACAGCTGGTGGCGCGATTCGCGTCGTAAAGGGTTGTTCCCGCCGGCCGAGGTGTGAGCGTGCAAAATGTCCGCGAATGCGGTTTTCTGCCCTTGCGCCGTGCGCAGGGGCTTTTCTTTTCCGAAAGCTTTCGGGAAGGAGGAACATAACACATGTCCAAGAATTTAGAAGCGAAGAAAGTCGTTGTGACCGAAATCGAGGAGAAGATCGAGAAGGCGGAGTCCATCGTGATCGTCGAGTATAAGGCGCTCACCGTGGAGGCCATCACCGCTCTGCGTGCGAAGTGCCGCGCGGCCGGTGTGGATTACTGCGTGCTCAAGAACACGCTGGTCAAGCGTGCGATGGAGAACAAGGGAATCAAGATCGATGACGCAATCCTCGAGGGCCCCAATGCCTTCGTCTTCAGCAACAATGACCCGGTGTCTGCTCCGAAGCTCATTAAGGAGTTCATCGCGGCCTGCGAAAAGGACAAGAAGACGTCCCCGCTGACCATCAAGGCCGGCATCATGGACGGCGCTGTGCAGAGCGTTGAGGAAGTCAAGGCCCTGGCCGACATCCTGCCGCGCGAACAGCTCATCGCCAAGATCATGGGCTGCCTGAACTCTCAGGCCACCGCTCTGGCTTACGTCATCAAGGCGATCGTGGACAAGCAGAACGAAGCTGCTGCCGAGTAAACCGCCCACCGCAAACGCCGCACAGACGGCGCAACACATCAACAAAATTTGTATATGGAGGTAAAATACCATGGAAATCAATGAGATCGTTTCCGCTATCGAGAGCCTGACCCTGATCCAGTGCTCCGAGCTTGTGAAGGCCCTGGAAGAGAAGTTCGGCGTGACCGCCGCTGCCCCGGTTGCCGCTGCTGGCGCTGCCGCTCCGGCCGCTGCTGCCGCTGAGGAGAAGACCGAGTTCGACGTCGTGCTCACCGGCTTCGACGCTGCGAAGAAGGTTGCCATCATCAAGGCCGTCCGCGAGGTTGTGCCGGGCCTGGGCCTGAAGGAAGCCAAGGACATCGTCGAAGGCGCTCCGAAGACCCTGAAGGAGGGTGCCTCCAAGGAGGATGCCGAGGCCATGAAGAAGAAGCTGACCGACGCCGGCGCTACCGTCGAGATCAAGTAATCCCATTCCCCAAAGCTTTGAAAGCGGCTTTGCCTCTGCGGCAGAGCCGCTTTTCACTTTATAGGAATTGCGAAAAAACCGGCCGCGTTTGCCTTAATCGGACGATTTGCAGCGGTTTTCGAAAGTGGAAGCGGCTCTGGCCGCTAGGAAATTGTGTAAAAACCGGCCGCGTTTGCCTTAATCGGGCAATTTGCAGTGTTTTTCGGAAGTGGAAGCGGCCCCTGGCCGCGGAGAAATAAATTTTTTTTCGGGTCAGTCGGCAGGCTTGAAGCCGTGAAAAAGACGCGGTATAATCAGGGAAAAATGGGTTATTCTGTTTAGGAAGCGGTGGGCGGGCCATCCCCGCGGGGTTGACAGCTGATGTGATTTGTAATATAATATAATCTAGAAATGAAAACTAGATTTAAGCGGCGTCCGCGCACGGACGCGAGGAGGCAGCATGACACGCACAAAGCTCATGGATCGGGAGATGCCGGTCTATACCAAGGGAGAAGAGCGGTTCAATATGATCTCGCACATCGTCGGCGGCGCAATCGGCGTGGCGGCGCTGGTGTTGTGCGTCATCCGCTCTGTGCTGCATCACAACGGCTATGGCCTGGCGGGATCAATCGTCTTCGGCGTATCGATGATCCTGCTGTACACGATGTCAAGCGTCTATCACGGCCTGCGCGACGGCAAGGGCAAGCGCGTTTTGCAGGTGCTCGACCATTGCACGATCTATGTGCTGATCGCGGGCACGTATACGCCGCTGCTGCTCAGCGCGATGCGGCCGATCGATCCGGTGGCCAGCTGGGTTTTGCTGGGTGTGGTCTGGGCGCTGGCGGCGGTCGCCATTACGCTGACGGCAATCGACCTGAAGCGCTACAGCGTGTTTTCCATGATCTGCTATATCGGCATGGGCTGGGCGGTCATCTTCAAGGTGCCACTGCTCATCGAGGCCGTCGGCTGGCCCGGGTTTTGGCTGATCCTGCTGGGCGGGGTAAGCTATACGGTGGGCGCCGTGCTCTACGGCATGGGCAGGACGCGCAAGTACATGCACAGCGTGTTTCATCTCTTCGTGGTGCTGGGCAGCGTGCTGCACCTGCTGGCAATTCTGATTTTTGCGCTGTAAAAGCGGGAAACGGCCGGGAAGCCTTTTGGAGAAGGCTTCCCGGTTTTGCTTTGTAGGAAAAATCGTGCAGCGAGCACAGAAACACTTTGGAGTGTGAAGCGCTTCGGAAGTGGGAGCG
>JAUNJB010000174.1 GCA_030535375.1 Clostridia bacterium | reverse complement strand
AAGATACTGGCGAAGAACGAAGAGCTTACAGCCGCCAACCCTTTTCTTTCTATCGTAGGGACAGTCTTTATCTTGACGCCTTTGTATTCAGATAATTTCTCACCATCAAACTCAGCACCGCTCACATGATGCCCTCTGCGATTGTAGCAAGTGACACTGTGGCCTTCAGCCACCATCCGGCTCGCCAATTCTTCTACCACAATCTCAATGCCGCCTTCTCTTGAAGGCACCCGCTTGTGGCCGAGCATACATATATTCAGTTTTTCATTGTGCTGTAAATCTTTCTTCATCGCTGTTGACTGCTCCCCAGTGTAATTTCCGCAGCTTTCATGCGGGATTTCATGACCGCGAGACGAAAATTTTACTTTCTAATGTGACATGCAAAGAAAGAGGATGTGACCGCAGCAAGTTCCTTTTTCGATAGAAGGAACCATCATGAATCTCACATCCTTATCACTATCAGCCTTTTTATCAAATACTCTGCCCAATGAAAACAGGTCACTCCATGAGCAATATTCACAACTTATCCGGTGAATACTTTCATCGTAATGCTCCGCCTTCATAAACCAGGCAATATCTCATGCCCAAACATGCTATAGGCGCTCCAACCGACTCCTGCGAAGTTCCCTATTCTCCATCCATGCCAAACACAACGCAAACGGTTTTGAATATAATCTTCCAATCCGTCAGAAAGCTTCGTTCTTTTATGTATTTAAGATCAAGTTCCAACCATTCGTCAAAACTCAGCTCATTTCGATGAGGTTGAATCTGCCAGTAACACGTAAGCCCGGGCGATACATACAACCGTTGCCATTCATATTCGTCGTACTGTTCTACTTCTCTGGGTAAAGCTGGCCGCGGGCCTACAATACTCATATCTCCCTTCAGGATGTTCACCAATTGCGGCAGCTCGTCAATGCTCGTTTTTCGGATAAAACGGCCCACTCGCGTAATCCGCGGATCATCCTTGATCTTAAACACTGGACCATCCATTTCATTCCGGTCGAGCAAGTCCGCCAGCTTTTCTTCTGCGTTCGGCACCATCGACCTGAATTTATAAAAACGAAAAACTTTTCCGTTTCTTCCCACGCGATCCTGCGAAAACACGGGACTCGCGCCGGGACTGTCTATCCATATCACCACCGCCATCACCAGCAGAAACGGCGATAATACCACCAATGCCAGCGCAGCAAAGAAGATGTCCTGCCCCCGCCGGAGCATCCAGTAGGCGCGCTTGGTATGCAAAACGTACTTGCGGTCAATCCACGTGCTGCGCGTTACCGTTTTCTGAATCCGCTCCGTCGAAGCTGCCAAATTGCCCACCGTCTTGTCCGTCTCCAGCTCCATTGACATCCTCCCCGTACTTATCTCTCGCCTTTTCCGTACGATTTACTGATCATTTATATCATTCAAGACATGCAGTTCTGTTCTTCACTCTGGCGCATGCAGTCAAAGCCTTTACCCCTGTTCTCCTTTTCAGATCGGCTTTGTCTGCCGCATGTCTACTGCATGCCTGTGAGCCGATCTGCCTCGCTTTGCCCGTACTTTTTCTTCAGCGCGGCATATACCTTTTGCATCTGAAATGGGCGCCTTTTTACATCGTGTGCGTCGGAGGCAACGAAATCCACCAATCCCTCTTGAAACCAGCTTTGAATGCGCCGGGCTCGAAAGAAGCCTTGTTCTTTCAAAACCGTGTTCGCATTCACCTGGCAGCGCACATCGTGCCGCGACTTCAGTCGGGCCACGACATTTCCACGAAAGAGGCAGGCATACCGCTCGATGTGCGCCAACACCGGTACATAAGCATATCGCTCCATCAAGTCCAATGCGGCCTCCAGCTCCCGAAACGAAATATCCGGCACAAACTCCATTAGGACATAATCGGAATTCGCCAAGGTCGGCAGCCGGTGATCCACAGCATAATGCTGCAGCGCTGGCGTGTACATGACCTCCGCTCCCGGATAGAGCGTCATCGCATATCCCTTCCACTGGCAATAGCTTTGCGCCTCATCCAAATGCTTCCGATACGTCAAAAAATCGAAGGGGCTTATACCCGGCGTCATGTGTGATGTGGCAAACAGAGAGGTCACGCCGTCCGCATATGCAGCGCCGAGCATGGCCTCCATATCCGCCCGCGTTTTTGCGCCATCGTCAACACCGTAGACAAAATGAGAATGAATGTCGGTAAAGCCGGTCATTTCTTTGCCTTACCATTTCTTTCGTGCTTACCCGAACGCGATGTATTATCATAACGCTCGTAGCTGGAATAATAGGATTTGTAGTAGTATTTTTTGCTCAGGTAGTTGTCATACTCCACCATGTTAAGCACCGTGCCCAGAATCGGGCACTCCGTCTGCTCCAACTGCTCCTTCACGTCGATGAGCTCCTGCCGGCGAACGGCATTGTAGTTGACCACAATCAACGTTCCATCGCAGGATTTGGCAATCTGCGCGCCGTCGATGACCGTTCCCACCGGCGGAGCATCTACAATGACATAATCCACCTGCTGTGCCAAATCATCCAGCAGCAACTCGAAGCGAGCCGAGTTCAGCAGCGGCAGCGGATTGGAAACCTCCCTGCCCACGGGCACCATATAGGCTCCCGGAACATTGGTCTGATAAATCACATCATCCAAGTCAGCCTTGCCCGCCAGAAAGTGTGCAAGTCCCCCCTTGCATTCGGGATTTGGAAATTGAAGACCATATTTTGAGGAAATCATGCTTCTGCGCAAATCGGCATCCACGAGCACAACGGTCTTACCGAATTTGGCCATCGTCCGCATGATATTCATGGACAGATAGGACTTGCCTTCAGCCGCGTGGCAGCTGGTGACCATAATCTTTTTGACATCCTCACCGGAGAATGAAAGATTGGTACAGAGCGTATTGATTGCTTCACCGCAGGCATATCCCAACGGAGGAAACCGGCCAATTGTTAAACTGTTCATACTTTCCTCCCGCTGCTTTTTGTGCTCTTTTTCGCCATAATTCTATCCCCATCCTCAACGGGAACGACTGCCAGTGTCGCCAGGCCTGTATACTTGCGAATATCTTCCGCCGTCTTATATTTATCATCCATGAGCATCTGAATTGTAATAATGCCGCAAGTCAGAACCGCGCCCAGCATAAAGCCGAGCATGATGTTCTTCGTTTTATTGGGGCTTACGGGATTGGTAGGAACCAGCGCGACGGACATCATATTCGGTTTGTCCGTGGACATCGTATCCGCGATGTATTGGCTGGCGACCTTGGCATACTCATTTGCCACCGCCGCCGCTTCCTCCGCCGAGGGGGACGTGAACGTAATATCCAGCATGCGCGTATCAGAATCGTTGACCACCGAGAGCATACTGCGCATTTCCGTGTAAGTATAAGGCAAATCCAGATTGGAGATGACCTCCTCATGAACCTCCCACATCTTAAACACCTTAATATAGTCGCTCGTCAGCGCCGTGCCGATCTGCAAATCCGCCATGTTGATGGCCGAATCACTGCGGCTGAGCACATAAATGGTCGAGGTGGCCTGATACATCGGCGTCACGAAAAAGATCGTATAAACACCAGCCGTCACAGCAAACACAAGCGCCAGGCAGACAATCAGCTTCCATCCGCCCAGCAGCCGATACATCAGTTCAACCAAATCAATGGTATCGCTGGCAGGCACGCCAGTGCTGGAAATCGCCGTTCTGGGAGTCTCCGCCGCCTGTGACCGCCTCTTCCGTTTATCTGACATAGTCTACTTTCTCCGATCCGTATATGTTCTACTTCCAATCATCCATTGCGGAGAAGCAGCGGCAGAACCGCGCTTCTCCACATCCGATGCCCCTCACTCACTGACAACAGCCAGCAGAGCCAGTTCATTCTGGATTGCTGCCACGATTTCCGGCGTAAGTTCGACCTGAATGCTGCCATAGGTTTCCTCCTGTCCTTCCACAGCACCTAAGCCAATGCCCTCGAACACCTGCCAGGCAACGTTCTGCGTGCCATCCTCTAAGATGGTTACAATACCGATCAGCACAAGAACCTTCTCGTCCTTTTCATAGGGCGTGGAGAAGAGCATCGTCGCCGTCACCTTGCCGCAGTCCTCCTGAAAGCCTCCGGCAATGGCAGGGCAGAACTCAAAAACGTTCAGAACTACATCTTCTTCAACGCCCAGCAGTTCCCTCAAATTCACAGGGTTCCCGTCACTGTCCGTGGCACCGGCAAAGTAACTCTCAGCATTCTCGCTGGCTGCCAGCTTTTCGATCTCCACCTGGCAGACATCAATGCGCTCCTGATAATCCGGCAGCTGCACACCCACCGTCACCTCATTGACCGGCAGCAGATAGATATCCGGATCATTCGGCTGGTTCTCTGCAACCACTTCAAACCGCGTCAAATCAGAGGTCGTCTTGCTGGGAAGAGACTCCGCCATCGCGGAAGCCGAGAGGCACAACGTCAGTCCAAGGACAAAACAAACAAGTTTCTTCATGGTTATGGTACTCCTTTCATTGTTGCGGGCGGCCGTGCCGTTCCGTTTATCATAAAGCCCCATGGACTTTATTCCACTTTCTGATAAAACAACTCCAGCACGATCTGTTGCAAGACCGTTTCATCGGCATAAAACTGCATGAACTCATCCGTGCCGACTTGGTAGGTTCCTTCAATCTCATGCAGTGTTCGCCCATAGGCCCTGGATGTCCATGCCCGATTGATCAGCGCTCCCCGGCTGAGATTGGTGATGAGATAGGGCTTCAATTCGTCGTACAGCGAGCCGATAAATGCCTCATCGGCTTGGATCAGGCCATCCAGCTGCTCGGCCAGCCGCGCAATGTACTGCTGCTGCCGGGCCATCCGTGCCTCGTTGGTGCCCACGCCAATGTTTCGTCGACTTCGGACAAAGATTTCTGCCTGGTCGCCCACGAGCGTCATCGTCCTGCCAGGCGTCATGGATGCGTCCAGCGCAGAAAAGTCATCCTCCAGCGTCACCGTGACGCCCCCGACCGCATCGTTCAATATGGAGATGCCATCCAGGTTCATCGCGATATAGCTGTCAATGGGCGTGCCCAGCAGCAGATTGGATACCGCGCTGACCGTCAGCTCACAGCTCTGCTCCTTCCCGTCGCCAAAGCCGTGGGAGAGGCAGATCTGCGAGGTGCGCACGCCCGACTGATTGCCCAGCACGCCAAGGATGGTAATGGGTGTCATGGTGTCGCGGTCAATTTGCAGCCGGGTGATCTTCTGCTCATCCGAATCAATGACCACCAGCTGCAAAAAGTCTGCCTGGCCGCCGTTGCGGTAGCCGGTAACCACTGTGTCATTGGCCCGGTCGATGCCCATGAGCAGGATGGATGTCACATTCTTTCGCCTTCGATAGGACGTACCATCCACCTCGATGGTATCTTCATACGCATAACGCTGCAGGCGGTCGCCCCGCGCCTCCGGCTGGGCATTTCTCGTTTCCAGCCATCGTCCGCCCTTGTATGCCGCTACCAGCAAAATGGCAGCGGCAAAAACCAAGAGCACACCCTTTAGTCCTCCATGCCCTCGCCTATGATGCCTTGCCACAGCCTCACTTCCATTTCAATCTGCTATCGAACCGCCCACCACGGTTCATTCCGCCATTACTCCTCCGCATCCGACTTCTCAACATATCGTAGGCTACCCAAATCCGCTTGACTGCTCCCTCCGCGCACAGTTCCACACAGATCGTCCGTCTGCGCCGGTCCATCTGTAGTTCCTCGCAGCTGCTTGAACACGCCGTCGTAATCTCGATCCTGTCACCAAAGTGTATCCGGCAAGAGAATACCCCCCCCCGAAAAAAATCGAGGCCAGGGGGCGTCTTGCTTAATGTGAATCAGGAGCTAAACACGCATGCGAGATTTTTCTCTGCTATACTTGTTTTGCGTTGTGCTGTCGGCAATCCGATCCACCATGGCATG